>NZ_BAABAC010000013.1:93872-160195 GCF_039537225.1 Nocardioides ginsengisoli
TCCCCCGGCCGGACCGCGCACGCGACGCCAAAACGCACGAGGCGGGCCCCCGAAGGGACCCGCCTCGTGTCAGCGAGCTGTCCGGCCGGCTCACCCGAGGGCGAGACGTCCGGAGGAGATCACTTGAGGGTGACGGTGGCACCGGCGCCCTCGAGGGCCTCCTTGGCCTTGTCGGCCGTCTCCTTGTTGACCTTCTCGAGGATCGCCTTCGGGGCGCCCTCGACGAGGTCCTTGGCCTCCTTGAGACCGAGGGAGGTCAGCGCGCGGACCTCCTTGATGACGTTGATCTTCTTGTCACCAGCGGCCTCGAGGACGACGTCGAACTCGTCCTGAGCGGCAGCCTCGTCGGCACCGCCCGCGGCACCGCCGGCGGCGGGGGCAGCGGCAACGGCGACCGGGGCGGCGGCGGTGACGCCGAAGGTCTCCTCGAACTGCTTCACGAACTCGGAGAGCTCGATGAGGGTCATCTCCTTGAACGCGTCGAGGAGCTCGTCGGTGGTGAGCTTCGCCATGGTGGCGGTTCCTTTCTCAGGTGGTCGGCCCGCTACGTCAGCGGGAAGACCGGGGTTTCAGGTGGTGGTGACGCCGGGGCCTCAGGCCTCGGCGGTGTCGCCCTCGTCAGAGGCGGCCGCGTCCGCGTCGTCCGCGGCGGGAGCCTCGTCAGCGGGGGCCTCGGCCTCAGCGGCCGGAGCCTCCTCGGCGGCGACCGGCGTACCGGCACCACCTGCGAGGATCGAGGGGTCCTCCTGGGCCTTCGCCTCCAGGGCGCCGGCGAGCCGGGCAGCCTGGGCGAGCGGGGCGTTGAGGAGGTAGACGGCCTGGCTGAGCGAAGCGAGCATCGCGCCCGCCATCTTGCCCAGGAGCACCTCACGCGACTCGAGGTCGGCAAGCTTGCCGATCTCCGCCGCGTCGAGGAGCGCGCCGTCGAGAACGCCACCCTTGATGACCAGGGTGGGGTTCGCCTTGGCAAAGTCACGCAGACCCTTGGCAGCCTCGACGACGTCGCCCTTGATGAAGGCGATGGCGGTCGGGCCGGTGAGGAGCTCGTCGAAGCCCTCGATGCCCGCCTCCTTGGCGGCGAGCTTGGCCAGCGTGTTCTTGACCACGGCGTAGTTGGCGTTCGCACCGAGGGAGCGGCGCAGGTTCTGCAGCTCCTTGACGGTGAGACCGCGGTACTCGGTCAGCACAGCGCCTGCGGACTCGCTGAAGGACTCAGCGATCTCCGCGACGGCGGCCTGCTTGTCTGCCCGCGCCATGGGTCTCCTTCCGGATGGGGACCACCGCGAAGATCTCGTCGAAATGACGAACGCCCCGAGCGCAGGCGCTCAGGGCGTGGACCGCGCACGTCGAGACGTGCTGGGCTTTGCTCTGATCCCCTGCGCAGGCCGTCCGCCTCGCGGCGGAACCTTCGGTCAGGGCTCGGAGCCCGGACGACCGGCGGTCTTAAGGTTTCAGTGGGAAACGGTACGGCGCGCCGCCCGGCTGAGCCAAATCGCGGCGCCGCCGGATCCCGGGGAGCGGGAGCCGCGGCGCGCGCCGTCGTCCGCGATGCCGACGATGCGCCCATGACGATCGACATCCCCGCCACCGTCGCCCGCTACCTCGCCCGCGTCGCCGACGCCGCGAGCGGCGCCGACATCGCCGCCCTGTACGCCGACCACGGCACCCTCGAGGACCCGGTCGGCTCCCCCGCCCTCAAGGGCACCGGCGAGATCGCCGCCTTCTACGACGCGCTGGCCGGCCTGGAGCGGCGCACCGAGCTGCTCGCGCTGCGCGTGTCCGGCAACGAGGCGGCCTTCAGCTTCCGGGTCGTCACCGGCTCCGGCGCCGAGCAGGCGACCATCGAGCCGATCGACGTGATGACCTTCGACGAGGAGGGCCGGATCACCAGCATGCGGGCGTTCTGGTCGCCCGCGGACGTGCGGATCGGCTGAGTCCCGGCCCTTCGTCGGCCCTTCGTCGGCCCTTCGTCGGCCCTTCGTCGGCCCTTCGTCGGCCCTTCGTCGGCCCTTCGTCGGCCCTTCGTCGGCCCTTCGTCGGCCCTTCGTCGGCCCTTCGTCGGCCCGCGGTCCGCACAGAGGGCGGACCGGGGGCGCGCGCGGCGCGCGGACTTGGCACGATGGTCCCCGTGACCACCTCCGCCGCGCCGCTGTCCGCCCTCTCTGCCGACGACCTCGCCGCACGTCTCACGACGGTCCGCGCGGCGTACGACGAGCTCAAGGCGCAGGGCCTCAAGCTCGACCTGACCCGCGGCAAGCCGGGGGCCGACCAGCTCGACCTGTCCAACGGGCTGCTGACCCTGCCCACGACGTACCTCGACCGCTCGGGCACCGACACCCGCAACTACGGCGGCCTCGAGGGCCTGGCCGAGATCCGCGAGATCTTCGCCGACCTGCTGGGCGTCGACGTCGCGAGCGTCGTCGCCGGCGGCAACTCCAGCCTGACGATGATGCACCAGGTGCTCACCGCGCTGCTGCTCAAGGGCGGCCCCGACTCGCCGCGGCCGTGGGGCCAGGAGCCGGTCGTGAAGTTCATCTGCCCGGTGCCCGGCTACGACCGCCACTTCACCATGCTCGCCGAGCTCGGCATCGAGATGCTCAGCGTCCCGATGACCCCCGACGGCCCCGACCCGGTCGCCGTCCGCGCGCTCGTCGCCAACGACCCGAGCGTCAAGGGCATGTGGATCGTGCCGACCTACGCCAACCCGACCGGCGCGGTCTGCTCCGCCGAGGTCGCCGCCGAGCTGATGGCGATGCCGACCGCCGCCCCGGACTTCCGGATCCTGTGGGACAACGCCTACGCCGTCCACCACCTCACCGACGTCGAGACCAAGAGCGCCGACGCGCTCGGCCTCGCCGCGGCGTCCGGCCACCCCAACCGGCCGATCATGTTCGCCTCGACCTCGAAGATCACCTTCGCCGGCGCCGGCGTCGCCGCGCTCGCCGCCTCGCCCGAGAACAAGGCCTGGTACCTCCAGCGCCTCAACTTCGCCGCGATCGGCCCCGACAAGATCAACCAGCTGCGCCACGTCGAGTTCTTCGGCGACGCCGACGGCGTCCGCGCCCACATGCGCAAGCACCGCGCGCTGATCGCCCCGAAGTTCGCCGCGGTCGAGGACGCCCTCTCCTCGCGGCTGACCGGCCTCGGCATCGCCACCTGGACAGTCCCGACCGGCGGCTACTTCGTCAACCTCGACGTGCTCGACGGCACCGCCTCGCGCGTGGTCGCCCTCGCCAAGGAGGCCGGCATCGCGCTCACGCCCGCCGGCTCGGCCTACCCCCACGGCAACGACCCGGACGACCGCAACATCCGGCTCGCGCCGACGTACCCGGTGCTCGACGAGGTCGTCCTGGCGATGGCCGGTGTCGCGGTGTGCGTCGAGCTCGCGGCGCTGGAGAAGCTCAGCGCCTGACGCTGCTGCAGGAATCCCCGCTTCAGCGGGGATTCCTGCGCTTCCTGCCCGTTGCAACCGTCAGGAAGCGCAAGTTTCCGTCAGGAAGTACGCCGCACGAACGGCGTCAGGTACAGGGCCGTGAGCGGCCCGATGTCGAGCGGCGGACCATCGGGACCGTCTCCGGCGATCTGCGCCGGCACCGCGACCGGCGGCTGGCCGGCCGCCAGCTGCAGCACGAGCAGCGACACGTGCTCGGACTCCGATCCGGCGAGGTCGCCGGTCCACTCCAGGTCGCTCGTCGCCTGCTCCCCCGGCGCGAGCCGCACCGGATCCTCGGGGTCGTCGGACGTGCCCCGGCCGACCTCGTTGACGAAGGTCGTGCCCCAGGCGCCGCGGGCGCCGATGCCGGGCACCCCCTCGAGCACGCACGCCCGCTCGCCCGCGTTGCGGACGACGACGCGCGAGTAGCGGTGTCCGAGCGAGGAGTCCCAGCCCTCGAGGCTCACCGCGACCTCGTCCGGGGCGCAGTGGTCGTCGCCGGACGCCGTCGCGCGGGTGCGCAGCAGCGCCGTGAGCGCGGCGTCGTCCAGCTCGGCGTCGGGGACCGGCGCGGGGCCGTCCGGGCTCTCGTCCCAGCCGGGTGAGAGCTCCTCGAAGCCGGGCGCGGCCGTGGTGAGCGTCGGCCCGGCCGGCTTCCCCGCCCCGGGGCCGGGCCCGGGGCCGGCGGAGCAGGCGGAGCAGGCGGAGCAGGCGGCGAGGGCGACGAGCACGGCGAGGGGTCCGAGAGCGCGCAACACCCGGCTCACCCTAGAAGGCTCGACAAAAGCACGACGCCCGCCGTCCCCGAGGGGTACGGCGGGCGTCGGCGCTGAGATGTGCCTGGATCAGGCCTCGTCCTCGACCGCGACGTTCTTGATGCGGTTGGGGTCGACCTGGACGCCGGGGCCCATGGTCGTGGAGACGGTGACCTTCTTCAGGTAGCGGCCCTTGGAGCTGGCCGGCTTGAGCCGCAGCACCTCCTCGAGGGCGGCGGCGTAGTTCTCGGCGAGCGCCTGCTCGGAGAAGGACGCCTTGCCGATGATGAAGTGCAGGTTGGCGTGGCGGTCGACGCGGAACTCGATCTTGCCGCCCTTGATGTCGGTCACGGCCTTGGCCGGGTCCGGCGTCACGGTGCCGACCTTCGGGTTCGGCATGAGGCCACGGGGACCGAGCACGCGGCCGAGGCGGCCGACCTTGCCCATCAGGTCCGGGGTCGCGACCACGGCGTCGAAGTCGGTCCAGCCGCCGGCGACCTTGTCGATGAGCTCGTCGCCACCGACGAAGTCGGCGCCGGCCTCACGGGCGGCCTCGGCCTTGTCCGCGACGGCGAACACGAGGACGCGGGCGGTCTTGCCGGTGCCGTGGGGCAGGTTGACCGTGCCGCGGACCATCTGGTCGGCCTTGCGGGGGTCGACGCCGAGGCGGAACACGACGTCGACGGTCTCGTCGAACTTCTTCTTGCTGGCGGACTTCGCGATCTTGATCGCGGCGAGCGGCGCGTGGAGCTCGTTCTTGTCGAACGTCTCGGCAGCCGCGCGGTAGGTCTTGCTGCGCTGCATGATGATCCTCTGCTTTCAGGAGATGTGGTCAAAAGGGCCAGCGCGGCCCTCCCACGTGTCGGTGCTTACTGTCGAGCTCGCAAGCTCGCTCGATCAGGCACCCTCGACGGTGACGCCCATGGAGCGGGCGGTGCCCTCCACGATCTTCATGGCGGCGTCGATGTCGTTGGCGTTGAGGTCGGGGAGCTTCGTCGTGGCGATCTCGCGCACCTGGTCCTTGGTCAGCTTGCCGACCTTCTCCTTGTGCGGGACGCCCGAGCCCTTCTGCAGGCCGGCGGCCTTCTTGATCATCTCCGCGGCCGGCGGGGTCTTCGTGATGAAGTCGAAGGACCGGTCCTCGTAGATCGTGATCTCGACCGGGATGACGTTGCCGCGCATGGACTCGGTCTGGGCGTTGTACGCCTTGCAGAAGTCCATGATGTTGACGCCGTGCGGACCGAGGGCGGTACCGACCGGCGGAGCCGGGGTGGCCGAGCCGGCCTGGAGCTGCACCTTGACCAGCGCGGCGATCTTCTTCTTGGGAGGCATTCCTGTGCCCTCACTTTCTTCTCGTGGTCATGACGAGGCGTACGTCGTGCGCCTCTGCCACCTGCGTCGTCCGGCCATCGGCCGGGCAACCCAGACATTCTTCCCCGCGAACACGGGGACGGCGAAATTCCGGCCCGAGGCGGGCCGAGGAGTCAGACCCGCTGGATCTGGCTGAAGCTGAGCTCGACCGGGGTCTCGCGGCCGAAGATCTCGACCAGCGCCTTGACCCGCTGGGCCTCGGCGTTGATCTCGGTGATCGTGGCGTGCAGCGTGGCGAACGCGCCGTCGACGATGAGGACCGAGTCGTTGATGCCGAAGTCGGCGACCTCGATCGGCTTCTTGGCCGGAGCGGCGACCGCGCCACCACCGGTCGTGGCCGCGGCGGCCTCGGCCTCGGCGGCGGCCTCCTCGAAGGCCGGCTTGAGCCAGTGGATGACCTCGTCGATCGTCAGCGGCACCGGCTGGTGGCTGTGGCCGACGAAGCCGGTCACCGACGGCGTGTGGCGCACGGCGGCCCACGACTCGTCGGTCAGCTCCATGCGCACGAGCAGGTAGCTCGCGTACCGGCGCTGCTTGACCATCTTGCGCTGGCCGTTCTTGATCTGGGCGACGTCCTCCTCGGGGACGACCACCTCGTAGATGTAGTCCTCCATGTTGAGGGAGTGGACGCGGTTCTCCAGGTTCTGCTTGACCCGGTTCTCCATGCCCGAGTAGGTGTGCACCACGAACCAGTCGCCCGGCTTGGACCACAGCTCGCGGCGGAACGCCTCGAGCGGGTCCACGTCCTCGGCGGGCTCGTCGGCCTCGTCCTCGTCGGTGGTCGCGTCGGTGGTCGCGTCGGTGATCTCGCCGGTCATCTCGTCGACGGTCTGGTCGTCGTCGATCGCCGCGATCTCGTCGGCGCCGTCGACGTCGACGGTCTCGTCGCCGTCGTAGGTCTCCTCCGCCTCGAGCTCGGCGGCGGTGTCCTCGGCGTCCTCGACGTCGGCGACGTCGTGGGCCGCCTCGGCGAGCGCCTCGTCAGCCTGGGCCGGGTCGTCGTACTGCTCGGACACGTGCTGCTCCATCGGTTGTCGTTCGGGGATCGACGACGCTCGGGCGCGGACGCCCGGGGCCGTTCTCAGATGTTGTCGCCGCCGGTGAAGATCTCGAACGCGAGCTTGCCGAGACCGAGGTCCAGCACGGACACGAGCGCGATCATCACGATGACGAAGACGATGACGACGATGAAGTAGGTGCTCAGCTGCTCGCGGGTCGGGTAGACCACCTTGCGGAGCTCGGCCACGACCTGGCGGTAGAACGTCACCGGTCCGGTGCGCTTGTCAGGGTGCTTGCCGCCGGAGGAGTCCTTGCGGCCCCCACGGACTGCCGGAGCATCCGCCACGCCGATCACCCTCTCCTTCTACCGCCGGTCGCCGACCAGCTGTGTCGTCATCTCTTGCAGGGCACGAGGGACTTGAACCCCCAACCTTCGGTTTTGGAGACCGATGCTCTGCCAGTTGAGCTAGTGCCCTCCGTATGTCTCCTCCAGCCTGTCACGACCTGGTTCAGGGCGCGAACGACCATGTGGAAGATCCACCAGGGGATGAGTCTACGCATGCATCCCACCCGCCACCAAAGTACGAGGTGCCTGGTTGCCCTCGACGGCGGCCGCCGGCCCCTCCCCTACGATGGCCGCGTGCGGGATCTCAAGGCGTTGCCCAAGGCCCATCTCCACCTGCACTTCACCGGCTCGATGCGCCACGCGACCCTGCTCGAGCTCGCCGAGCGCGACGGCATCCACCTGCCCGACGCGCTGGTCACCGAGTGGCCGCCGCACCTGACCGCGGCCGACGAGAAGGGCTGGTTCCGGTTCCAGCGCCTGTACGACGTCGCGCGCTCGGTGCTGCGGACCGAGGACGACGTGCGCCGGCTGGTGCGCGAGGCCGCCGAGGACGACGTCGCCGACGGCGGCCGGTGGCTGGAGATCCAGGTCGACCCGAGCGGCTACGCCGCGCGCTTCGGGGGGATCACCGCCTTCACCGACCTGGTGCTCGACGCGGTCCGCGACGCCTCCGAGCGCACTGGGCTCGGCATCGCCGTCGTCATCGCCGCCAACCGCACCCGGCACCCGCTCGACGCGCGGACCCTGGCCCGCCTCGCCACCCAGTACGTCGACCGCGGCGTGGTCGGCTTCGGGCTCTCCAACGACGAGCGCCGAGGCCGGACGTCCGACTTCGCCGGCGCCTTCGCGATCGCCGAGCGCGCGGGACTCCTGCTCGCGCCCCACGGCGGCGAGCTGCGCGGCCCCGAGCACATCCGGGTGTGCCTCGACGCGCTGCATGCGGGCCGGCTCGGGCACGGCGTACGGGCCGCGGAGGACCACGACCTGCTCGCCCGGATCGTCGACGCGGGCGTCGCCCTCGAGGTGTGTCCGGTCTCGAACGTCGCGCTGGGCGTCTACTCCGACCTCTCCTCCGTGCCGCTGCCCACGCTGCTCGAGGCGGGCGCGACGGTCGCGCTGGGCGCCGACGACCCGCTGCTGTTCGGCTCGCGACTGGCCGGGCAGTACGCCACGATGCGGGCCGCGCACGGCCTCGACGACGCCCAGCTCGCCGAGCTGGGACGGATGTCCTTGCGCGCCAGCCGGGCCCCCAAGGACCTCGTCGACCAGGCCCTCGCCGACATCGACGCCTGGCTCGCCACGCCCTGACGCCCTTCCGCCGTCACCGGGCGCGGGGCAGGATGGGGCCATGAGCGGCCTGACCTACGAGCCCTACCGCCCCGCGCGGCCGGTGCGGGTCGGACGGCCGCACCCGCAGGCCGTCACCGCGATGGTCTTCGCAGTCGCCGGGCTTCTCGGCGTCCTGGTGCCGCCGCTGCTCATCTTCTCGCCGCTCGCGGTCCGGACCGCGCTGCGCGCCAAGCGCTCACTGCGCCGCGACCCGGAGGCCGAGTACGCCGGCGCCGGGCTCGCCCAGGCCGCCCTCGTCGCCGGCATCGTCGGCTGCGTGGTCGCGGCGCTGCTGCTCGTCGCGCTGGTGGCGGTGGTCGGTCTCGTCGCCTGGCTGGTCACCTCGGTGCTGTGACCCTGCCGCGGCCTTCGAGCCGCGTCAGAGCGTGCAGCCGACGAGCACCGGCTCGTTGACGAGCTCGATCCCGAAGCGCGCGCGGACGCCGTCGCGCACCTCCCGGGCGAGCGCGAGCAGCTCACCGGCGGACGCGCCGCCGCGGTTGGTGAGCGCGAGCGTGTGCTTGGTCGACAGCGAGACGCGGGCGCCGGGCCGGTCGAGGCCGAAGCCCTTGCCGAAGCCGGCGTGCTCGATGAGCCACGCGGCGCTGGTCTTCACCCGGCCGTCGGCCTGCGGGTACGACGGCGCGCCCTCGGGCACGCTGGCGGCGTCGACGAACGGGTTGGTGAAGAACGAGCCGGCGCTCCACGTGTCGTGGTCGTCGGCGTCGAGGACCATGCCCTTGCCGCGCCGCAGTCCGAGGACCGCATCGCGGACGTCGGCGAGCTGCGCGCGCTCGCCGAGCTCGACGCCGAGGGCCCGGGCGAGCTCGGCGTAGGCCACGGGCGCGGAGAGCGTGCCGGGCGTGAGCTCGAAGGTGACGTCGAGGACGAGATGGCGGCGGGGGTCGGCCTTGAACCGCGAGTGGCGGTAGGAGAAGAGGCACTCCTCGCCGGTGAAGGTCCGCATCCCGCGCAGGACGCGGTCCCAGACGCGCACCGAGGAGATCGTCTGGGCGACCTCCTGGCCGTAGGCGCCGACGTTCTGGACCGGCGTCGCGCCGGTGGTGCCGGGGATGCCGGACAGCGCCTCGATGCCTGTCCAGCCCTCGGTGACGGCGCGCGCGACGAAGCCGTCCCACGGCTCGCCGGCCGCGACCGTCACCGCCACTCGGTCGTCGTTCGCCCCGGCGACGACGTCGACGCCGCCGCCGGTGAGGTGGACGACCGTGCCGGCGAAGCCCTCGTCGGCCACGACCAGGTTGCTGCCGCCCCCGACCAGCAGGACCGGCTCGCCCGCCGCGTCCGCCTCCGTGACGGCGGCGACGAGCTGGTCGGCGTCCGCGACCGGGACGTAGCGGGTCGCGGGACCGCCCAGGCGCAGGGTGGTGAGCTCGGCGAGGTCAGGCACGCACGGACACCTTGGGCGCGCCGAGCACCTTGGTGCCGTCGCAGGTGATCTCGAGGGCGAGGGTGAGCAGTCCGGCGTCCGTGCGCTCGCCGACCGTGCCGGCCACGGTGACCCGCGCCGCGCCGTCGGCCGGCACCACGACCGGCGCGACGAACTTCGCGCCCAGCTCGACGACCTCGGCGCCGTCGGTCCACGTCCGGACCGCGCGCCCGACGAGGGCGAGGGTGTACATGCCGTGGGCGATCACTCCGGGCAGGCCGACCGCGAGCGCGATCGACTCGTCCTGGTGGATCGGGTTGTGGTCGCCGCTGGCGTGGGCGTAGGCCACGAGGTCGGCGCGCGTCACGTCGTAGGTGATCGGGTCGAGGGTCGCGCCCGCGGTCAGGTCCGTCATGCCGCACCTCCGCGGTGCACGAGGGTCGCGGTCGCCGTACACACGACGGCGCCGGCGCCGTCGACGATCTCGCTGGACGTGCTGATGATGTCGTTGCCGCCGATCGAGCGGACGCCGGTCACGGTGAGCGTCGCGGTCAGCTCGTCGCCGACCACGACCGGCCGCGCGTAGCGGAAGCGCTGGTCGCCGTGGACGATGCGCGAGAGCTCGATCTGCTCGCTGGCGAGGAAGTCCTGCAGGGCGGCGAAGGTGACCACGATGGGGAAGGTCGGCGGCACGGCGTCGCCGGCGTCGCCCCCGACGGCCGTCGAGAAGGCGTCGACGGCCTCCGTCGTGACGGCCAGGGGCTCGGTCGGCGGGAACGCGCGCCCGACCAGGGAGGCGTCGATCGGCATGGGCCGACCCTAGTGCGCCGCGCTTGCTACTCGCGAGTCGGTGGAACGACGACGGCCCGCGCTCCCCCCGAGGGGGAACGCGGGCCGTCGGAGCGCTGGTGGCGCTGGCGTTCAGCGGGTCTCGCGGTGCGCGGTGTGCTTGCGGCAGCGCGGGCAGAACTTCGACAGCTCGATGCGGTCGGGGTCGTTGCGGCGGTTCTTCTTCGTGATGTAGTTGCGCTCCTTGCAGTCCACGCACGCGAGCGTGATCTTGGGGCGAACGTCGCTGCTCTTGCTGGCCACAGGAAGTCCTTTGTCGATGGTGGTGGTGCGGTACTCGGTAGCGGGAACGGGGATCGAACCCGTGACCTCACGATTATGAGTCGTGCGCTCTAACCGTCTGAGCTATCCCGCCACGTGAGGAGGGCGCCCTCCGCACTTCCCGCCCCGAGTCCTCGGGTGGTCAGTGCGGGCGGCGCCCCATCTCAGAGCCCCTTTACGGAATCGAACCGTAGACCTTCTCCTTACCATGGAGACGCTCTGCCGACTGAGCTAAAGGGGCAACGACGCAGAACGATACACGCGCGCTCGGGTGGTGCGAAATCGGCGGCCACTTCGCGATCCGAGCGGGGTTTCCGGGCTCCTGCGGGCCGGAGTCGTGTGCCTGAGAACCCCTGTACACGGGTTCTCAGGCACACGACTCCGCTCGCGCGATCAGCCCTGGATCCGAGCGAACGGAGCCGCCTGCTCCAGCTCGTAGGCCAGCTCGATGAGCATCGCCTCCTGGCCCGTCCCGGCCCCGAACATCATCCCCTGTGGCAGCCCGCCCGAGGTGAGCGCCAGCGGCAGCGACACCGCCGGGGCGCCGGTGATGTTCTGCCACGGCGTGAACGCGACCCAGTCGAGCAGCTTGTCGATGATCGTCTCGTAGTCCTGGGTCGGGTCGAGGTGACCGACCTTCGGCGTGGAGGTGGCGAGGGTGGGCGTGAGCGCGACGTCGTACTTCTCGTGGAAGAGCTCGGCCTGCGCGCTCGTCCGCTTGAGCCGGGCGATCGCCCCCGGCACTCGGTGCAGGTTGCGGCGGGCATGGCGGGCCAGGCCGAGGGTGAGGTTGTCGTGGCGGGCGCGGTCCCAGGTGCGGCCGTGGAAGGCGCGGCCGGTGGTGAGCATGGCCTGCGACAGCAGCGCCCAGTAGAGCAGGAAGTCGTCGGCGAAGGACGGCCCGACCGGGACCTCGGACTCGGTGACCGTGTGGCCGAGGTCCTCGAGGAGCGCGGCGGTGCGCTCGGTCAGGGCCTTGGTCTCGGCGTCGGCGCCGCGGCCGACGCCGGAGGTGTTGAGGGCGATCCGCAGCCGCCGCTTGATCGGGCGGGTCAGGTCGCCGACCGGGGGCAGCTCGAGGTTGCGGTAGACCTTCTCGGCCTCCCGGTAGAACGCGGCGGTGTCGCGCACCGACCGGGTGACGACGCCGTCGGAGACGATCCGGATCGGCATGTCGCGGAAGAGCCGGTCCTGGGCGAGCCGGCCGCGGGTGGGCTTGAGACCGACCAGACCGTTGACCGCGGCCGGGATCCGGATCGAGCCGCCGCCGTCGTTGGCGTGCGCGAGCGGTACGGCGCCCGCCGCGACCAGCGCCGCCGACCCCGAGCTCGACGCGCCCGCGGTCCGCTCGGTGTCCCACGGCGTCCGCACCGCGCCCAGCCGCGGGTGCTCCGCCGAGGCGCTGAAGCCGTACTCGGACAGCTGCGACTTGCCGAGCGGGATCAGCCCGGTCGCGAGGTACATGTCGGCGAACTCGCCGTTCTTCTTCGCCGGCCGCGGCTCCCACGCGTCGGTGCCGGAGCGGGTGGGCATGCCGGCGACGTCGACGTTGTCCTTGATCAGCGTCGGGACGCCGGAGAAGCAGCCGGGGCGCGGCGTCCGCGCCCCGTCGCGGGCGCGGTCGAAGGCCTCGTAGGCCATCGCGTTGAGCTCGCCGTCGACCGCCTGGACCCGCGCGACGGCGGCGTCGACGGCCTCCGTCGCGGAGAGCTTGCCGGCCGAGAGGAGGTCGGCCAGGCCGACCGCGTCGAGGTCGCCGAGGGCATCGTCGGTGAAGGCGTGCACGCGCATGGCGGTCACGCTAGCGCGTCGTTCGGCCCCGGAACGTCCGACCAGGGTCGGAAAGCCGGGTCAGAAGAGGACGAGCGCCAGCACCGGCACGAGCAGGCTGATCGCGAGTGCCGAGAGCCCCATCGCGAGACCCGCGAAGGCGCCCTCGGTCTCGTCCTCGCGCAGCATCCGCGAGGCCCCGACGCCGTGCGACACCGCGCCGACGGCGAGCCCGCGGGCACGACGGTCGCGGATCCGCAGCAGGTTGAGGACGGTGGGCCCGACGATCGCGCCGACGATGCCGATGCTGATGGTGAACACCGCCACCAGCGCCGGCACTCCCCCGAGCGCATCGGTCACCGCGATCGCCACGGGCGTCGTGGCGGCCTTCGGCGCGAGCGTCTTCTCCAGCGCCGTGTCGGCCCCCAGCGCGCGGGCCAGCAGCACCGCGGACGTGATCGAGACGGCGGCGCCGACAACGATCGCCACGAGCATCGGTACGACGAACCCGCGCAGCCGGTCCGCCTGCCGGTGCAGCGGCACTGCGAGCGCGACGGTCGCCGGCCCGAGCCAGAACGCGATCAGCTCGGTGGCGCTGCGGTAGTGCGGGTAGTCGACGCCGAGCACGCTGATCGCCGTCCCCGCGACGACGATCGCGACGAGCACCGGCTGGACCAGCGCATGGCTGCCGGTGCGGTGCTGAAGCCACCGCCCGAGCTGGTAGCCGCCGAGAGTGATCGCCAGCAGGGCCAGGGGCGATCGGGCGACCTCGAGGACGCTGTCGGTCACGACGACTCCGGGGCGAGGTCGTCGCGCGGCCGGCCGAGCAGCCGCTCCAGGGCGACCGCCGTCCAGCCCACCACGACCAGGCCGAGCGCCCAGGAGCCGAGCATGGCGACGGTGATCGGCAGCCAGTCCCGGCCGAGGACGCCGAGATAGGCGACGACGCCGACGCCCGCCGGCACGAAGAACAGCTGCAGGTGCCGCAGCAGCGCACTGCCCGCGCGGACGATGGACCCGCCGTCGCCGTACCGTCGGGCGCGCAGGAAGCAGAACAGCAGCAGCATCCCCATCACCGAGCCGGGGATCGGCAGGTCGGCGACCCGGACGATCAGCTCGCCGACGAGCTGGAAGGCGACCAGCCAGGTGACCCCGGCGATCAACGCCGTTCCTTGAGGCGGGCATTGGGCAGCCCGGGCGCGGGGATCGGCTTGAGCGGCTGGTCCGGTACGACGCCGAAGCGGCCCGGCGCCACCTGGCGGCTGTCGGGCACCACCTCGCCCGAGGGGCCGGTGATCTGGGCCTGCCACGCGGCCCGGTAGTCGACGACCTCCTCGTGCGTGCGGCCCACGAAGTTCCACCACATCACGATCGACTCGCCGAACGGCGGCCCGCCGAGGACCAGCAGCCGCGCGCCCTCGTCGCCCGCGACCAGCTCGATCTCCTCGGAGCCCGTGGGCACATAGGCGAGGTCGGCGACCTTGGCGTCGACACCGCAGACGCCCACGCTGCCGAGGTCGACCAGCACCCCGTGCTCGTACGACGCGTCGACCGGCACGCGCAGCGACGTACCGGGATCGAGCACGAGCTCCGCCCCCAGCAGCGGCGTGAACGTCTTGACCGGCGAGCTGTCGCCGAGGAGCGAGCCGAGGAAGACGTGCGCCCGCCAGCCCTCGCCGCTGATCTCCTCGGGCGCGTAGTGCTCGAAGCCCGGGTCGGTGTCGCGGTCGGCGTCCGGCAGCGCCACCCACAGCTGCGCGCCGTGCAGGACCGTGGTCCCCGGCGTCGACACCTCGGAGTGGCTGATACCCCGGCCGGCCGTCATCAGGTTGACCTCGGCAGGGCGCACCATCGCGACATTGCCCGCGCTGTCGCGGTGCTCGATCTCGCCGGTGAACAGCCAGCTCACCGTCTGCAGACCCGTGTGGGGATGGGGGGCGACCTCCATGCCGCCGCTCTCGCTGACCAGGTCGGGGCCGTAGTGGTCGAGGAAGCACCAGGCGCCGATGAGCGAGCGGTGGCGCTGCGGGAGCGTCCGTCGTACGGGCATCGCGCGGGGGCCGCCGAGCGGCACCTCCCGCGGCTCCATCAGCTCCACTCCGCTGGCCTCGCGGCCCTCGCAGATCACCTCGTCGGGCTTGGCATCCGGGTTGCTCACAGCCCCCATCCTTCCGCGCCCGTCAACCGTGCCGTGGGCCAGGGTTCACCCGTCGCCGCAAGGGTGTCCCCGTGCGCATCGCCCAGCTGGCCAACTTCGTCGGGGCGACGTCGGGAGGGATGCGGACGGCGATCGAGCAGCTCGGCCGCGGCTACGTCGCCGCCGGCGCCGAGCGCCTCCTCGTGATCCCCGGTCCGGTCGACGCGATCCGGACGACCGAGCTCGGCGACGTCGTCCAGGTCCGGGCGCCGCGGGTCGGCGGCGGCTACCGGCTGATCGTCGAGCCGTGGCGGGTGACCGACGTCCTCGAGCGGTTCGGCCCGACCAGTGTGGAGTGGAGCGACAAGCTCACGCTGCTCCCGGTGGCGTGGTGGGCCCGGCGCAACGGCGTCCGGTCGGTGCTGCTGTCGCACGAGCGGATGGGCGACATGTTCGCGATGCGCACCGGCCTCGAGACCACGTCGAAGGTCTCGATCGGCCTGCTCAACCGGCTGATCGTGCGCAGCTTCGACACGGTGGTCGTGACCTCGTCGTACGCCGAGGGCGAGTTCCGCGCGGTCGCCGACGCGGCCGGCTGTCCGGTGGCGCGGGTGCCGCTCGGCGTCGACCTGTCCACCTTCCAGCCGGTGCGGACGGGCGCGAGCGGAGGCGAGCTGCGGCTCGTCCACGCCGGGCGGCTCTCCCGCGAGAAGTCGCCACATCTGGCCGTCGCCACCGCGGTCGAGCTGCACCGGCGCGGCGTCCCGCTGCGCCTCGACGTCTACGGCGAGGGCCCGCATCGCGACGAGCTCGAGGAGCTGGCGGGCGACGCGCCCGTCCACTTCCACGGGTACGTCGACGGCCGGGCCGCGCTGGGCGAGCGGCTCGCCGCCGCCGACATCGCCCTCTCCGTCTGCCCCGGCGAGACCTTCGGGCTCGCCGTCCTGGAGGCCCTGGCGTGCGGAACGCCCGTCGTCACCGCCGACCGTGGCGGCGCGCGCGAGCTCGTCGACGCGAGCTGCGGCGCCTGGGGCCCGGCCGATCCGGCGTCCCTGGCCGACGCGGTGCTGCGGCTGCTCGCGCTGCCCGAGGCGTCCCGTCGTACGGCGGCCCGGCGGCGGGCCGAGCGGTACGGCTGGGACCGCACGGTCGCCCGGATGCTCGCGCTGCACGCGGGCGACCGGGCCGGCGTCCTCAGCGCCTGAGCGGCTCCGGCTCGCGCTCGGCGGGCGGGGCGAGCGGCGGGACGATCCGGGCCACCCGCTCGCGTGCCTTCGGGGTCAGCAGCAGCACCGGGAGCAGCAGGACGACGGTCATGCAGCCGATCACGATGGCGTAGTAGGCGCCGTGCAGCGAGGAGTCGAGCGGCGCGACCAGCCCCAGCAGCAGCGAGACCGCCACGAGCGCGCCGGCCGCGTGGCGCGGGAGTCGCCGGGTGGCGAGGAAGGGCGGCAGGAGCAGGAAGTACCAGAGGTGCACGACCGGCGAGAGCACCACGAAGGCGCCGCCGACGGTCGCGACCGCCGCGAGCGCCGTACGACGTGAGCCGGTCTCCCACCGCAGCGCGACCCAGCCACCGATAGTGAGCGCGGTCAGCAGGCCGAGCGCCCGGACCAGGTCGCGGAAGAGCGCCGGATGGGTGCCGATACCGAGATGCAGCGCGAGCCAGTCGAGGACGCCGCCGACCAGCGTCGTCGCGGACAGGGGCGTGTTGACCTCGCCGGGGACGGTGAGCGCGCCCAGCCAGCCGTTGCCGATGCCGGTGACGACCCCGAGGCCGACCAGCGTGGCGACGGAGACCGCGCCGACGGACGCGATCCGGCGCAGGCGGGCGACCACCGTGGCGCCGTACGGGAGGGAGAAGAGGACGATCCCCACGCACACCAGCCCGCCGGGGACCTTCACGCCCGCCGCGACCCCCGCGAGCATCGCCCCCGCCACCCAGCCGCGCTCGACGCCGACGACGAGCGCGGCCGCCATCAGGCCGACCATGAGCAGGTCGTTGTGCAGCCCGGCGACGCCGTTCGCCATCATCAGCGGCGAGACGAGGACGAGCGCCGCCGCGACCGCGGGGTTGGCACCGCCCCAGACCGCGAGCCTCGGCACCGCCCAGGCCAGCAGCGCGAGGCCGATCAGCGCGAATCCGCGATGCGCGATCACCAGCAGCCACGGGTTCCCGGTGATGCCCGCGACGATCCTGCCGAGGAACACCGGCACCGGCCCGTACGGCGTCGCGGTGTCCCACCACAGCGGATCGACCGCCTGCACGATGGGCGGACCGGTGAGCCAGCCGGGCAGTGGCAGGAAGGTGTCCGGGGCGAGGGCTCCCGGCCCCGACTCGTACGGCGAGAGCCCCTCTCGCGCGAGCATCCCCTGCGCGGCGTACGACCAGCCGTCGCGCGAGAACAGCGGTGGCGCCAGGAGAAGCGGCGCCGTCCAGGCGAGTGCGGCGACCCGCGCCAACGCCACTCCCGCGGCGGGATCGGCGGTGTCGCGATCGCCCACCGCGACCGTCCGGCACAACCGCAGCCACGCGTTCGCGAGCAGCCCCAACCCCACCAGAACCACCACCAGACCGGCCATCCGGCCGACCTCGAGCCCGCGCAGCAGCTCGAGCGTGCCGAGCCGCAGGACCGGCGTCGACGGCGGAAGGGTCGCGGTCACCAGGCCTCCGAGCAGGACCAGGACGCTGCCGAGCGTTCCGCGAGCGATCACGGCCGCACGCTAGGCATGTCCCGCGTCACCGGGACGTCGCCGGATTGAACCCCGGGACAACGGGGCAAGAACGCCGCAAAGCCCCGCTCGGAGGCACTTTTCAGCACTAGGGTGCTGATATCCCCGGTGCGAGCGCACCACTCGATTTCGAGGAGATCCACATGTCGTACAACCAGCCGCCTCCCCCGCCGCCGCCGGGTGGTCCGGGCGCCCCGCCGCCCCCGCCGGGTGGCTACGGCGGCCCGCAGCCGGGCTTCGGCGGTGCTCCCGCCGGCATCCCGCGTCCGGGCGAGCTGCTCAACCGGTTCGTGGCCCGCCTCATCGACCACGTCATCCTGGGCGTCGTCTACGCCATCCTGTGGGGGATCAGCAGTGCGATCTTCCTGCAGGGCTTCTACCACTCCACCGGCGAGTGGTTCCTGTTCTACCTGTTCCTGACGGTGATCGGCACGGTCATCAACCTGGCCTACTTCGGCTGGCTGGAGTCCAACCGCGGCCAGACCGTCGGCAAGATGGTGATGAAGCTGCGGACCTTCGGGCCCGACGGCGTCAGCAACCCGACCATGGAGCAGGCGCTCAAGCGCAACGGCTATGTCGCGCTGAACATCATCAGCGTCGTCCCGCTGCTCGGCCCGATCCTGGCCGGCCTGGCCGAGCTCGCCGCGATCGTCTACATCGCGGTGACCCTCAACAGCGACGTGCCCAACCACCAGGGCTGGCACGACAAGTTCGCCGGCGGCACCCGGGTCATGCAGATCGGCTGACCTGGCCCGTACCCGACGGGACGTCCTCGCGAGGGGACGTCCCGTCGGCGTTTTCGAGGAGATCGACCCGGCAGAAGTTTCCGCCGGGTCAGTGCATTGCGCGAGCTGGTTTGTGCCGGGTCGATGCATTGCGCGAGCCGGTTTGTGCCGGGTCGGCGCATTTTGCGAGCCGGTTTGTGCCGGGTCGGCGCCGGATCACGCCGGAAGAAAGAACACGTTCTAGGCTTCCCCCCATGGGCATGCTCACCCCGGTCGCGATCAAGCTCGGCTCCTACCCCTGGATGCCGAAGCTCCTCCCCCAGATCACCTGGACCGACAAGCACCTCCAGCGCCTGACCAACCGCCGGGTGAGCCTGGTCGGCCTGGCCGGGCTGCCGAGCCTGCTGCTGACGGTGAAGGGTCGCAAGAGCGGGATCCCGCGCTCGACGCCGCTGCTGTGCGTGCCGTGGCAGGGCGGGTGGCTGATCGCCGGGTCGTCGTTCGGGGCGCCGAAGCCGCCGGTCTGGTCGGGCAACCTGCGCGCGGCCGAGACGGTCGAGGTCGACTACCACCGCCGCCACCACGTCTGCACCTGGCGCGAGCTGACCGGCGAGGAGAAGGACCGGGCGTGGGCCCACATGCGGACCGTCTGGCCCAACTACGACAAGTACACCGAGTGGACCGACCGGGTCATCCCGGTGTTCCTCCTCACTCCGCAGTAAGGACAGCCTTGCTTTAGTCTTCTCTCCATGAGGGGGGACTACGGCACGCTCCGGGTCGCGGCGGGCATCGCCGACGACCTCGCGCGCCACGGCGACCGCCCCGCCCTCCGTACGACGTCCGGCACACTCACCTACGCCGAGCTCGACCGCCGCGTGGCCACCGCCCGCGCCGAGCTGGCCGCCATCGGCGACGCCCAGCTGGTCCGGATCTCACCGGCCCCGACCACCGACTTCGTCGTCGCCTGGCTCGCCGCGTTCACCGGCGGCCACGCCACCCTGCTCACCGACGACGACGGCCTCGCCCGCGCGTACGGCGTCTCGGTCACCCGCACGCCCGGCGGCTGGCGCCCGACCGGCGCGCCCGCGCCCTCACTCCACCCCGACCTGCGGCTGCTGCTCAGCACGTCCGGGTCGACCGGGTCGCCCAAGCTGGTCCGGCTGTCGGCGGCGAGCCTCGACGCGAACGCGACGGCCATCGCGTCGTACCTGCGCCTGCGCGAGGACGACGTCGCGCTGACCACGCTCCCCTTCGACTACTGCTACGGCCTCTCGGTTCTCCACAGCCACCTGGCGGCCGGCGCCTCGCTGGTCCTCGACGACCGCTCGGTCACCGACCCGGCGCTGTGGGCGCACGCGCGGCGGCAGGGCGTGACCTCCTTCGCGGGGGTCCCCTACACCTTCGACCTGCTCGGCGCCGCCGGGTGGCCCGCACTGCCGACGCTGCGCCAGGTCACCCAGGCCGGCGGGCGGCTCGCGCCCGACCGGGTCCGCGCGCTGGCCGAGCAGGGTGCGCGCGAGGGCTGGGAGCTGGTCGTCATGTACGGCCAGACCGAGGCGACCGCGCGGATGGCCTACCTGCCGCCCGAGCTCGCCGCAGCGCACCCGGGCACGGTCGGCGTCGCGGTCCCCGGCGGCAGCCTGCGCATCGACAAGGTCGCGGGCGCCGCGCCGGGCGTCGGCGAGCTCGTCTACCGCGGACCCAACGTGATGATGGGCTACGCCGAGTCGCCCGCCGACCTGGCCCGCGGCGCCGAGCTCGACGAGCTCCGCACCGGCGACCTGGCCCGGACCACCCCCGAGGGGCTGGTCGAGATCGTCGGCCGCCGCTCCCGCTTCGCCAAGCTGTTCGGCCAGCGGATCGACCTCGACCGGGTCCAGACCCTGCTCGGCCTCGCCGGGTACGACGCCGCGTGCGCCGAGTCCGTCGACGGGCGACACCTCGTGGTCGCCGTCCCCGGCAGCCCCGACGCCGCTCACCTCGCCGACGTCGCGACGGCCACCGTCGCCGACACCGGACTGCCCGCCCACGCGGTCCGCGTCGTCCCGGTCGCCGACCTGCCGCGGCTCCCCAACGGCAAGCTCGACCAGCAGGCCGTCGCGCGGCTCGAGAGCGTCCCGGCACCCGACCCCGGCTCCCCCCAGGCGTCGATCGCGCGGCTCTACGCCCGGATCCTCGGCCGCGAGCACGTCTCCCCCGACGCCACCTTCGTCGCCCTCGGCGGCGACTCCCTGTCGTACGTCGAGCTGTCGCTGCGCCTCGAGAGCCGGATCGGCCGCCTCCCCTCCGACTGGCAGAACCACACCGTCGCCGAGCTCGCGGCCCGCCTCGACCCGGCCGGCGCCGACGCTCCCCGCAGGCGGGCCTGGGCCCGCGTCGACACCACGATCGTGCTGCGCGCGGTCGCCATCGTCCTCATCGTCGGCTCGCACACCAACCTGTGGGTCCTGGTCGGCGGCGCCCACGTGCTGCTCGCCGTCGCCGGCGCCAACTTCGCCCGCTTCCACCTCGCCGACGAGGGCCCCCGCGAGCGGCTGCGACGCGTCGCCCGCGCCGCCGCCCGGATCGCCGTCCCCTCGATCCTGTGGATCGGCAGCGTCGCGCTGATCACCGGCGCCCCCGGCTGGCGCAGCGTGTTCCTGCTCAACGACCTGCTCGGCACCCATCACTGGTCCGAGCCCGACTGGTACTACTGGTTCGTCGAGGTCTGCGTCATCGCCGCCGTCGGCGCCGGCCTGCTGACCGCGATCCCGTGGGTGATGGCCCTCGAGCGGCGCCACCGGTTCCCGCTCGCCGCGGGGCTCACCGCGGTGGCCCTGGCGCCGCGGTTCTGGGCCACCGCCACGTCCTACGACGGCGACGTCATCCACTCCTCGGCCTTCGTGATGTGGCTCTTCCTCGGCGGCTGGGCGGCCGCCGTCGCCCGCACCCACGGCCAGCGGCTGCTCGTCACCGCGCTGCTCCTCGTCGGCGCGTGGGGCTTCACCGGCGACACCCAGCGCGACCTGATCGTCATGGCCGGCGTGACCGCGCTGGTCTGGCTGCCGAGCGTGCCCTGGCCGCGGGCGCTCGTCGGCGTGACGGGGACGCTCGCCAGCGCCTCGCTGTTCATCTACCTCACCCACTGGCAGATCTACCCGCACCTCGAGAACCGCTGGCCGCTCGGCGGCCTGCTCGCCTCGATCGCGGTCGGCGTCCTCACCTGGCGGGTCGCCGAGCTGGTCCCGGCCGCCGTCCAGGTCCGGCTCGCGCGGCTCCCACGCAGTGGCAGCCGCGCAGTGAGGCAAGCCGAACCTCACTACACTCCGAACCACGACCACCGACAGGAATCCCGATGAAGAAGCACCTCCTCCGCGCCGGGCTCGGCATCGCCGCCGCCACCCTGCTCGCGCCGATGCTCGCCGCCTGCGGCAGCAACGAGCCGACGCTGGTGGTCTACAACGCCCAGCACGAGCAGCTGCTCAAGGAGATCGCGCCGGAGTTCACCAAGGAGACCGGCATCAAGGTCGAGCTGCGCAACGGCCAGGACCTGACCCTGTCCAACCAGATCGTCCAGGAGGGCAAGGCGTCGCCCGCCGACGTCTTCCTCACCGAGAACTCCCCGGCCATGTCGCAGGTGGAGGCCGCCGGCCTCTTCGACAAGCTGCCCGCGAGCCTGGTCGCGCCGATCCCGGCGCCGTACCGCCCGCGCAGCGACCTCTGGACCGGCTTCGTCGCCCGCTCCACCACCCTCGTCTACAACACCGACCAGGTGAAGCCGACCGACCTGCCCGCGTCGATCCTCGACCTGGCCAAGCCCGCGTGGAAGGGCCGGATCGCCTTCTCCCCCACCGGCGCCGACTTCCAGGCGATCGTCGCCGCCATGATCGACCTCAAGGGCGAGGCCGCCGCCAAGGCGTGGCTCGAGGGCCTCAAGGCCAACGGCAAGGTCTACGACGGCAACAACCTGGTCCTCGAGGCGGTCAACTCCGGCCAGGTCCAGGTCGGCATCGTCTACCACTACTACTGGGAGCGCGACCGCAAGGAGAACGGCGACGTCTCCGACCACAGCGCCCAGTACTACTTCAAGGGCGGCGACCCGGGCGCCTTCGTCAGCGTCTCCGGCGCCGGCATCCTCAAGTCCAGCGACATGAAGGACGAGGCCCGCAAGTTCATCGCCTTCCTCGTGGGCGAGAAGGGCCAGCAGATCCTCGCCGACAGCTATGCGCTCGAGTACCCGCTCAACCCGAAGGTCCAGCTCGAGGGCGTGCAGATGAAGTTCAGCGAGCTGCAGCCGCCGAACGTCAACGTCTCCGACCTCGACGCCAAGAAGGTCGTCGACCTGATGACCGCTGTGGGTTTCCTCTGACCGTCAGCACTCCACTCCGACCGCCGGCGCGGCCCCGTACGATGGGCGCCGCGCCGGCGTTGGTGCTGCTCGGGCTCGCGATCGCGGCCCTGACCCTCGTGCCGCTCGGCTACGTCCTGTGGACGACGGCCGACCTCGGCGCCGGCCAGGCGGCCGACTTCCTGTGGCGCCCGCGGATCGGCGAGCTGCTCTGGAACACGGTCCGGCTGCTCGTCGCCGGCGTGCTGCTCAGCGTCGTCGTCGGCGTCGCGGGCGCATGGGTGATCGAGCGCACCGACCTGCCGGGCCGCGGCTGGTGGCACGGCCTGATGTGCGCGCCGCTCGCCGTACCGGCGTTCGTCAACGGCTGGGGCTGGGTGTCGACCACCCACGCGGTGCAGTCGTTCCCCGGCGCGGTGATGGTGGTCGCGCTGTCCTACTTCCCGCTCGTCTACCTGCCCACCGTCGCCGCGCTGCGCCGCCTCGACCCGGCGGTCGAGGAGGTCGCGACCGCGCTCGGCAAGGGCCCGTGGCAGGTCTTCCTCCGGGTGACGCTGCCGGCGATCAGCCCGGCAGTGCTCGGCGGCGCGCTGCTCGTCGGCCTCCACCTGCTCGCCGAGTACGGCGCGCTCCAGCTGCTCAACTACCCGACGCTGACGACAGCGATCCTGCAGCAGTACGCCACCGTGTTCAACGGCCCCTCCGCGACCCTCCTCGCACTGGTGCTGGTCGTCTTCTGCCTGCTCCTGCTCGGCCTCGAGCTGTTGCTGCGCGGACGCCGGCAGCGGGCGCGGGTCGGCGCCGGGGCCAGCCGCGAGATCCCGCCGGTCCGGCTCGGTCGCCGCACGCCCGCCGTCCTCCTGGCGCTCGTGCTGCTGACCGTCTGGTCGCTGGGCGTGCCGGTCGCGGCGCTGGTGCGCTGGCTGGTCCGCGGCACCTCGACCGGCATCGACCTCGGCGAGCTCGCCGGCGCCGGGTCGAACACGCTGCTGTTCGCCGTCCTGGGCGGGCTGACCGCGACCGCGGCCGCCGTACCGGTGGTGTGGCTGGCGGTCCGCCACCGCAGCTGGATCACGACCGCCATCGAGCGCAGCGTCTACACCGCGAGCGCGATGCCGGGCATCGTGATCGCGCTGGCGCTGGTGACCGTCTCGATCCGCGTGGTGCCCTCGCTCTACCAGACCCTGGCGCTGCTGATCGCCGGCTACCTGATCCTCTTCCTGCCGCGCGCCGTGGTGAGCGTGCGCTCGACCTTCGAGCTGGTCCCACCCGGGCTCGAGGAGGTCGCGCGCAGCCTCGGCTGCTCCGGCCCCGAGGTCGCGCGGCGGGTGACCCTGCCGCTCGTCGTCCCCGGTCTGGCGGCCGCCGCGTCGCTCGTCGCGCTCGCCGTCTCGACCGAGCTGACCGCGACCCTGCTGCTGGCGCCGATCGGCACCGACACCCTGGCCACGAAGTTCTGGTCCGACGCCTCCTCCGTCGAGTACGGCGCCGCGGCCCCCTACGCGCTGGCCCTGATCGTGCTGTCCGTACCCTCGACCTGGCTGCTGGCCCGACTGAGCACGAGGAGCCGCTGACGATGACGGACGCCCTGGAGATCCGCGGACTGGAAGCCGGCTACGGCCGCAACCCGGTGCTGCGCGGCGTCGACCTCACCGTGCCCGGCGGTGTGACCTCGATCCTCGGGTCGTCCGGCTGCGGCAAGACCACCCTGCTGCGCGCGGTCGCGGGCTTCGTGCAGCCGACCGGCGGCTCGATCAGCGTCGCCGGCGCCGAGGTCGTCGGCGGGCGCCGCACCGTCCCGGCGCGCCAGCGCGGGATCGGCTACGTGCCCCAGGAGGGCGCGCTCTTCCCCCACCTGACCGTCGCGCGCAATGTCGCCTTCGGCCTGCCGCGCGCCGAGCGGCGCGACGCCGCGAAGCGGGTCGCCGCGTCGCTCGAGCTGGTCGAGCTCGACCCGTCGCTGGCCGAGCGCTACCCCCACGAGCTCTCCGGCGGCCAGCAGCAGCGCGTCGCCCTCGCCCGCGCGCTGGCGCCGCGACCGACGCTGGTGCTGCTCGACGAGCCGTTCTCGTCGCTCGACGCGTCCCTGCGCGAGGAGACCGGCCGGGCCGTCGTCCGGGCGCTGCGGGCGGCCGACGCGGCCGCCGTCCTCGTCACCCACGACCAGGGCGAGGCGCTCTCGCTGGCCGACCAGGTCGCGGTGATGATGGAGGGCCAGTTCCTCCAGGTCGCGGCGCCGTCCGCGGTCTACCTCGAGCCCGCCGACCCGCGGATCGCGGCCTTCATCGGCCACGCCTCCCTGCTGCCCGGCGAGATCGGCGCCGACGGCCGAGGCCGGTGCGCCCTCGGCAGCGTCGCCGTCCGGCCGGCGTCGGCCGCGGGGCCGGTGCAGTTCGCCGTACGGTCCGAGCAGCTGCAGGTCCGCGCCGACGGCGACGGGACTCCGGGCGAGGTCGTCGACGTCAGCTTCTTCGGGCACGACGCGACGATCCGCGTCCGCCTCGACTCGGGCGAGCGGATCGCCGCCCGGACGCCGGCCGACTCGGTGCCGCGCGCCGGTGACCGGGTGCGGGTCACCGTGCTCGGCGACGTCATCACGTTCCCGCGCTGAACCACCCCGACGGCGCGAGCTCGTCGTTCATCCGCGGGACGTACTGGTCGAAGTAGATCCGCGCGATCAGCTCGCGCCGCGAGCGCACGCCGGCCTTCTCGAAGATCGCCTTGAGGTGGTCCTGCACGGTGTACGCCGACAGGTGCAGCGAGCCCGCGATGGCCTTGGTGTCGGCGCCCTGGAGCACCAGCTGGGTGACGTCGCGCTCCCGCGGCGTCAGCCCGAACGCGGCGACCACGAGCGAGACGATCTCCGGCGGCCGCGCCTCCTCGATCGTCACCACGACGTCGCCGCCGCCCGTGCCCGGGCCGCCGAGACCGCTCAGCGGCCCGGCCTGCAGCACCAGCCAGCGACCGCGCCGGGTGCGGACCCGGCAGCGGGGCAGCTCGGTGGTCTCGCCGCGGCCGTAGCGCCTGGCCGCGCCGATCAGCCCGGTCAGGACGGCGGGGCTGACGCCGAGGCCGCCGCCGCCCGCCAGCTCGGCGAGCCGCTGCTGGGCGGGGCCGGTGATCTGGCTGATCGAGTCGTCGGCGCCGACGATCACCACGGCGGGGCCGGCCAGGTCGTCGTCGTACTCGTCGGCGGTCTCGGCGATCCGCGCGAGCAGGCCGGCCCGGACCCCGCGCGCGAACGCCGGCGCGAGCGAGGCCAGGAAGTCGACCTCCACCTCGTCGAACGGCCGGTCGTCGGGGCCGCGCATCAGGCCCATCCCGCCCCAGACCTCGTGGCCCTCGCGGAACATCAGCCGGACCTCGTCCTGGTAGCCGAAGTGCAGCTGGTGGTAGTCGCGGATCCGCAGCGAGCTGGCGACGTCGCCCCCGGTCGCGAGATGCACGGACGCCGCCGGCCGCTCCGCCCGGGCCAGGACGGCGAAGGACGTCGGCTCGGGGCTGCCGTACTCGATCAGCCCGAACTGGTCGTCGTGCATGTCGTCCTGCAGGTCGAGGTCGCCGAACTTCCGGTCGCTCGTCAGCATCAGCGTCCGCGGGTCATGGGTGCCGACGCACGCGCTCACCCACGGCACCGCGCGTCGTACCGACTCGACGGCCTCGGCGAAGAAGGACTCCAGGTCGAGGCCCGCCTGCGCGACCACGCCGACGTCCTGCCGGACCCGCTCGCGGACCAGCGTCGTGGCCATCAGACGAACCAGCCGGACGGCGTCAGCTCGCGGCCCATCCGCGGCACGTACTGGTCGAAGTAGACGCGCGAGATCAGCTCGCGGCGCGAGCGCACGCCCGCCTTGTCGAAGACCGACTTGAGGTGGTCCTGGAC
The DNA here is from genome assembly GCF_039537225.1 of Nocardioides ginsengisoli. Lineage (NCBI taxonomy): Bacteria > Bacillati > Actinomycetota > Actinomycetes > Propionibacteriales > Nocardioidaceae > Nocardioides > Nocardioides ginsengisoli. Next base: position 120,178 of record NZ_BAABAC010000013.1, read on the forward strand.
GGTGTACGCCGACAGGTGCAGCTGGGCGGCGATCTCCTTGGTGTCGACCCCCTGCAGCACGAACTGCGTGACGTCGCGCTCGCGCGGGGTGAGGCCGAAGGCGGCCACCACGAGCGCCACGATCTCCGGCGGCCGGGCCTCCTCGATGGTGACCACGACGTCGCCCTCGCGGTCGCGGAACGAGCTGAGCGGGCCGGCCTGCAGCACCAGCCACATGCCGCACGCCGTACGGAGCCGGCAGCGGGGCGGCAGCGTGGTCTCGCCACGGCCATAGCGGCGGGCCGCGCCGATCAGCGCCGCGATCGGCGAGACCGGGTCGGAGTGGGTCGGGCTGTCGGCGAGGTCGGCGAGCCAGCGCTCGGCGGCCGGCGTCATCTGGGTGACCTGGTTGTCGGAGCCGACGATGATCACCGCCGGCCCGTCGCCCGGCAGCGGCGCGATCACGTCGGCCATCCGGCTCAGCAGGCCCGCCCGGACGCCGCGGGCGAAGGCCGGCGCGAGCGAGGCGAGGAAGTCGACCTCGGAGGCGTCGAAGGGCGCATCGCGCAGGTCGCGGAAGATCGCCATCGCGCCCCACAGCTCACGGCCGTCGCGGAACGCCAGCCGGGCCTCGTCGCCCATGCCGAAGTGGGGGCGCATGAAGAGGTCCATCCGGGCCGAGGCGCGGACGTCGCCGTCGTGGACCAGGTGCACGCCCGCGGCGTCGGTGCCGGTGCGCGCCAGCTCGGTGAAGGCGGTCGGCTCGACCATGCCGTACTCCAGCAGTGCGAACTCGTGGTCGAGCTCGTCCTCGCCGCGCAGCTCGCCGTACTTGCGGGCGCTGGTGAGCATGTGGGTGCTGGGGTCGTGGGTGCCGACGCAGGCGCTCGCCCACGGGACGGCGCGCCGCACGGACTCCATCGCCTCCTCGAGGAAGGTCTCGAGCTCGAGGCCGGCGCGCGCGACGACGTCGACGTCCTGGCGCACGCGCTCAGCGGTCAGTCCTCGGGCCATGAGAGCAGTGTGGCCGATCGGTGACCCCTTGCGTATCCCAGTTTTCTGGGGAAGCCCGGATCCCAGACCTCACGGCGAGATTCAACCCGGCCGCTCGGGATGGTTGCGGCCCCTGCCGCGCCCCGAGGGTTGCGCCATGACCACCACACCCGACACCACGCTCCTCACCCGCCTCGACTCGGGCTGCGAGGTGCTCCTGCCCGGCGACGCCGGCTTCGACGCCGCCCGCACCCCGTGGAACCTGTCAGTCGACCAGCGGCCCGCCGCGGTCGCCGTACCCCGGACGATCGAGGAGGTCCAGGACGTCGTCCGGGCCGCCGTCGCCGCGGGCCTCAAGATCGCCCCACAGAGCAGCGGGCACGGCGCCGCGCTGCTGTCCGAGCTGCCGCTGGACGACGTGCTGCTGCTCCGGCTGCACGCCCTCACGGGCGTCACGGTCGACGCCGCGGCCGGCACCGCGCGCGTCGTCGGCGGGACCCTGTGGCAGGACGTCGTCGAGGCGGCCGCGCCGTACGGGATGACGGCGCTGCACGGCTCAGCCGCCGACGTCGCGGTCGCCGGCTACATCCTGAACGGCGGCCTCTCCTTCTACGCCCGCGAGCACGGCGTGGCCGCGAACTCGATCCGCGCGGTCGAGCTGGTCGCCGCCGACGGCTCGCTGGTGCGCGCCTCGGCCGCGGAGAACGCTGAGCTGTTCTGGGCGGTCCGCGGGGGCGGCGGCAACCTGGGCGTCGTGGTCGCGATCGAGATCGCGCTGCTGCCCTACGCCGACGTGTTCGCCGGCATGCTGCTGTGGGACCGCGAACGGGCTCCCGAGGTCGTCCCGGCCTGGGTCGAGTGGACCCGTACGGCGCCCGCGTCGGCCACCACCTCGCTGCGGGTGATGTCCTTCCCGCCGCTGCCCGAGCTGCCGCCGTTCCTGTCCGGGCGCGACATCGTCGTCATCGACGGCGCGATCCTCGAGTCGGACGACGACGCCACCGCGCTGCTCGCGCCGCTGCGGGCGCTCGGCCCCGAGATGGACACCTTCGGCCGGATCCCGTCGGCCGCACTGCTCCAGGTCCACATGGACCCGCCCGGCCCGAGCCCGGCCGTCGCCGACCACAGCGTCCTGGGCGCCCTCGACGCCGCCGGCATCGAGGTCTACCTGGAGCAGGTCGGCCCAGGCACGCGGAGCGGGCTGATGTTCGCCGAGCTGCGCCACCTCGGCGGCGCTTTGGCCGCTCCGGCGGCCGGCGGCGGCGCGCTGTCGCACCTCCCCGGCGAGTACGCGCTGTTCTGCGCCGCGATGGCCCCGACCCCCCAGGCCGCCGTCGCGGGGCGCGCCGCCGCCTTCTCCGTCGTCCGCTCGCTCGCCGCGTGGTCGCGGCCGAGCCTGGTGCCGACGTTCACCGAGAACCGAGTCGACAGCAGCCGGTTCTACGACGGCGAGGACTGGGTCCGGCTGTGCCGGGTGCGCGACGAGATGGACCCGTCGCGGGTGTTCGTCGCGGGGCACGGCCTCTGACGGACGCCGTCCTCGCGCTCGCGTCGTACGGGCGGGCCCGGGCTGTGGGGGCCCGGGCCCGCCCGTCGATGTCTCGCCTCCCGCGACGGGATGGGGCGGCGGGGCGGGTCACGCTTGGGTGAGGCGCCCACCGGCGTCCGCACCCGAAAAAGCAGCCGAGCCCGACCCCCTCGGGGGGGCCGGGCTCGTTCACTTGCCGTGGCAGGTGCTGGATTCGAACCAGCGTAGGCTATGCCGGCTGATTTACAGTCAGCTCCCTTTGGCCGCTCGGGCAACCTGCCGGGCTGTCATCGACCGCTTCCCAGCCCCTCGCAGGAGGGCCTGAGTTGGTGTGTCGGCGACGACGCGAAACAATAGCGCAGCAGCCCCGCCCGACCGAAAACAGCGCAGGTGAACCCATGGCCGACTCCTCCTTCGACATCGTCAGCAAGATCGACCGCCAGGAGGTCGACAACGCTCTCGGCCAGACCGCGCGCGAGATCTCGACCCGCTTCGACTTCAAGGGGACGGGCGCCACGATCGAGTGGAAGGGCGAGCACGCGATCGAGATCAGCGCGTCCGCCGACGAGCGCGCCAACGCCGTCCTGAGCGTCTTCCAGGACAAGCTGATCAAGCGCAACCAGTCGCTGAAGATCCTCGACTCCTCTGAGCCGCGCCAGTCCGGTCAGCTGTCGAAGATCAGCATCACGCTCAAGGAGGGCATCACCTCCGAGGACGCGAAGAAGATCTCCAAGCTGATCCGCGACGAGGGCCCCAAGGGCGTCAAGGCGCAGGTCCAGGGCGACGAGCTCCGCGTGTCGTCCAAGAAGCGCGACGACCTCCAGGCCGTGCAGGCGCTGGTGCGCGCGCAGGACTACGACTTCGCGGTGCAGTTCACCAACTACCGCTGACCGACCGATCCTGCTGACCGCACCACCCCCGTGACCGATCGCCACCACCTCGGCGCCGCCGTCGGGCTGGTCGTCGTGACGATCGCGCTCGTGATCGGGGTCGGGGTGGCGTTCGCGTACGACGTCGGCGGGCCTGCCCGCCGTACGCCGCCGCCGGGCCCGCAGGCCGAGGCGCCCGCCATCACGGGCGCCGCGCCCGCCCGGCCGGTCGCCCGGGAGCCGCGCGATCCCTACCGCCCCGACGACGCCTGGCTCGCCCGGGTCTCGGCGGCGACCGCGATCCCGCCGCGCGCGCTCGCGGCCTACGCCCGGGCCCACCTGCGGGTCGCGGCCGAGCAGCCCGGCTGCCGGGTGGCGTGGAACAGCCTGGCCGCGATCGGCGGCGTCGAGTCGCGCCACGGCAGCGTCGGCGGGGCGGTCCTCGGCGACGACGGGGTGCCGCGGCCCGAGATCCTGGGGCCGGTGCTCGACGGCGGGGCGTTCGGCGCCGTCCACGACTCCGACGGCGGGGTCCTCGACGGTGACGCGACGTGGGACCGCGCGATCGGGCCGCTCCAGTTCATCCCGTCGACCTGGGAGACGTGGGGCGCCGACGGCAATGGCGACGGGATCGCCGACCCCAACCAGATCGACGACGCGGCGCTCGCCGCCGGCCGCTACCTCTGCCACGCCGGCGACCTCGCCGACCCCGACACCTGGCGGCGCGCGGTCTTCAGCTTCAACCATTCCGACGCCTACGTCGCCGACATCGCCGGCCTCGCCAACCGCTACGCCGCCGAGGCGGGCTGACCTACCAGGCGGCCCGCACGACCTCGAGCACCGCGTCGACCGTGACCGGCGCCGGGTTCGGGTACGGCGTCGCGGCCACCCGCTCCGCGACACTCGCCAGGCCGTCGGCCGGCACGCCGAGGTCGCGCAGCCGCCGCGGCCCGTCGTACGACGCCGCGAGCGCGCCGATGACCGCCGCCGGGTCGTCGCTCCCCGTGATCGCGGCCAGCCGCTCGGCCGCCGCCGGCGCGAACGGCAGGTTGTATCGCGTGACGTGCGCCAGCAGCAGCGTGTGCAGCTCGGCGTGCGGCAGGTCGAAGGTGCCGCCGAGGGCGTGCGCGAGCTGGTGGTGCAGGCCCATCGGGACGCCGGCGAGGCAGGTCCCCGCGAGCCAGGCGCCCTGCTGCAGGGTCGCGCGCGCGTCGACGTCGCGGGGCGCGGCCAGCACCGCCGGCAGCCCGCCGAGGATCAGCCGCGCCGACTCGGTCGCCAGCGCGTCGCTCACCGCGGTCGACGTCTGCGCCCACAGCGCCTCGACCGCGTGGGCGAGCGCGTTGACCGCGCTGGTCAGGGTCAGCCCGACGGGCATGCCGAGGGTGAGCTCGACGTCGTAGACGACCGTGCGCGGCAGCAGGCCGGGATCGCGCCGGGTCTGCTTGACGCCGCCCTCGGTCTCGCCGAGGACCGGCGTCACCTCCGAGCCGGCGTACGTCGTCGGGACGGTGAGGTGCAGCAGCCCGGTGCGCGCGACGAGCGCCTTCCCGAGCCCCACCGCGGACCCGCCGCCGATGGTGACCACCGAGTCGGCCGCCCCGGCGCGCGCGAGCTCGAGCGCCGTCGCGGTCACGGCGACCGGCGTGTGCACCACCGCGCCGTCGAAGCGCCCGACCGCGCGCTCCCCCAGCGCCGCGACCAGCTCGTCGCCCGCCGCCCGCGCGGAGCCGGTCGCGACGACGAGCGTGCGGGCGCCACCGAGCCGCTCCAGCTCCTCCGGCACGGCGTGCCGGGCGCCGGCGCCGAGCACCACGCGGGAGGACGTTGTCTCGTGGACGACCACCATGCCCCGACCGTATCGGCCATGATGCGGCCATGAACCCCGCGGCACAGATCGAGATCGACGCGCCCCTCGCCACCGTGTGGCAGGTCATGCTCGACACCGAGCGCTACGGCGAGTGGAACCCCTTCGTCGAGCGCGCCGAGACCGCCCAGCCGGCCGCCGTCGGCAACCCGATCACGCTCCACGTGGTGTGGGCCGACGGCCGGCGGACCCGCTCCCCCGAGCGGATCACCGCCCTCGACGGACCCACCACCGATCCCGCGACGGGGACGACGTCCGCCGTGATGTCGTACGTCTACGAGGGGCTGCCGGCCAAGTTCGGCCTGGTCCGCGGGGTGCGGCACCAGCGGCTGACCCAGCAGCCGGGCGGGCCGACGACGTACGCGACGGTCGAGGAGTTCAGCGGACCGCTGGTCCGCCTCGCCGGCCCGGGGCGCGTCGCCGACGGCTTCCGCCGGCACGCGGAGGGACTCAAGCGGAGGGCCGAGCAGGGGGCTTAGCCGGCGGCTTTGCGCCCGGCGGGATCAGCTCGTCGGAGTTCTTCGCCGCCCACAGCGCGAACCCGAACACCGCCGCCCCGCACACGATGTCGAGCACCACGTGCGCCTGCCGCCACCAGACCATGCCGGTGGCGCCCGGCACGAGGTAGTGGCCGATGCCGATCAATCCCGACAGCGAGTAGCCGGTCAGCGCGATCGCGGCCGACGTGATGTGCCGGCGGAACCACAGCAGCAGCCCCGCCGCCCCGAACGCGGTGAACACGAACCAGCCGACCGCCACCAGGGTCGCGGACGGCGCCGGCACGGCCGCGTCGGGACCCGGCACGGGGTAGTCGTCGTAGTTGACGTAGTTGTCGACGTAGTGGACGACCGACACCAGCACCGCGATCCCGAGCAGCCAGCACAGAACCCGCGTCGCCCGGAGATAGCTCACCTGTCCAGACTAGGCGGCGGCGGCCAGCTCTCTGGGGAGGGCTGTTATGTAACTCGGTGTCCGTGCATCCACCACGGTGCTGTGACACGTCATGAGCCCCAGGTAGATGTACGGACACCGAGTTACAAGGCGCGGCGGCGCACCCGCTCGGCGCGGGCGGAGGCGGCCGGCGCCCCGTGGCGGATCGATATGTAACTCGGTGTCCGTGCATCCACCACGGCGCCATGACACGTCATGAGCCCCAGGTAGATACACGGACACCGAGTTACAAGCCGCCGCGGCGGCCCACCCCCTAGACGGACACCCCGCCCAGCGCCGGCACCGCCACCGCGGTCGCGCCGGTGGTCGGGCTCAGCCACACCCGGCTTCCCAGCTCGAGATCCAGCGCCCGCGCGTGCGTGCGCGACAGGACGACGAGCACCGGCTCCGCCTGCCCCTCGACGTCGACGGTCAGCCGCATCTCGAAGCCGACCCGCAGCGCCCGCCGGACGACGCCCGGCGTGGACCCGACGACGCCGGGGGCGACGGCGACCTCGATGTCGTGGGGGCGCAGCGCCAGCGGCCCGAGGCGGGTGACCTCGCCGAGGAAGCCCATCACGAAGTCGTTGGCCGGCTCGTCGTAGAGCTGGTCGGGCGTGCCGATCTGCTCGATCCGCCCCTCGTTGATGACGACGATCTCGTCGGCGACCTCGAGCGCCTCCTCCTGGTCGTGGGTGACGAAGACGGTCGTCACGTGAACCTCGTCGTGCAGCCGGCGCAGCCAGTCGCGCAGCTCCTTGCGGACCTTGGCGTCGAGCGCGCCGAAGGGCTCGTCGAGCAGCAGCACCGACGGCTCGACGGCGAGTGCGCGGGCCAGGGCGAGGCGCTGGCGCTGGCCGCCGGAGAGCTGCGAGGGCAGCCGGTGGGCGAACTGCGAGAGGTGGACGAGCTCGAGCAGCTCGGCGACCTTCTGAGCAATGCGCTCCTTGTCGCGACGCTTCTGGGGGGTCCACGGGGGGCGAAGCCCCCCGTGCGCGCGGATCTCCAGGCCGAAGGCGACGTTCTTGGCCACCGACATGTGCTTGAACACGGCGTAGTGCTGGAACACGAAGCCGACGTTGCGCTTCTGCGGCGGCAGCTTGGTCGCATCGGCGCCCTCGATCTCCACCGAGCCGGTGTCGGCGGTCTCGAGTCCCGCGATGATCCGCAGCAGGGTGGACTTGCCGCCGCCGCTCGGCCCAAGCAGGGCGGTCAGCTGGCCGGTGGGCAGGGAGACGTTGATGTCGTCGAGCGCCACGAAGTCGCCGTAGCGCTTCCCGACACCTCGTACTTCGATGCTCATGAGCGATCCTCCTTGCGGATCAGCGAGACGACCACGAGGGCCAGCACGGACGCCAGCACGAGCACGAATGCGGCGGCGTACGCCGTGGGCTCCTCGTAGTTGGAGTAGCGGTTCTGGATGAGGAGGGTGGCGGTCTCGCCACGGAAGGCGGCGCCGGGGCTGACGATCTTGACCGCGCCGAACTCGCCGAGCGAGCGCGCCAGGCTGAGCACCACGCCGTACACGACCGCCCACTTGATGCTGGGCAGGGTGATCCGGCGGAAGATCTGCCAACCGTCGGCGCCGAGGCTGCTGGCGGCGAGCTCGGCGTCGGTGCCGATCTCCTCCAGCACGGGCACGACCTCGCGGATGACGAGCGGCAGGCTGACGAAGGCGGTGGCCATGATCATGCCCGGCGTGCTGCCGATGATGAAGACGCCCGCCGCCTCCAGCGCACCGCCGAACCAGCCCTTGCCGCTGCTGTAGGCCAGCACCAGCGCGAGACCGACGACGACCGGCGAGACCGACATCGGCAGGTCGACGAGCACCGAGAGGATCCGTCGTCCCGGGAACTGGTAGCGCACGAGCAGCAGCGAGATGCCGACGCCGAACACGGTGTTGATGACGACCGCCCAGAACGCGCAGGTCGCGGTCAGCCCGAAGGCGTAGGTCACCGACGGGTCCTGCAGGCGCTCGAGGAAGGGCCCGATGCCGGACGCCGCGCCGCGCTCGAGCGGGGCGAAGGTCCGCGCGGTCACCTCGTAGAGCGGCCAGACCACGAGCACCGCCAGGTAGGCGATCACGAAGGTCCGCAGCAGGTAGGTCACCGGCCCCTTGCGGGACCTGATCTGTCGGGTGTCAGCCACGGCGCGCCACCCTCCGCGCGATGAGGTCGAGCGCCACGATCGTCACGATCGCGACCAGGAGCAGCAGGACGGCGACCGCCGCCGCGCCCGCCTGGTTGTCGCCCTCGATGAACTTGAGGATCTTCAGCGACGCGACCTCGGTCTCGTACGGCGTGTTGCCGGAGATGAGCACCAGCGACCCGAACTCGCTGATCGCGCGCGCGAAGCCCAGCGAAGAGCCGGCCGCGATCGCCGGCACCAGGCTCGGCAGGATGATCCGCCGGAAGGTGGTCGCCCGCGAGGCGCCCAACGACGCGGCGGCCTCCTCGACGTCGGCGTCGAGCTCGAGCAGCACCGGCTGCACCGTGCGGACGACGAACGGCAGGGTCACGAACAGCAGCGCCAGGAAGATGCCCTGGCGGGTGTTCACGATGTTGATGCCCACCGGGCTCTCGGGTCCGTACAGGGTCAGCAGCACCAGGCCGGCGACGATCGTCGGCAGCGCGAACGGGATGTCGATGACGACGTCGAGGATCCGCTTGCCGAAGAACTGGTCGCGGACCAGGACCCAGGCCACGATCGTGCCGATGACTGCGTTCGCCACGGTGACGAGCGCCGCCTCGACGACGGTGAGCCGCAGCGCGGCGAAGGTCTGCGCGTCGGTGAGGGTGTTCCAGAAGGAACCCCAGCCGCCCGCGGCCGCCGCCCCCACGACCGCGGCGAGCGGCAGCAGCACCAGGACGCTGAACCAGACCAGCGCCGCCCCCAGCCCGACACCCGAGGTCGGGGTGAGGCGGAACAGCCCGCTGGACCGGCGCGTCGAGCGCGCCGGTCCAGGGGGTGCGACCAGGGTGTCGGTCACTTCTTGGTCGCTTCGGCGTACAGCTTGTCGAAGCGGAGCTTCTGGCCGTCCTTGCCGAACCACTCGGCGTTGATGGCGGACCAGCCGCCGAGGTCGGCGACGGTGCTCAGCGACTTCGGCGTCGGGAACGGGTTGCTCGGGTCGTTGGCGCCCTCGACCTTGATGCCCGAGATGTCCAGGTTGCCGACCGGGCGGAAGCCCTTCTCGACGAAGGCGGTCTGGCCCTTGTCGCTGAGGATGAAGTCGAGCCAGTCCTTCGCGACCGGGTTGGCGCCCTTGAGGACGGCGCCTGGGTTCTCGATCAGGAAGGTGTGGTTGGGGACGATGTAGTCGAGCGACTCACCCTTCTGCTTGGCCAGGATCGCCTCGTTCTCGTAGGTGAGCAGCACGTTGCCGACGCCCTTCTTGAATGCCTCGGTCGCCTCGCGTCCGCTGGCCGCCCAGGTGGTGACGTTCTTGAAGACCTTGGTCAGGAACTGGTCGGCCTGCTGCTCGTTGTCGCCCTGCGCCTTGGCGGCGGTGTAGAGCGCGAGCACGTTCCACTTGGCCGAGCCGGAGCTGGCCGGGTCGGGGGTGACGATCTTGACGTCGGGGCGGGTCAGGTCGCTCCAGTCCTGGATGCCGAGCGGGTTGCCCTTCTGCACGGCGATGACGGCGACCGACTTGGAGACGATGCCCTTGTTGGGGCCCTGGTTCCAGGTCGGGTCGACCAGGCCGGCGTCCACGAGGCGGGTCATGTCGGGCTCGAGGGAGAAGACGACGTAGTCGACGTCCTTGCCCTTGGTGTCGGCGACCTTGCGGCTCTGGTCACCCGAGGGGCCGTACGAGCCGGAGAACCGGACGTCCGTGCCGGCGTCGGTCTTGTTGAACTCCTTCGCCGCAGCCTGGTTGGCCGCCTCCGGCACCGCGAAGCCGACGATGTTGATCGTCTTGCCGGTGTCGGACCCTCCAGCACTGCTGCAGGCCGTGAAGGCCAGTGCACCCAGCACGCCTACCGCGACAGCCTTGATCGATCGCTTCATTGCACCCATTCCTCGCATCGGGGCCCGGCCTCGGGCCCGGCTCACGTTCAAACTAGATCGTAATAATACACATTAGTGAATTAACCGACTTGCTCGTAGACAAATCGACGAGCGCAGGTGACCGAGGTCACGGACCGCCAGCAGTACGGCGTTCCGCGAGCGCGAGCGAGCGCGCGACAGCCGCTCACCAGGCGGCACGAGGCGGAGCGCGCGACACCGGCGGACTACCCTGGGGAGGCCGCGCCGAACGGGCGGCTCAGGCGCGAAACGAACAGGTGTCGCGAAAAGTGGAACGTGTTCTAGATGGACTCTAGAATCGAGGCACCTCCCGCAACGGCCGTCATCACGCGGCCGGCGCCGAAGTCGAGAGAAGTGGAGCAGGCGTGAGCCAGACCAAGCAGGTCAAGCAGCTGGATCGGGTGATCATCCGGTTCGCCGGGGACTCCGGCGACGGCATGCAGCTGACCGGTGACCGGTTCACCCAGGAGTCGGCCGTCTTCGGCAACGACCTGGTGACCCTGCCCAACTTCCCCGCCGAGATCCGGGCGCCCCAGGGCACCATCCCCGGCGTCTCGTCGTTCCAGATCCACTTCGCCGATCACGACATCCTCACGGCCGGCGACCGGCCCGACGTCCTGGTCGCGATGAACCCGGCGGCGCTCAAGGCCAACCTGGGCGACCTGCCCAAGGGCGCGACGATCATCGTCGACACCCACGACTTCACCAAGCGCAACCTCGACAAGGCCGGCTACACGTCGAACCCGCTCGACAAGCTGGGCCCGGATTATGAAGCGGTCGACGACAGTGTCAATGAGCTGGCCGGCTTCCAGGTGCAGCCGGTCGACCTCACCGGCATCACCGTCGAGGCGGTCAAGGAGTTCGGCCTGTCCCGCAAGGACGCCGCCCGCGCGAAGAACATGTTCGCCCTCGGCCTGCTGTCGTGGATGTACGGCCGCCCGACCGAGCCGACCATCGCGTTCCTGGAGAAGAAGTTCGCCAAGGTCGCCGACATCCTCGGCGCCAACGTCGCCGCCTTCAAGGCCGGCTGGAACTACGGCGAGACCACCGAGACCTTCGTCGTCCAGTACGAGATCAAGCCGGCCAAGATGCAGCCCGGCACCTACCGCAACATCACCGGCAACCTGGCCCTGTCCTACGGCCTCGTCGCCGCGGGCGTGCGCTCCGACCTGCCGGTCTTCCTGGGCTCCTACCCGATCACCCCGGCCTCCGACATCCTCCACGAGCTGTCCAAGCACAAGGGCTTCGGCGTGACCACGCTGCAGGCCGAGGACGAGATCGCGGGCATCGGCGCCGCCATCGGCGCGGCCTTCGCCGGCCAGCTCGCGATCACCACCACCTCGGGCCCCGGCATCGCGCTCAAGTCCGAGGCGATCGGCCTCGCGGTGATGACCGAGCTGCCGCTCGTGATCGTCAACGTCCAGCGCGGCGGCCCCTCCACGGGCCTGCCGACCAAGACCGAGCAGGCCGACCTGCTGCAGGCCATGTACGGGCGCAACGGCGAGGCCCCCGTGCCGATCGTCGCGCCGCAGTCGCCCGGCGACTGCTTCGCCGCGGCCGTCGAGGCCGCCCGGATCGCGATCACCTACCGCACCCCCGTCTTCCTGCTCTCCGACGGCTACCTCGCCAACGGCTCCGAGCCGTGGGCGATCCCGTCCGTCGAGGACCTGCCGAGGATCGAGGCGAACTTCGCCACCGAGGCCAACCACGACAAGGGCGACGGGGCGAAGGAGTTCTGGCCCTACCTGCGCGACGAGGACACCCTCGCCCGCCCGTGGGCGATCCCCGGCACCGCCGGCCTCGAGCACCGCATCGGCGGTCTCGAGAAGGGCGAGGGCCACGGCAACATCTCCTACGACCCCGCCAACCACGACCGGATGGTCCGCATCCGCGCCGAGAAGGTGCAGCGGATCGCCGACTCCCTCCCGCCGCTCGAGATCGACGACCCCTCCGGCGAGGCCAAGGTGCTCGTCATCGGCTGGGGCTCGACCTACGGCCCGATCGGCGCCGCCTGCCGCCGCGTGCGCCGCGCCGGCTACAACGTGGCCCAGGTCCACCTGCGCCACCTCAACCCGTTCCCCAAGGACCTCGGCGAGATCCTCAAGCGCTACGACAAGGTGCTGGTCCCCGAGATGAACCTCGGCCAGCTCTCCCGCCTGCTGCGCGCCGAGTACCTCGTCGACGCCGTCGGCTACAACCACGTCTACGGTCTCCCACTCAAGGCCGCCGAGCTCGCCGAGGCCGTCGGCGCCCTGGTCGGCGAGGCCGAGGGCCGCGACGTCGACCTGGGCGAGCACGGAATCAACGCCCCTGCTGACCACGAGGAGGTGCCCCAGTGAGCACCATCGACCTGCCCATGCCGCTGCTCGGCACGTCCCTGGTCCCGCCGATCGCCGAGGGCGAGAAGCAGACCGGCAAGGACTTCTCCAGCGACCAGGAGGTCCGCTGGTGCCCCGGGTGCGGTGACTACGCCGTCCTCAAGGCCGTCCAGTCCTTCCTGCCCGACCTGGGCCTGCGCCGCGAGAACATCGTCTTCGTCTCCGGCATCGGCTGCTCCTCGCGCTTCCCCTACTACCTCGACACCTACGGGATGCACTCGATCCACGGCCGCGCGCCGTCGATCGCCACCGGCATCGCCACCGCCCGCGAGGACCTCAACGTCTGGGTCGTCACCGGCGACGGCGATGCGCTCTCCATCGGCGGCAACCACCTGATCCACGCGCTGCGCCGCAACGTCAATATGACGATCCTGCTGTTCAACAACCGGATCTACGGCCTCACCAAGGGCCAGTACTCCCCCACCTCCGAGACCGGCAAGGTCACCAAGTCCACCCCCGTGGGCTCGATCGACCACCCGTTCAACCCGGTCTCGCTGGCGCTGGGCGCCGAGGCGACCTTCGTGGCCCGCACCATCGACAGCGACCGCAAGCACCTGACCGCCGTCCTCGCGGCCGCCGCCGCGCACCGCGGCACCTCGTTCGTCGAGATCTACCAGAACTGCCCGATCTTCAACGACGGCGCGTTCGACGCGATCAAGGACAACGAGACCAAGGACCACGCGATCATCCCGCTCACCCACGGTGAGCCGATCACGTTCGGCGTGCGCTCCGACGAGACCGGCCTGGGCGACAAGGCGCTCGTCCGTGCCGCATCCGGTGGCGTCGAGGTCGTCGAGACGGCGTCCGTCGCCGCCGAGGCGATCCTGGTCCACGACGCCCACAACCCCGACCCGTCGACCGCCTTCGCGATCTCGCGGCTGACCGACGCGGGCTACCTCAACCGCAGCCCGATCGGCATCTTCCGCCAGGTCGACCGCCCGACGTACGACGACCAGGCGCGCGCTCAGGTCGCCACCGCCACCGAGGCCGTCGCCGGCAAGGGCACGCCCGAGGAGCGGCTCGCCCAGCTCATCGGCGCGGGCGACACCTGGACGATCGACTGACCTCGAGCCGGACAAACGAAGGGCCCCGCCGATGGCGGGGCCCTTCGTCATGCTGGGCTGCTGATCAGTAGCAGCGGATCTTGCCGATCTTGATCGTGGTCTTGGCGTAGGGTCCCGACGCCTTGAGCACGATGCGCCACGCGCTGCCGCAGCGGCCGTCGAACCGGATCCGGAAGTGACCGGTGGTCACCGAGGTCGCCTTGCGCGTGTAGGTGCGCCAGGAACCGCCCGGGTTCTTGCGCTGCAGGATGACCTTCTTGCCCTTGTAGGTGATCGCGTTGCCGCTGACCTTGAACTTGCCGCTGTTGCGGATCTCACCTGCGGACAGGTTGTTGACCACGTGGTACTGGACTGCGGCGGTCTGGCCGACCGACGGCGCGGCCTGGGACGGCGCGACGCTGAGCCCCAGCAGAGTGGCCGTGAGCGCGGCGACGAGCAGCGTGATGGTGCGAATGAATCGCATGGATGGGTCCCCCTCGAGATAGATGTTCAGAGACAGAGCCCTCGTGCCCGGGGTTCGCGACGCTGAAACCGGTCGTTAGGGTCTGAATGTGTCCGACAGTCGCCGTGGCCTCCTGCTGGGCTTCCTGGCGTACCTGCTCTGGGGCGCGTTCCCGCTGTACTGGCCGCTGCTCCACCCGAGCGGCCCGGTCGAGATCCTGGCCCACCGGATGGTGTGGTCGCTGGTCGTGATGGGCGTCCTCCTCGTCGCGCTGCGTCGTACGGCGGCGCTGCGCGCGGTGCTTCGGAGCCGTCGTACGTCCCTGCTGCTGGTGGTCGCCGCGATCACCATCACGATCAACTGGGGCACCTACATCTACGGCGTCAACAGCGACCGCGTGGTCGAGACCTCTCTCGGCTACTTCATCAACCCGCTGGTGACCGTGCTGCTCGGCGTCCTCGTCCTCGGCGAGCGGCTGCGCCCGGCGCAGTGGGTCGCGCTCGGCATCGGCTTCCTGGCGGTGGCGGTGCTGACCGCCGACTACGGCCGGCCACCGGTCATCGCGCTGGTGCTGGCGTTCTCGTTCGGCACCTACGGCCTGGCGAAGAAGTCGGCCAACGTGGGCGCGATCGAGAGCCTCACCTTCGAGACGGCGACCATCGCGCCCTTCGCGCTCGGCTACCTGGTCTGGCTCGGCGCGGCAGGCCGCGCCCACTTCCTCGGCGACGGCGCCGGCCACGTGACGCTGCTCGTCGCCAGCGGCATCGTGACCGCGATCCCGCTGCTGTGCTTCGGCGCCGCCGCGACCCGGATCCCGATGACCACGCTCGGCCTGCTGCAGTACCTCACCCCGACCCTGCAGTTCGCGTTCGGCATCACGCTGCTGGGCGAGCACATGCCACCCGGGCGCTGGATCGGCTTCGGGCTGGTGTGGCTGGCGCTGGTGGTGTTCAGCGTCGAGGCGGTCCGCAACCACCGGCAGGAGCTGGCCCGCTCGGCGGAGGCCGCGGCGGTCTGAGCACGCGCCGAGCGCCGCGTACGGCAGCGACGGGGTGCACGTCGCCGCCGGACGCGACACGCCAAAGTTATCCGGATCAGTAGACTTTCACGAGGGTTCTGCGCCAGGTATCGGCCGCGCTGGTGACAGGCGCTGCCGATCAGCGGGCCGTCGCGGACACCTCGCCGGTGAGGCCGTCGATCAGCTGGGTGCCGGCGGCGGCAGAGAGGAGAGCTCGCAGCGCGACGGCCCGGCGATCGAACGACTCCGACTCCCCGCGGGCGCCGGGGCCGACCAGGATCCAGCGGCGCGGCGGTCGGGCACCGCGAACGGGCCTCGCCGGATCGGGCTCACGGTCGTGCGGCGCGACGTAGCCGCCGTGCAGGGCGTCGGCGAGCCGGGCAGCGCGCACCCGGCCGATGCCCGGGTGCGACCGCAAGCCGTCGGGTGCAGCCGCGGCGACGGCGGCCAGGCTGCCGTAGGAGGCGAGCAGGCTGCGGGCCATGGTGAGGCTGATCCCCGGCACGACCGACAGCATCGCCTCGGCCTGCGCGGACGGGTGGCGCGGGGCTCGCCGCGGCCCCACCGTCAGCGTCGTCGGCCCGGCGCGGCGGGCGCGCTTCGCCAGCCGGACCACCCAGGCCGCGCTGTCCTCGGCATCGAGGCTGTGCAGCACGGTGACCCCGTCCTCGATCAGCCGGCACACGGCGCCGCGCCAGGCATCCTCGGCGATCCCGCGCGGCTCGCCCTCGACCAGCAGCACCGCCTGGGCGAACGCCGACTGCAGGCGGACGGCCTGGTCGAAGATGCGCCCGTCCCGGATGGAGGCGCCGAGATCGTTCGGGCCCTTGCGCTCGACCGCCAGCCCGGGCCCGAGGACGTAGTCGCCGACGGGAAGGTCGGTCAGCCGCACCTCGAGGCCGGCTGCTGCCAGGGCATCCGGGATCGAGCTGTTCCGCTCGCGGTGATCCACGAGCACCGGACCTACATCGACCACATGTCGACGCTACCCGGACGGCCGCGGCTCACCGCCGCCGATGCGCGCTCAGGCAGACCGGACGGCGACCACGTCGGCGAACGCCTCGAGCGCGGTCCGCACCGACCCCTCGGGCAGCGCCTGGAGCCGCTGCTTGGCCTCCTGCGCGCGGGCGATGACGTAGGTCTTCGCCTGCTCCATCGCCGGGTGCTTGCGCAGCAGGTCGAGCGCCTCGGCGTGCAGCTCGGCGTCGGCCGCGAGGTCGGTGCGCTCGGGGTCGAGCAGCTCGAGCAGGCGGGCGTCGTCGGGGTCGGTGGAGGCGCGGGCCATCAGCACCGGGAGGGTCGGGACGCCCTCCTTGAGGTCGGTGCCGGGGGTCTTGCCCGACTCCTCGGTCTCGGAGGCGATGTCGAGGATGTCGTCGGAGAGCTGGAAGGCGGTGCCGACCAGCTCGCCGTACTCGGTGAGCGCGGCGACGACCTCGGGCGCGGCGCCCGCGAAGAGCGCCCCGTAGTGGGCCGAGGTGGCGATCAGCGAGCCGGTCTTGCCGGCGACGACCTCGAGGTAGTGGGCCAGGGCGTCCTCGTCGGGGCCCGGCTTCACGGTCTCGAGGATCTGGCCCTCGACGAGGCGGGTGAACGTCTCGGCCTGGATGCGAACCGCCTCCGGGCCGAGCTGGGCGGTCAGCTCGGAGGACTTCGCGAACAGGAAGTCGCCGGTGAGGATCGCGACCAGGTTGTCGAAGCGCGAGTTGGCCGAGTCGGCGCCGCGGCGCAGGGCCGCCTCGTCCATGACGTCGTCGTGGTAGAGCGAGCCGACGTGGGTGATCTCGACGACGCATGCCGCGGTGAGCACCTCGGCCGCCTCGGGACGCGGGCCGGCCTCGGCCGCGAGCAGCACGAGCAGCGGCCGGAACCTCTTGCCCCCGGCGGCGAGCAGGTGCCGCGCCGCCTCGGTGACGTACGGCGCCCGGCTGGTCGCGTGGCCGAAGAGCATCTCCTCGACGGTGGCCATCCGCGCCCTCAGCCGGTCGGCGAGGGCGGTGTCGTCGATCGGCAGGGCAAGCTCAGCGGGGCTCGCAGGTGCGTTCACCTGATGAAGTCTCCCGCACGGGTGACCAGATCGAGAACCGGGCCCGGCACAACGCCCATGACCAGGGTCGCCGCGAGGCAGACGACGACCGTCGCGGAGGTCGCCGGCGAGGAGCGGGTGACCGCCCCGGTGCCGTCGGGATCGGGCTCGGTGAAGAACATCAGCCGGATGTGCCGCACGTAGAAGGTGATCGCCATGATGCTGCAGACGATCGCCACCAGGACGACGGGCCAGGCGCCCGCCGACATCGCCGAGGTGAACACGGCCCACTTGCCGATGAAGCCGGCGGTCAGCGGGATGCCGGCCATCGACAGCAGGAAGAAGGCGAAGGCGCCCGCGACGAGCGGCGACGTGCGTCCCAGCCCCGCCCACCGCTGGTAGGACGTCGCTTCGCCGCCCGCGTCGCGCACCAGGGTGACGATGGCGAAGGCGCCGATCATGGCGAAGCCGTAGGTGGTCAGGTAGAAGAGCACGCCCTCGAGCGAGGTGTACTGCCCGTCGGCCAGCTCGCCGGCGCTCTGCACGCCGAGGACGCCGACCAGGAGGAAGCCGGTGTGGGCGACCGAGGAGTAGGCGAGCATCCGCTTGACGTCGTTCTGGACGATGGCGAGCACCGCGCCGAGGACCATCGAGCCGATCGCGACCACCCACAGCATCGGGACCCAGCTCCAGCGCTCGCCGCCGAAGGCGACGTAGAGCAGGCGGAGCAGGGCGCCGAAGGCGGCGACCTTGGTGCCGGCGGCCATGAACGCGGTGACCGCGGTCGGGGCGCCCTGGTAGACGTCGGGGGTCCAGGCCTGGAAGGGCGCGGCGCCGACCTTGAACAGCAGGCCGACCGCGAGCAGCGCGATGCCGGCCAGCAGCAGGCCGTGGTTGGCCGCGCCGGCGCGCACCGACTCGTTGATGCCGGCGAAGGTGACCGAGCCGGAGTAGCCGTAGACCAGCGCGGCGCCGTAGAGGAAGAAGCCGGAGGAGAAGGCGCCGAGCAGGAAGTACTTCATCGCCGCCTCCTGGCTCAGCAGGCGGCGACGGCGCGCCAGACCACAGAGCAGGTAGAGCGGCAGCGACAAGATCTCCAGCGCGACGAACATGGTGAGCAGGTCGCCCGACGCCGGGAACAGCAGCATGCCGCTCACCGCGAAGAGCAGCAGCGGGTAGACCTCGGTGTGGTCGAGGCCGCGGGTCGACGCCTCGCGCTCCCCCTCGGTGCCCGGCAGCGCGGCCGCCTGGCCGACGAAGGCGGACACGCCGCCCTCGAGCCGGCGCTCGGAGAAGAGCGCCACGCCGGCGAGCGCGAAGACCAGGATCAGGCCCCACAGGTAGACGGTCGGGCCGTCGATGACGACGCTGCCCATCGCGCCGACCAGACCGCGGCCCTCGCTGCCGCCCGCGCCCCGGTGGACGTCGAGGTGGACGCCGACCAGGACCGTGGCGACGAGCGCGCCGACGACGGTCAGCAGCGCCAGAGCGACCTGGGGCACCCGGCGGCTGCCGCGCGGCAGGAACGCCTCCAGCAGGACGCCGAGGGTGGCGCCGCCGAGGACGATCAGCAGCGGAAGGAGCTCGGTGTACTCGAGCTCGGGCTTCACGAAGCTCATCAGTTGGCCTTCCCCTCGAGGTGCACGACGTTCTGCACGGTCGGCGCCGGATCACGGACGCCGACCTGCTGCAGCAGGTCGCCGACCATCGGGTTGCTGACGTCGAGCAGCGGCGCCGGGTAGAACCCGAGGAACACCAGCGCCGCCACCAGCGGGGCGACCGCGGCGATCTCGCGCACGCCGAGGTCGCGGGTGGTCTCGACCTCGGCCGGCGTCGGGCCGGTCATCGTGCGCTGGTACATCCACAGTACGTAGATCGCTGCCAGCACCACCGCGGTGATCGCGATCGCGCCGACGTACCAGGCGTGCTGGAAGGCGCTCAGCAGCACCAGGAACTCACTGACGAACGGCGAGAGACCGGGCAGGCCCAGGGTGGCCAGGCCGGCCACCAGGAACAGCCCGGCGAGGACGGGCGTGACCTTCTCGAGGCCGCCCATCTCGCTGATCAGGGTGGTGCCGCGGCGCTCGGCGAGATAGCCCGCGACCAGGAAGAGCGCGGCCGTGCCGAGGCCGTGGTTGACCATGTAGAGGATCGCGCCGGTGCTGCCCTGGGTCGAGAAGGTGAAGATGCCGAGCGTGATCAGGCCGAAGTGGCTCAGCGAGGTGAGACCGATCAGCCGGAAGATGTCGTCCTGGCCGATCGCGATGAGCGCGCCGTAGACGATCGAGATCAGCGCCAGCGTGATCACCAGCGGGGTGGCCCACTGCGACGCCTCGGGGAAGATCCCGAGGCAGAACCGCATCATCCCGAAGGTGCCGATCTTGTCGAGGATGCAGACGAGCAGCACACCGGTGCCGGGTGTCGCCTTCTCGGTGGTGTCAGCCAGCCAGGTGTGCAGCGGGAACAGCGGCGCCTTGATCGCGAAGGCGATGAAGAAGCCGAAGAACAGCCAGCGGCCGGGCGTGGTGCCGATGTCGAGCTTCTCCAGGTCGGAGAGCAGGTACGACGGCGCGCCGTGCTGTGCGGAGACGACGTAGAGCCCGATGACCGACGCGAGCAGGATCAGGCCGCCCGCGAGCTGGAACATCAGGAACTTCAGCGCCGCCGCGCCCCGGCCCTCGCGGCCGAAGCCGCCGACCAGGAAGTAGGCCGGGATCAGCGTCGCCTCGAAGACGACGTAGAAGAGGAAGACGTCGGTGGCGCAGAAGACCGCGAGCGAGAGGCCCTCGAGGGCGAGCGTCCAGGCGACGAAGGCGCGCGCTCCGGCGCTGCCTTCGGCGTCGGCCTTGAACCACTCCGCGCCCAGCACCAGCGGCACCAGCAGCACGGTGAGCAGCACCAGCAGCAGGCCCAGGCCGTCGACGGCGAGGGCGTAGTGGACGCCGAAGGCCTTGATCCACTCGTGGTCCTCGGCGAACTGCCGGCCGCCGTCGGCCTCGTAGGAGGCCGCGACGCCGACGCCGATGGCGAGCGTCACGAGCGCGACCCCGAGGCCGGTGACCTTGCTGAGCGAGCGCGGCAGCAGCGCGACCGCGACCGCGCCGGCGATGGGGAGCCAGACCAGAAGGGAGAGGATCACAGGTTCACCGCCACGAGCGTGAGGACGAGGACGACGGCGCCGCCGAGGATGCCGAGCGCGTAGGACCGGACGTAGCCGTTCTGCAGGCGGCGGAAGAGCTCGCCGGAGCCGGCGAGCACCGTGGCGGCGCCGGTGAAGAGCCCGTCGACCAGCGTGCGGTCGCCGGAGGTGAAGCTGCCGACGACGGCCTTGCCGGGGTTGACGACCAGGGTGTCGTTGATCGCGTCGCCGTACAGGTCGGCACGGGCGGCGCGAGTGGCCAGGGAGACCTTGGCCGGGGCGACCTTCGGGACGTCGCGCCGGCCGACGAGCACCCACGCCAGGGCGACGCCGGCGGCGACCACCGCGATGGTGATCAGGGTCAGCACGATGACCGGCAGCGGGGGCTCCTCGTGCGCGGCGTGGCCGACGACCGGGCTGAGCCAGTCGACGATCCAGTTGCCGGCGAGCATCAGGCCGCCGAGTGCGGAGAGCGCGGCAAGGACCATCAGCGGGATGGTCATCACCAGCGGGCTCTCGTGCGGGTGGACGCCCTTCTGCCAGCGCTTCTTGGTGAAGAAGGTCATCAGCATCATCCGGGTCATGTAGAAGCCGGTGACGCCGGCGCCGAGCAGCGCGCAGACGCCGACGACCGGGTTCTGGGTGAGCGCGACCTCGATGATCTTGTCCTTCGACCAGAAGCCCGCGAAGGGCGGGATGCCGATGATCGCGAGGAAGCCGAGCGCGAAGGTCGCGAAGGTGATCGGCAGCGCCTTCTGCAGCGCGCCGTAGTGGCGCATGTCGACGTCGTCGTCCATCGCGTGCATGACCGAGCCGGCCCCGAGGAACATGTTGGCCTTGAAGAAGCCGTGGGTCAGCAGGTGGAAGATCGCGAAGGCGTAGCCCGCGACGCCGAGGCCGGCGCCGAGCATCATGTAGCCGATCTGGCTCATCGTGGAGCCGGCCAGGCCCTTCTTGATGTCGTCCTTGGCGCAACCGATGATCGCACCCCACAGCAGCGTCACCGTCGCGACGATGACCACGACGGTCTGCGCGGTCGGCGCCAGCTCGAAGATGAAGTTGGAGCGGGTGATCAGGTAGACGCCCGCGGTCACCATGGTGGCCGCGTGGATCAGCGCGGAGACCGGGGTCGGGCCCTCCATCGCGTCGAGCAGCCAGGCCTGCAGCGGCACCTGGGCGGACTTGCCGCAGGCACCGAGGAGCAGCAGCACGCCGATCCAGTTGAGGGTGGTGTCGGTGGCGCCGCCGGACAGGGCGCTGACGCCGCTGTAGCTCGTGGTGCCGAAGGTGACGAACATCAAGAAGATCGCCAGGCCCAGGCCCATGTCGCCGACCCGGTTGATGACGAACGCCTTCTTGGCCGCGGCCGCCGCCGTCGGCTTGTGCTGCCAGAACCCGATGAGCAGGTACGACGCGAGGCCGACGCCCTCCCAGCCGAGGAAGAGGCCCACGTAGTTCTCGGCGAGGACGAGCATGAGCATCGCCGCGACGAAGAGGTTGAGGTAGGCGAAGAACCGCGGCCGCCGCGGGTCGTGCGCCATGTAGCCCACCGAGTAGAGGTGGATCAGCGCGCCGACGCCGGTGATCAGCAGCAGGAAGAGCGCCGAGAGCGGGTCGTAGAGCAGGTCGAGGCCGACGTCGAGGTGACCGGCGTCGATCCAGGTCCACAGGTGCTGCGCGAGCTGGCGCTCGCCCGCGTCGCGTCCCAGCAGGGTCACGAACATGACCAGGCTGAGCACGAACGAGCCGGTGATCGTGGCCAGGCCGATCCAGTGCCCGTAGGCCTGGGTACGGCGGTTGCCGAGCAGCAGCAGGACCGCGGCGCCCAACAGCGGCAGCGCGACGATCAGCCACAGCAGGGCGAAGACCTCGTGGGCCTCGGCCGGCGCGACCACGGGCACGTGCGTCTCGCTGGCGCGGAGCGTCAGCGCGGAGAGTGCGTTCACTGGGTTGGCCCTCTCAGAACTTCAGCAGGCTCGCGTCGTCGACCGAGGCCGAGCGACGGGTCCGGAAGATGGTCATGATGATCGCGAGCCCCACCACGACCTCGGCCGCGGCCACCACCATCACGAAGAAGGCGGCGATCTGGCCGTCGAGGTTGCCGTGCTGGTGGGCGAACGCGACGAACGCGAGGTTGCAGGCGTTGAGCATCAGCTCGACACACATGAACACCACGATGGCGTTGCGGCGGGTGAGCACGCCGATCGAGCCGATGGTGAACAAGATGGCGGAGAGGACGACGTACTCCATCAGTGCTCAGCCTCCTTCTGCTCGGGCTGGACGGCGGAGCCGATCGGCGCCGCGTTCTCCTCGCTGGAGCCGACGGCGCCGGACTTGCCCGCTGTCGTGGCGTCGGTCGCTTCGCTCCCCGCCTGCTTCGCATCGGGCGCCTCGGTCGGCGCGACGCCGAGCTGGGCCGTGATCGAATCGATGTCGCGCAGGCCGGCGCGCTGCATGGTGCCACGGGCGGCGAGCACCCGGGACACCGACGCCGGCGCCGGGCTGCCGTCGGGCAGCAGGGCCGGGGTGTCGACGGCGTTGTGGCGGGCGTAGACGCCCGGCGGGGGCAGCGGCCCGAGGTGGGCGCCGGTCTCGCCGTAGGCGCGGATCCGCTCGGCGGCGAGGTCGGCCTGGGTCTTCTTCGGCGTGAGCCGCTCGCGGTGGGCCAGCACCATCGCACCGACGGCGGCGGTGATGAGCAGGGCGCTGGTGGCCTCGAAGATGAACACGTAGCGGGAGAACAGCAGGTCGGCGAGCGCCTGGATGTTGCCGCCGGAGTTGGCCTCCTTCAGCCCCACCGCGGGGCCGAGGGTGAGCTGGGTCAGCGCGACGACCATGATCACCACGAAGACCGCGCCGACGAACCAGGCCAGCGCGCGCTGGCCCTTGATCGTCTCGACGAGCGAGTCGGAGGCGTCGACGCCGACCAGCATCAGCACGAAGAGGAAGAGCATCAAGATCGCGCCGGTGTAGACGATGATCTGCACCGCGAACAGGAACGGCGCCTCGAGGACGGCGTACAGCACGGCGAGGCTGATCATCACCACGGCCAGCAGCAGCGCGGCATGGACGGCCTTGCGCACGAAGAGCAGGCCGAGCGCCGCGACGACCATGATCGGGGCGAGCACCCAGAAGGCGATCATGCGTCACCACCGCTCGCCGGGACGCCGGACTCGACGGGGGCGGAGCCGCCGAAGGTCCCGCGGTAGTAGTCGTCGTCGTTGCCGAGCAGCATCGGGTGCGGCGGCTGCTCCATGCCGGGCAGCATCGGCGCGAGCAGGTCGGACTTCTCGTAGATCAGGCTGGCCCGGCTGTCGTCGGCGAGCTCGTACTCGTTGGTCATCGTCAGCGCGCGGGTCGGGCACGCCTCGATGCAGAGCCCGCACAGGATGCAGCGCAGGTAGTTGATCTGGTAGACGCGGCCGTAGCGCTCGCCGGCGCTGTAGCGCCCCGACTCGACCGGGTTGCCGTCGGCGTCGACGCTCGGGCCGTCGACGTTCTCGGCGCCCTCGACGTAGATCGCGTCGGCCGGGCAGGCCCAGGCGCACAGCTCGCAGCCGACGCACTTCTCGAGGCCGTCGGGCCAGCGGTTGAGCTGGTGGCGGCCGTGGAAGCGCGGCGCGGTGGGCAGCTTCTCCTTGGGGTACTGCTCGGTGACGACCTTGCGGAACATGGTCCGGAAGGTGACGCCGAAGCCGGCCACCGGGTCCCAGAGCTGCTCCTTGAGCGAGGGCCCCTTGTCCGTGGGCTTGTCAGCCATTGCTCACCTCTTGATCGACGGGGCTGCTGCGGAAGACCAGCGGGGCGGCGGCGCCCTGCACCGCGCCACCGGCCGGCATCGGCGGGACCGGGAAGCCGCCCGCACGCGGCGCGGCGACCGTGGTGCTCGGGGTCTCGTCGGTGCCCTCGGGCAGGAAGTAGACGACCAGCGCGGCGACCAGGACGACGCCGACGAGGATCAGCCAGAACTCCTGGTTCTGTCCGAATCCCTCCGTGAAGACGCCCTCGTTGCGGGCCACGCGCATGGTGGCGACGGCGACGATCCAGACCAGCGAGATCGGGATCAGCCGCTTCCAGCCGAACGCCATGAACTGGTCGTAGCGCAGTCGCGGCAGCGAGCCGCGCAGCCAGATGAAGATGAAGATGAAGAAGAGCACCTTGCCGAAGAACCAGAGCACCGGCCAGTAGCCCTCGTTGGCGCCCGCCCACACGTGGTCGATCCAGAAGGGCGCGTGCCAGCCGCCCAGGAAGAGCGTGGTCGCGAGCGCGGACACGGTCGCCATGTTGATGTACTCGGCGAGGAAGAAGAGTGCGAACTTCAGGCTGGAGTACTCGGTGTGGAAGCCGCCGACCAGCTCGCCCTCGGCCTCGGGGAGGTCGAAGGGCGCGCGGTTGGTCTCGCCGACCATCGCGATCGTGTAGATGACGAACGACGGCAGCAGGGCCAGGCCGAACCACAGGTCGCCCTGGGCGGCCACGATCTCGCTGGTCGACATGGAGCCGGCGTACATGAACACCGCGACCAGCGCGAGGCCCATCGCCACCTCGTAGGAGATCATCTGCGCGCTCGAGCGCAGGCCGCCCAGAAGCGAGTACGTCGAGCCGCTCGACCAGCCGCCGAGCACGATGCCGTAGATCCCGATCGACGCGATCGCCATCACGAAGAGCACCGCGACCGGCATGTCGGTGAGCTGCAGCGGCGTGCGGTGGCCGAAGAAGCTGACCTCGGGCCCGAACGGGATGACGCTGAACGTCACGAACGCCGGCACCACCACGATCACGGGCGCGAGGACGAAGACCACCTTGTCGGCGGCCTTGGGGATCAGGTCCTCCTTGAACGCCAGCTTCACGCCGTCGGCCAACGACTGCAGCAGGCCGAAGGGACCGTGCACGTTGGGGCCGATCCGGTGCTGCATCCGGGCCACGACCCGGCGCTCCCACCAGATGTTGAACAGGGTGAGCAGCACCAGGAAGAGGAAGATCAGCAGCGTCTTGAGCCCGATCACCCACCAGGGATCGTTGCCGAACGCACCGAGCGAGACGTTCATCCGTGCACCCCTTCCGCTCCGCTGATCGTGACCCTCGTGCCCGGGGAGGCCAGGTCGGCCAGGACGCCGTTGCCGACCGAGCCGGCCGGCACCCACACCACGCCGTCGACGAGGTCGTCGCAGATCTCGGCGGGCAGCGTCATCGAGCCGCGGTCGCCGGTGAGGGTGACCGTCGGCCCGTGCGCGTCGAAGTCGGCGCGGGTGACGAGCGCGACGGGAGTGCGGGCCGTCGCCTTGAGGTACTTGTCGCCGTCCTGCATCGCGCCGTTGTCGAGCAGCTGCTTCCAGGTGGCGAGCACCAAGGTGCCTTCGGCACCTGCGCCTTCGGCACCTGCGCCTTCGGCGCGAAGGGCATCGTCCCTCGCTTCGCTCGGGCGCTCTTGTGTTCCGGACAGACCAGGCTCGCTTCGCTCGCGGTCTGCCCGGGGCCCGTCCCAGGGGCCCAGCTGCGCCATCTCGGCGCGGACCTCGTCGACGGTGCGGAAGCCGAGCGGGGCGCCCATCTCGTCGGCGATGCCGGCCAGCGCGCGCAGCTCGGGCAGGGACGCCGGGTTGTGCAGCGCGGCCTCCCACGGGCGGACCCGCCCCTCCCAGTTGACGAACATGCCCGCCTTGTCGGTGGTCGGCGCGACCGGGAAGACCACGTCGGCGACGTCGGTGACGGCGGTCCGGCGCAGGTCGAGCGCCACGACGAAGCCGGCCGCGTCGATCGCCGCGCGGGTGGCGGCCGGGTCGGCGGTGTCGTCGGGGTCGACGCCGGCGATGACGAGCCCGCCGAGCTCGCCCGCGACCAGGGCGGCCACGATCGCGTCGGCGTCGCGGCCCTCGGTCTCGGGCAGTGCGGCCACGCCCCAGGCGGTGGCGACGTCGACGCGGGCGCGGGCGTCGGCGACCGGACGGCCGCCGGGCAGCAGGGTCGGCAGGCAGCCGGTCTCGATCGCGCCGCGGTCGCCGGCCCGGCGCGGCACCCAGGCCAGCCGGGCGCCGGTCGCGGCCGCGACCTCGGCGGCGGCGGACAGCGCGCCGGGGACGGTCGCCAGCCGCTCGCCCACCAGCAGCACGCTGGTGGCGTCGAGCTCGCCGGCCAACGCACGCAGCGCGGCCGGCTCGTCGCCGGGGACGGTCGGGACCAGGCGTCCGGAGAGCTTGTCGAGCCCCCGTGTCGAGTACGGCGCGAGCGCGATCACCGCGGTGCCGCCGGCGCGGACCGACTTGCGCAGCCGCAGGAAGATCGCGCCGGCCTCGTCCTCGGGCTCCAGGCCCACGAGCACGACCTTCGCGGCCGACTCGAGGTCGCGGTAGGTGACGCTGCCGGCCTCGGGACCGGTCAGCACGACGTGCGAGGCGAGGAAGGCGGTCTCCTCGGCGGAGAGCGGCCGCGCCCGGAAGTCGATGTCGTTGGTCTCGAGCGCGACGCGGGCGAGCTTGCTGTAGGCGTAGGAGTCCTCGGCCGTGAGCCGGCCGCCGGTCAGGACGCCGACACCGCCGGCGGCCTTGGCCGCGGCGAGGCCGCGCGCCGCGACGGCGAACGCCTCGGGCCAGGACGCCGGCCGCAGCGCGCCGTCCTCGTCACGGACCTGCGGGTACTCGAGCCGGTCGTCGGCCTTGGCGTAGGCGAAGGCGAAGCGGTCCTTGTCGGTGATCCACTCCTCGTTGACCTCGGGGTCGTCGCCGGCCTGGCGACGCAGCACCTGGCCGCGGCGGTGGTCGATCCGGATCGCCGAGCCGCAGGCGTCGTGCTCGGCCACGCCGGGCGTGGAGACCAGGTCGAAGGGCCGCGAGCGGAAGCGGTACTGCTCGGAGGTGAGCGCGCCGACCGGGCAGATCTGGATGACATTGCCCGAGAAGTAGGAGAGGAAGGGCGCGTCCTCGGCGATGCCGATCTGCTGCTGCGCGCCGCGCTCGACCAGCGCGATGAACGGGTCGCCCGCGATCTCGTCGGCGAAGCGGGTGCAGCGCTGGCACACGATGCAGCGCTCGCGGTCGAGCAGCACCGTCGGCGAGAGGTTGATCGGCTTGGGGAAGGTCCGCTTGACGCCGCGGTTGCGCTCGTCGGAGAAGCGCGACTCGGCACGGCCGTTGGACATCGCCTGGTTCTGCAGGGGGCACTCGCCGCCCTTGTCGCAGACGGGGCAGTCGAGCGGGTGGTTGATGAGCAGCAGCTCCATCACGCCCTGCTGCGCCTTGTCGGCGACCGGGCTGGTGACCTGGGTGCTGACGACCATGCCCTCGGCGACCGGGAGCGTGCAGGAGGCCTGCGGCTTGGGGAAGCCGCGTCCGTTGCCGGCGTCGGGGACGTCGACCAGGCACTGCCGGCAGGCGCCCGCGGGCGCGAGCAGCGGGTGGTCGCAGAAGCGCGGGATCTGGACGCCGATCTGCTCGGCGGCGCGGATCACCAGCGTGTCCTTGGGGACGCTGACCTGGACGCTGTCGATGGTGACGGTGACCAGATCGGTCTTCTCGACGGTCTTCTCGCTCACGCGGACACCTCCTGTCCGGCCCAGGCCGTCGACTTCGCGGGGTCGAAGGGGCACCCGCCGTGGCTCAGGTGGGCGAGGTACTCGTCGCGGAAGTGCTGGATCGAGCTGGAGATCGGGCTGGTGGCGCCGTCGCCCAGCGCGCAGAACGAGCGGCCGAGGATGTTGTCGCACTGGTCGAGGAGCTGGTCGAGGTCCTCCTCGCTGCCCTGTCCGTTCTCGAGCCGGGTCAGGGCCTGCACCAGCCACCAGGTGCCCTCACGGCACGGGGTGCACTTGCCGCACGACTCGTGCTTGTAGAACTCCGTCCAGCGCAGCACCGCCCGCACCACGCAGACCGTCTCGTCGAAGATCTGCAGCGCGCGGGTGCCCAGCATCGAGCCGACGGCGCCGACGCCCTCGAAGTCGAGCGGGACGTCGAGGTGCTCGGCGGTGAGCAGCGGCGTGCTGGAGCCGCCCGGCGTCCAGAACTTCAGCTGGTGGCCGTGACGGACGCCGCCCGCGAGGTCGAGCAGCTCGCGCAGCGTGATGCCGAGCGGCGCCTCGTACTGGCCGGGCCGCATGACGTGGCCGGACAGCGAGAAGATGCCGTGTCCCTTGGACTTCTCGGTGCCCATCGCGCCGAACCAGGACGCGCCGTTCTTGACGATGGCGGGCACCGAGGCGATCGACTCGACGTTGTTGATGACCGTCGGGCTGGCGTAGAGGCCGGCCACGGCGGGGAACGGCGGGCGCAGCCGCGGCTGGCCGCGACGACCCTCGAGGCCCTCGAGGAGGGCGGTCTCCTCACCGCAGATGTAGGCGCCCGCACCGGCGTGGACGACGACGTCGAGGTCGTAGCCCGAGCCGTGGATGTTGGCGCCGAGGTGGCCGGCGGCGTAGGCCTCGGCGACCGCGGCCTGCACCCGGCGGATGACGTGGACCACCTCGCCGCGGATGTAGATGAACGCCTTGTTGGCGCGGATGGCGTAGGAGCTGATGATCACGCCCTCGACGAGGACGTGGGGGTTGCCCATCATCAGCGGGATGTCCTTGCAGGTGCCCGGCTCCGACTCGTCGGCGTTGACGACGAGGTACTTGGGCTTGGGGTTGTCCTGCGGGATGAAGGACCACTTCATGCCGGTCGGGAAGCCGGCGCCGCCGCGGCCGCGCAGGCCGCTGTCCTTGACGGCCGTGATGACGTCGTCGGGGCTCATCTTGAACGCGACGTCGAGGGCCTCGTAGCCGCCCTTGTCCGCGTAGGTGGCGAGCTTCCAGCCCTGCTCGGCGTCCCAGAGGTCGGTGAGGACCGGGGTCAGCGGGTCAGTCATCTGCGGCCTCCTTCGCGGGCGCTGCGGAAGGACCGGGGGCGGTCCAGCCGCGCTCCCGGGCGATCTCGAGGCCGGCGAGGCTCGCCGTACCGGCGGTGGGGCCCTCGTCGACGCGGCCGTCGGGGAAGCCGGCGAGCACTCGCTCGGCCTCCTTCCACGTGCACAGCCGCGGGCCGCGGGTGGAGCTGACGTCGTGGCCGGCGCGCAGCGCCTCGACCATCTGGACCGCCGACTCGGGGGTCTGGTTGTCCATGAACTCCCAGTTGACCATCACCACAGGGGCGTAGTCGCAGGCCGCGTTGCACTCGATGTGCTCGAGGCTGACCGTGCGCGAGTCGCCCTGGCGCTGGACGGCGACCTCGTCGTTGCCGATGTCGAGGTGCTCCTTGAGCCGGGCGAAGATCGCGTCGCCGCCCATCACCGCGCACAGCGTGTTGGTGCAGACGCCGACGTGGTAGTCGCCGACGCCGTGGCGCTTGTACATCGTGTAGAAGGTCGCGACGCCGTTGACCTCGGCCGGGCTCAGGTCGAGGATCGCGGCGCAGGCCTCGATGCCCTCGGGGGTGATCCGGCCCTGCACCGACTGCACCAGGTGGAGCATCGGCAGCAGGCCCGAGCGCGCCTCGGGGTAGCGGGCCGCGATCTCGCGCAGCTCACCGATGGTCTTGTCGTCCAGCTGACTGGCGCGGGGCTGGGTGTTCATCGGTCGACGCCTCCCATCACGGGGTCGATGCTCGCGATGGCGACGATGACGTCGGCGATCTGGCCGCCCTCGCTCATCACGCCCATCGCCTGGAGGTTGTTGAACGACGGGTCGCGGAAGTGCGCCCGGAAGGGCCGGGTGCCGCCGTCGGAGACGACGTGGGCGCCCAGCTCGCCGCGCGGCGACTCGACCGGCACGTAGGCCTGGCCGGCCGGCACCCGGAAGCCCTCGGTCACCAGCTTGAAGTGGTGGATGAGCGCCTCCATCGACTCCCCCATGATGTGGCGGATGTGGTCGAGGCTGTTGCCCATGCCGTCGCTGCCGATGGAGAGCTGGCTGGGCCAGGCGACCTTCTTGTCGGCCACCATCACCGGCGCGCCCTCGAGCTTGGCCAGCCGGTCGGCGGCCTGCTCGATGATCTTCAGCGACTCCCACATCTCGTTGAGCCGGACGCGGAACCGGCCGTAGGAGTCGGCGGTGTCCCAGGTCTGGACGTCGAAGTCGTAGGTCTCGTAGCCGCTGTAGGGCTGGGCCTTGCGCAGGTCGAAGCCGTAGCCGGTGCTGCGCAGGACCGGGCCGGTGAGGCCGAGCGCCATGCAGCCCTCGAGGTCGAGGTGGCCGACGTTCTCGAGGCGGGCCTTGAAGATCGGGTTGGCGTTGCACAGCGCGGCGTACTCGGGCAGCCGCTTCTTCATCAGCGCGACGAAGGAGCGGATCTCGTCGAGGGCGCCCGGGGGCAGGTCCTGGGCGACGCCGCCGGGGCGGATGAACGCGTGGTTCATGCGCAGGCCGGTGATCAGCTCGAAGAGGTCGAGCACCAGCTCGCGCTCGCGGAAGCCGATCGTCATGACCGTCAGCGCGCCGATCTCCATGCCGCCGGTGGCGATGCAGACCAGGTGGGAGGAGATCCGGTTGAGCTCCATGAGCAGGACCCGCATCACCTGGGCCTTCTCGGGGATGTCGTTCTCGATGTCGAGCAGCCGCTCGACGCCCAGCACGTAGGTCATCTCGTTGAAGAACGGGCTCAGGTAGTCCATCCGGGTGCAGAACGTGACGCCCTGCGTCCAGGAGCGGTACTCCATGTTCTTCTCGATGCCGGTGTGCAGGTAGCCGATGCCGCAGCGGGCCTCGGTGACCGTCTCGCCCTCGATCTCGAGGATCAGCCGGAGCACGCCGTGGGTCGACGGGTGCTGCGGGCCCATGTTGACCACGACCCGCTCGGCCGAGTCGAACCCGGCGTCGTCGCCGAGGCCGGCGGCGATGCTGTCCCAGTCCTGGCCGGAGACGGTGAAGACCTTGCCGTCGGAGGTGTCGGCGGAGTCGGCGTAGAAGTCGGTGTTGCTGGTGTCGGTGCTCATCAGTTGTAGCTCCTCCGCTGGTCCGGCGGCGGGACGCTGGCGCCCTTGTACTCGACGGGGATTCCGCCGAGGGGGTAGTCCTTGCGCTGGGGATGGCCCGGCCAGTCGTCGGGCATGAGGATCCGGGTCAGGGCCGGGTGGCCGTCGAACTGGATCCCGAACATGTCCCAGGTCTCGCGCTCGTGCCAGTCGGCGGCGGGGTAGAGCGGCACCAGGCTGGGCACGTGCGGGTCGGCGTCGGGCATGGCGACCTCGACGCGGACCCGGCGGTTCCAGGTGTAGGACATCAGGTGGTAGACGGCGTGCAGCTCGCGGCCGGTGTCGCCCGGGTAGTGGACGCCGCTGACGCCGGAGAGCAGCTCGAAGCGCAGGCTCGGGTCGTCGCGCAGCTTCTTCGCCGCCTCGAGCAGGTGGTCGCGGTGGATGTGGAGGGTGATCTCGCCGCGGTGGATGACGACCTGCTCGATGAGCGGGTCGAGCGCGTCGGCGACGCCGTCGTACCAGCCGCCGTAGGGGCGCTGCGCGGCGCCGGGCAGGACGACCTGGGCCACCAGGCCGCCGTAGCCGCTGGTGTCGCCGGAGCCCCGCACGCCGAACATGCCGTGCCGGGCGCCGACCGCGCGGACCTCGACCTCGGGCTCGCCGAGCGACGCGGGCGCGTTCTCGGGCGACTGGTCGGTGGCCCGCTGCTCGACGGCCTTCTCGTCCTTCTCGTCGCTCACCGCAGCTGTCCCCTCATGTCGCTGGTCGGCAGCGCGACCAGGCCCTCGGCCTCGAGCTCACGGATCTGGGCGCGGCGGTTGGGGCCGAGCGGCGTCGCCTGGACCTTGTCGTGGAGCTTGAGGATCGCGTCGATGAGCATCTCCGGGCGCGGCGGGCAGCCGGGGAGGTACATGTCGACCGGGACGACGTGGTCGACGCCCTGGACGATCGCGTAGTTGTTGAACATGCCGCCGCTGCTGGCGCACACGCCCATGGCGAGCACCCACTTGGGCTCGGCCATCTGGTCGTAGATCTGGCGCAGGACGGGCGCCATCTTCTGGCTGACCCGGCCGGCGACGATCATCAGGTCGGCCTGGCGCGGACTGGCCCGGAAGACCTCCATGCCGAAGCGCGCGAGGTCGTACTTCGGCCCACCGCTGGTCATCATCTCGATCGCGCAGCACGCCAGCCCGAAGGTGGCGGGCCAGAAGCTGGCCTTGCGCATGTAGCCGGCCAGCCCCTCGACCGTGCTCAGCAGGACTCCGCTGGGGAGCTTCTCCTCGATGCCCATATCTCAGTCCCTCCCTGGTGAGAGTCGCGAGGCGCGTGCGCCGCCGAGGCGGAGGAGCGAAGGCGACCTGAAAAGCGGAGCGGTCGTCGAGTGACGACAACGCCGGGGGCGTGCGTGCATCGTGGCTCTCAATCCCAGTCGAGGCCGCCGCGACGCCAGACGTAGGCGTAGGCGACGAAGACGGTGGCGATGAACAGGACCATCTCGACCAGCCCGAACCAGGACATCGCGTCGAAGCGGACGGCCCACGGGTAGAGGAAGATGATCTCGATGTCGAAGACGATGAAGAGCATCGCGGTGATGTAGTACTTCACCGGGAAGCGGCCGCCGAGCGCCTGGGGCGTCGGCTCGATGCCGCACTCGTAGGAGTCGTACTTGGCGCGGTTGTAGCGCCTCGGTCCCACCATCGTGCTCATGACGACCGACCCGACCGCGAACAGCGCGGCCAAGGCCGCCAGCACCAACACCGGCGTGTAGAGCTCCATGAGCCTCCCTCTCGTGATCTTGTGAACAGAATCACTAGTGGCGTGGAACACATACTGCCACCCCCGATCACACCGGTCACAGGGGGGTGGGCAATGCCACATCCGTCACGCCTGAAAGCCGCGAAAAGCCGGTCTGACCTGGGGATTAGCGCACAGAGGGTTTGCGAAAATCAGGGTCCAGCCAGGCGTCCGGGACGAGCTGCCGCGGCACGGTCAGCCACTGCCGCGCGGGCGCGTCCCAGGCGGTCACGACGACCGGCCCCGCGACGATCCTCGTCAACCGCTCCCACGGCAGCTCGCTGTCGCCCGCGGCCGTCTCCAGCCGCAGGCGCTCGGCCGTCGCCTCCGACGCCACGGCGGCGCCGACCGGGTACGCGGCGCCGAGCACCCGCCGTACGGAGCGGCGGGTGGAGAGCCAGAACCACGCGGCCATCAGCGCGGCCCCGCCGACGCCGAGCAGCAGGCCCGGGTAGTTCCAGCGCGCCGAGCCGAGGAGCGCGAGCGCGCCGCCGAGCAGCAGGACGAGGCGGGCCGTGCCGCGCCACAGCCGCCAGGTCGCCGCGCGCAGGAGCGCGTCCTGCTCGGACGCGGTCACCGTCCACTCGAGACGCGCTGGGGTCACCGGAGGTGCTCCAGCCACGCGTCGGGGAAGAGCTGGCGCGGGATGTGGACGCGGCGGCGGGTGAGGGAGTCGCGGACCGAGACGTACGACCGGTGGACCCGGGGCTTGGTCAGCCGGGACCAGACCAGCTCGGTGACGCCGCTCGCCACCGTCAGCCGGTACGACGTCTCGAGGGCCTCCGCGGACACCGGCTGTCCGACCGGGTAGAGCCGGGCGAGCAGCCGGCGGGTGCGCACGATCGACGGCACCGCCCAGGCGACGAGCACCGCGACGGCCGCGAGGGCCGCGGCCGGTGCGGTGAGCCGGCCGCCGGTGAAGAAGAGCAGGCCGATCCCGAGGCCGATCAGCATCGGCCCGAGGCTCTGCGCGAGCGTGCGGCCGATGAGCGCGCGGCCGAAGGCGCCGAGCTCGGCGCGCGTCGGCGTCCAGACGACCTGCATGGCCGCGATCGTAGGACGGGTCAGGCGGTGGCGCGGTGCAGCGCCACGATCCCGCCGGACAGGTTGCGCCACTGCGGGCGCTGCCAGCCCGCCTCGCCGATCAGGTCGGCCAGGCCCCGCTGGTCGGGCCAGGCGCGGATCGACTCGGCGAGGTAGACGTAGGCGTCAGGCGCCGAGGAGATGGCGCGCGCGACGGCGGGCAGGGCGCGCATCAGGTACTCGATGTAGACGGTCCGCCACGGCGACCAGGTCGGGTGGCTGAACTCGCACACGACCAGGCGGCCGCCGGGCTTGGTCACCCGGCGCATCTCGGCGAGGCCGGCGAGCGGGTCGACGATATTGCGCAGGCCGAAGGAGATGGTGACCGCGTCGAAGGTGGCGTCGCGGAACGGCAGCCTGGTGCCGTCGCCGGCCGTGAACGGCAGGTGGGGCAGCTGCTTCTTGCCGACCTGGAGCATGCCGATCGAGAAGTCGCACGGCACGACGTCGGCCCCCGCGTCGCGGAACGGCTGGCTCGAGGTGCCGGTGCCGGCCGCGAGGTCGAGCACCCGGTCGCCGTACGACGGGTCGACGGCGGCGAGCACCTCGCGCCGCCAGCGGCGGTCCTGGCCGAACGAGAGGATGTCGTTGGTCAGGTCATAGCGCCGCGCGACGGTGTCGAACATCCGTCGAACGTCGGCGGGCTGCTTGTCGAGCTCTGCGCGGGCCACCGCGGCAGCCTAGTCGGGCGAAATCGCTCGCAACCAACCGGCCACCCACGGCGTCTACCTGAGCATGAACACCACGTTGCGCATCGCGCGCCGGATCACGCTCGTCACCGTGGTCGCGGCCCTCTGCTCCGTCCTCGCGTACGGCGTCGGCTGGGCCGTGCGCAACGACTCCTCCCCCGCGCCCGCGACGCCCGCGCCCACGCGGCAGCACGCCCCGAAGCCGAAGCCCACGCCGACCCAGCAGCCGCCGGCTCAGACGCCGAGCGAGCAGCCGCCCAGCGAGACGCCCGGCGAGACTCCCAGCGAGACCCCGACCGAGGACCCCGGGCCGCCGCCCGCCGGCCCGGCGCTCCTCTCCCCCGGCGACCAGGGCCCGCAGGTCCGCGAGCTCCAGGCCCGGCTCAAGCAGATCGACTGGTTCAGCGGCGACGTCACCGACCGGTACGGCGACAAGACCGCCGAGGCGGTGCGCGGCTTCCAGGCCAAGCGCGGCTTCCAGGTGACCGGCGAGGTCGACCGCCGTACCCTCACCCGGCTCGAGCAGATGACCCACGAGCCCACCCAGGCCGAGCTCACGAACACCCCGCCCGCGAGCACCAACGGCAACACGCCCGGCCCGCTCGACCCACGCTGCACCACCGGTCGCGTGCTCTGCGTCGACAAGTCCAGCCGGACTCTGCGCTGGCTCGTCGACGGGACGGTCGTCAAGACCGTCGACGTCCGGTTCGGGTCGTCCGAGCTGCCGACCCGCGAGGGCGTCTTCACGATCTACCGCAAGAGCCGCGACCACGTGTCGACGCTGTACCACACGTCCATGCCCTTCGCGATGTTCTTCTCCGGCGGGCAGGCCGTGCACTACTCGTCCGACTTCGCGGCGCGCGGCTACAGCGGCGCCAGCCACGGCTGCGTCAACGTGCGCGACCGGGCCGGCGTCGAGTGGCTGTTCGACCATGTCGCCCTCGGCGACAAGGTCGTCATCTACTGGAGCTAGGAGGCGGTGCGCTCGAGGACGACGTCGAGGTACGTGGCCAGCTCCTTGGGCTCGAGCCCGGTGCTGAAGACGTCGTAGGCGAGTCCGCCGCGCTCGGCGCGGCACTCGGCCTGGTAGTTGGACGCCGGCACCTTGGTGCCGGTGGCCGGCATGCCGGTGCTGGGGTCGACCGCCTGCTGCCAGGAGATCGCGCAGCGGTGGCCGCCGATCTCGCTGAGCTGGTAGTTGGCACCGCTCTGCTGGATCTCGAAGGGGCCGTTCGGGATGACCAGGCCGGCCTCGCCGGGCACGATCGAGACGGCGATCTGGGCGGGCGCGGTCTGCGTGGTCGCGGCCTGGCCCATCGCCTTGGCGTCGATATAGCTGCGGACCCGCGCGGCGCCGTACAGGGTGGCGAGGTGGCTGGCCGCGATGGTGTCGCCCTTGCCGGCCCGCTCGGCGAAGCCGGGGACGGCGGCCTTGTCGGCCGGCGCGGTCACGCCGGCGTCCTCGACGGTCACGGTCGAGAGCGCCTGCATCCGGCTGTCGAGGCGGTCGGGCAGCTTCGGCAGGTCGGCGGACGTGATCGTGGGCTCCTCGGAGACCTTGGGCAGGCCCACCCCGAAGCCCACGGCTCCGGCGAGGAGGACGACGCCCGTGACGGCGCCAGCGACGGTGGATCGAGCGATCGGCATCGGGCCATCATGCCCGGTCCACCTGAGAGCCGGCCGAGTGGCCTCGGGCGCGGCTCTCCGAGCGGGGAGCCGGGCCTAGAGGTCGGTGCCGTCGGGGAGCCGGCGGTACTCCAGGCCCTTCGCCTCCAGGAAGCGCGTGAACTGCGCGTCGCAGATGGCGAGCCCCTCCGGCGAGAACACCCGGTCGTGGATCGCGACCGTCTGCCGCGCCCCGATCATCCGCGCGAAGTCGACGCCCTCGCTCACCCGCATCCAGGGGGCCGAGACGGGCGCCAGCAGGACGTCGACCGCCTCGCCGGGCGCGGTCAACGCGTCGCCCGGGTGGTAGGCCGTCGTCCCGCCGCCGCTCAGCAGGTAGCCGCTGTTGTCGAAGCGCGGCAGCTCGGGGTGGATGACCGCGTGCAGCTCGCCCACGGCCCGCACGGCGAAGGACCCGATCGACCACGCCTCGTCGGGCCGGACGACGGTGACCCGCTCGGCCAGGTCGGGCGCGCCCTCGCGGATCTGCGCCGCGACCGCGCCGATCGTGTAGATCGGGGCGTCTGCGGCCCGGAGCAGCTCCGGGTGGTAGTGGTCCATGTGCTCGTGGGTGATGAGGACGGCGTCGACGCCCTCGACCGCCTCCCGCTGGGTCCACACGCCCGGGTCGACGACGAGCGAGGTGCCGTCGTGCTCGAACCTGACCGCCGCGTGTCCGAACTTCGTCAGTCGCATGAGGGCCACGGTAGTCCCGCGGGCGCGGGTCAGCCGGTCTGGTGGTGGACG
This sequence comes from Nocardioides ginsengisoli, assembly GCF_039537225.1. Classification (NCBI taxonomy): domain Bacteria; kingdom Bacillati; phylum Actinomycetota; class Actinomycetes; order Propionibacteriales; family Nocardioidaceae; genus Nocardioides; species Nocardioides ginsengisoli. The sequence continues at coordinate 157,296 of NZ_BAABAC010000013.1, forward strand.
TAGCACCAGCGCCAGTCCTCGCCCGGCTCGACCGAGCGCATGACGGGGTGCTGGCTCTCGCGGAAGTGCGCGGTGGCGTGCCGCCGCGGTGAGGAGTCGCAGCAGCCGACGTTGCCGCACGACAGGCACATCCGCAGCGCGACCCAGCGTGTCCCCTCCGCCAGGCAGGCGGGGCAGGCGAGGTCGTCGGGCGGGTCCATGAGCTGGATCGAGGCGAGGTGCTCGCAGCCCTGGCCCAGGAGTGGGCGGGGCGCCGCGGTCCGCAGCTCGGCGCGCGCGGCCTCGGCGGCGTCCAGCATCGACTCCTCTACGTCGAGCATGGCCAGCACCTCGCTGACGATCTCCGACGGCACCGAGCCGGTCGACCGGATCTCCAGCACCCGGCGCCGCTCGGTCTCGATCATGTCGCCGCGCCAGCGGGCGTAGAGGTCGCTCGGGCTCTCCTCGCCCTCGGTCGTGCCGAGCCGCTCCCAGGCGGCGAAGTTGCGCTGCTCGATCCGCTGGATGATCAGCTCGCGGACGTGGTGGGGGTCGTCGCAGTCGACGGCCAGCTCGTCGAGCTTGTGGATGCCGGCCTTGGCGGCCTGCTGCAGCAGGGTCGCGCGGGCGAGGGCGTCGTCGTGCGGGTCCGGCGAGGGTACGGCGAGCCGCCGCGCCACCCACGGCAGCGTCAGGCCCTGGCCGAGCAGGGTCCCGGCCACGACGACGAAGGCGATGATCAGCAGCACCTCGCGGTGCCGGGTGTCCTCGGGGACGGTGAACGCCGCGGCCAGCGTCACCACGCCCCGCATGCCCGCCCAGCCGATGAGGAAGGAGTAGCGCCAGCTGGTCTGCTCGCCGGTGAGCGGGTCGACCCGGTGTCGCAGCAGGAAGGCCTGGCCGGCGAACACCCACAGCAGCCGCAGCAGGACGACGGCCACGAACGCCGCGGCGCACGCCACCGCGATCTGCCCGACGCCGAAGTCGCTCTTGCCGACCTCGCCGAGCAGCCAGTCGGCCTGCAGCCCGATGAGCAGGAAGACCGTGTTCTCGAGGACGTAGGCGATGGTGCGCCAGTTCATCCGCTCCGCGATCCGCGACTGCGCGGTCTGCAGCACCGGCGCGACGTGGCCGAGCAGCAGGCCGGCGACCACGACCGCGACCACGCCGGACGCGTGGATCTCCTCCGCGACGATGTAGGCCGAGAACGGGATCACCAGCGAGATCGCGGTGTCGAGCAGCGGGTCGGTGACCTTCTTGCGGACGAAGCCGACGATCGCGAAGGTCAGCGCGCCGATCGCGACGCCGCCGCCGGCGGCGAGCAGGAAGTCACGACCGACCTGCCAGGCGGCGACGGTGGTGCTGATGGCGGCGACGGCGGTGCGCAGCGCGACCAGCGCGCTCGCGTCGTTGAGCAGCGACTCGCCCTCGAGGATGGTGACCACCCGGCGGGGCAGGCCGATCCGCCGTCCGATCGCGGTCGCGGCGACGGCATCGGGCGGCGCCACGACGGCGCCGATCGCGAGCGCCAGCGGCCACTGGATCTCGGGGATGACCATCCGCACGACGGCCGCGACGCCGAACGTCGTGAACGCCACGAGCCCCACCGACAGCAGCAGGATCGAGCGGCGGTTGGCGTTGAAGTCGACGAGCGAGGTGTTGACCGACGCGGAGTAGAGCAGCGGCGGCAGCAGCCCGAGCAGCACGACCTCCGGCTCGAGCCGCAGCTCGGGCACCCCGGGGACGTACGACGCCGCGAAGCCCACCACGACCAGGGTCAGCGGCGCCGGGACCTCGAACCGCTCCGAGATCGCGGTGACGGTGAGGACGGTCGCGACGATCGCGACCAGCAGGAAGGCGATCTCCATCGCGCTGTCTCCTTAGAGGCCGGCCGCGAGGTCGCGGATCCGGAGGTCGAGGTCGCGGCGACCGAGCCGGTCGACGACCGCCTCGACCACGTCGATGCCGCCGTTGGGCGAGGCCAGCGCCTGGTCGAGCTCGGGGCGCGAGCCGACCCGCAGGTGCGGGATCCGCGCGCCCGCGCAGAGGCTCGCCAGGTCGGAGCCGTGGGGCGTGCCGAAGAGCCGCTCGAAGGACGCCGCGTGCGCCGGGGCGCCCTGCTCCAGCATCGAGAAGATGGCGCCGCCGTCGTCGTTGGGGACGACGATCGTCAGGTCCGGACGCGGCTCGTCCGGCCCGAGCACCAGCCCGGTCTGGTCGTGCAGGAAGGTCAGGTCGCCCATCAGGGCGAGGTTGCGCGTCGAGTCGCGCCGGCCGAGCGCGGCGCCGATCGCGGTGCTGATGGTGCCGTCGATGCCGGCCAGGCCGCGGTTGCCGATCACCTTGCGCCGGGTGCCGACCGCGGGTGGCCGGAGCATCAGGTCGAGATCGCGGACCGGACTGGACGCGCCGACCACGAGCAGTCCGCCGGCGGGCAGCGCGGCGTGGGCGGCCGCCGCGACGTCGTACGGCGTGAGGGCGGGCTCCGCGGCGAGCAGCCGGTCGATCCGCCGGCCGAGCGCGCGGTCCGCCGTACGCCAGGCGTCGAGCCAGTCGGCGTCGTCGGGCTCGCCGTCCCAGCCGGGCGCGGAGATCGCCGTGGCCCGCGGCGGCCGGACCGGCCAGACTCCGGGCCCCGGGACGACGAGGACGTCGACGTCCGGGCGCTCGAGGAGGGTGCTCACCGGCCGCGAGATGGTCGGCCGCCCGAAGACGACGACCCGCTCGATCCGCTTGCCGAGGTCGGTGCCGAGCAGCAGCCGGTAGGTCCGCAGCGCGTGCTCGCCGGTACGCGCGCCGCTCGTCGGCTCGGCCAGCAGCGGCCAGCCCGCCGCCTCGGCGAGCTGCCGCGCGGGCGGGCCGGCGTCGTCACCGGCGACGACCACCGTCAACGGCCCCCGCTCCAGGCTGGTCGACCGTCG
>NZ_BAABAC010000013.1:160233-175310 GCF_039537225.1 Nocardioides ginsengisoli
ACGTCCGGTACGACGGGGACATCCGGCACGAGGGGGGTGTCGAGCTGGACGTTGAGATGCACGACCGAGTCCCACGGGGCTGCGACCGCGTCGAGCTGGGCGACCGTGTCGATGTCGTGGGTGGTCACCAGCCCGCCGAAGATCCCGACCTGGTCGGTGGTCTGGTTGGCGCCGGTGCCACGCAGCCGGGCCGGCCGGTCGGCGGAGACGACGATCAGCCCCACGCCCGCGTGGACCGCCTCGAGGACGGCGGGGTGCAGGTTGGCGACCGCGGTGCCCGACGTCGTGAGGACGGCGGCCCGCGCGCCGGACTTGGTCAGCCCCAGCCCGAGGAAGGCGGCCGTGCGCTCGTCGATCCGGGTGTGCAGCCGCGGGCCGCCGTCCTGCTGGGCGGCGGCCCACAGCGCCATCGCGAGCGGTGCGTTGCGCGAGCCCGGCGCGACGACGACCTCCGTCACCCCCGCGCGGCCGAGCCAGGCGATGAGGGCGTCCGCGAGCGCGGCGGAGGAGTCGGTCATGAGCCCAGATCCTTCCGCAGCGCGCGCACCTCGGCGAGCCTGGCCTCCCAGTGGGCGACGCGGTCGGGCGCCGCGGCGACCCGGTCGAGCGCGACGGGGTCGACCACCGGACGTCGTACGGGCAACGCGCCGTCGACCGGCAGCAGCGAGTCGTCGACGACGTCGGCGGTGAGCAGCTGGACGGTCGCGAGCCCGCAGGCGTACGGCAGCTCGGGCAGCGCGGCGGCCAGCGCCACGCCCGCCGCGATGCCGACCGACGTCTCCAGCGCGCTCGACACGACGACCGGAAGCCCGATCCGCTCGGCGATCTCGAGGCAGGCGCGAACGCCTCCGAGCGGCTGCACCTTGAGGACGGCGATGTCGGCGGCCTCGAGGTCGCGCACCCGGTAGGGGTCCTCGGCGCGGCGGATCGACTCGTCGGCCGCGATCGGCACGTCGACCCGCCGCCGGACCAGCGCCAGGTCCTCGACCGACGCCGTCGGCTGCTCGACGTACTCCAGGCCGCTGGCGGTCCGGTCGAGCCGGCCGATCGCGTGGACCGCCTCGTCGACCGACCAGCCGCCGTTGGCGTCGACCCGGATCCGGCCGTCGGGGCCGAGCGCGTCGCGGACCGCCGCCAGCCGTTCCTCGGCCTCGGCGAGCGTCTGGCCGGGCTCGGCGACCTTGACCTTCGCGGTGCGGCAGCCGCCGGCGCGCGTGATCCGGAAGGCGCGCTCGGCGTCGACCGCGGGCACGGTGACATTGACCGGTACGACGTCCCGCACGGGCGCGGGCCACCGCCCGGAGGCGGCCTCCTCGGCGCAGCGCAGCCAGGGCTCGGCGACGTCGGCGGGGTACTCCAGGAACGGGCTCCACTCACCCCACCCGGCCGGCCCCTCGACGAGCACCGCCTCCCGGACCGTGATCCCGCGGAACCGGGTCCGCATCGGGATCGAGACGACCCTCATCGCGCCTCCTCCGCCCTCGCTCGCAGCGCCTGGCGATCGGGCTTGCCGTTGGGCAGCAGCGGGATCGCGTCGAGCCGGACCAGCTGGCGCGGCGCCCAGGCCCGGTCGTGAGCCTCCGCCACCCAGTCCCGCAGCTCGTCGAGGCTCGCCTCGCCCACGACGAAGGCGACGACGCGGTTGCCCCACTCCGGATCCTCGACGCCCAGCACCTCCGCCGCGGCCACGGCCGGATGCGCGCGCAGCCGCTCCGCCACCGCCGGCCCGGGCACGTTCAGCCCGCCGGAGACGATCACGTCGTCGACCCGGCCGAGCACGACGAGCCGGCCGTCCTCGTCGATCCGGCCGGCGTCGGAGGTGAGGAACCAGCCGTCGACCAGCACCTCGCGGGTGAGCTCGGGCTGCCCGACGTACTGGGTGAACAGGGTGGGGCCGGCGAGCCGGATCCGACCGCCCTCCCCCAGTGCGACCGCGACCCGGTCGAGCGGGTGGCCGTCGTAGACGCAGCCACCGGCGGTCTCCGCCGAGCCGTACGTCGCCACGACCCGGACCCCCGCCTCCTCCGCACGCGCCCGCAGCGCCGCCCCGATCGGCCCGCCGCCGAGGAGCACCGTGTGCGCGCGCCGGAGTGCCGCGAGGTCGGTCGGATCGGACAGCATCCGGGTGAGCTGGGTCGGCACCAGCGACACGAACCAGCCCTCGCCGTCGGGCCAGCCGTCGCGCTCGAGGAGCGTCGGCGTGTGGCCCGCGACCAGCGAGCGGGCGAGCACCTGCACCCCGGCGACGTACGTCGGCGGCAGGGTGAGCACCCACGGGCCGCTCGCGCCGAGCCGGTCGGCGGAGGCCCGCACCGACGCGAGCAGCGCCGCGCGCGTGAGCAGCACGCGCTTGGGCGCACCGGTCGACCCGGACGTCTCGACGACCAGTCCCGGCACGTCCTCGCCGTCGGTCGCGGACAGCCAGCGCCGGAGCCGCTCGACCACATCGCCGGGCTCACCGCGCACCGTCCAGAAATCCACCTGACAGACGCTACACACGGGGGCTTCGCCCCCGCGGACCGCCCGAAAACCGGTTGCGGTCCCCATGACAATGACAGGGATGAGCACTCCCGTCTCGGGCCGGGGAGCGGCGCTGCCCGCTGCCCTTCGCCGCCTGATCCCGCCCACGCCACTGTCCCGCCGGCTCGCGACCCAGTCGGTCCTGTTCTCCACCGGCGACGGCGCGTTCAACACCGGCAGCGCGGTCTTCCTGACCCAGGTGGTCGGGATGTCGGCGGCCAAGGTCGGCCTGGCGATCACCATCGCCGGCATCGCCGAGTTCCTGCTCGCCTATCCCTGCGGGCGGATCGTCGACCGGTTCGGGCCGCGGCGGATGTGGGCGCTCAGCAACCTCGGGCGGGTCGCCTGCTTCGTGGCGCTGCCCTTCGTCAGCGGCTTCGGCGAGTACGTCGTGGTGGCGGTCGTCTTCGCCGCCTTCGACTCCTCCGGCACGGCCGCGCGCAACGCCTACGTGCTCGACGTGCTGCCGGCGAAGGAGCGGGTCGAGACGCAGGCGTACATGTACTCCTCGCTCAACGTCGGCTTCACCCTCGGCGCCATCATCGGCGGCGTCGCGCTCGCCTTCGACAGCCTGACCGTGATCCGCTGGACGCCGCTCTTCACGGCCGCGCTGCTGCTCGCCAACGCCTACTGGATCACCCGGCTGCCCGCCGCGCCGCACGACCTGCGGGTCGCGAGCGGCGAGGCCCGAGTGAGGCCGACCGGGCCCGGCCCGATGCGCAACCCGGGCTGGATCCTGGTGTCCTTCTTCGTCGGCACCATGTGGACCAACCAGGTGCTGCTCAATATCGTCATCCCGCTCTGGCTGGTCGAGGCCACCGACGCTCCGCACGTGCTGCTGGCGTGGCTGTTCGGCACCAACACGGTGCTGTGCATCTTCCTGCCGGCGTACACCTCACGCGGGGTGCGGACGATGCGCGACGCGATGCGCTTCATCTGGTTCTCGGCCGGCTTCTTCGTGGTCTCGTGCCTGATCACGATGGCCACGCACTCGACGGTCGGCCTGATCACCGTCCTGCTCGTCTGGCTCGGCCATGTCACCGTGACCGGCGCCGAGCTCGCCCTGTCGGCGGCCGGCTGGGCGTTCCAGGCCGAGCTGATGGACCCGCAGCGGCGGGGTGAGTACCAGGGCGTCCGCGAGGTCTTCAGCGCGCTCGGCGGCCGCTGGGCGCCGGCGCTCTACACCTTCCTCGCGCTCTCGTGGGGCGACGCCGGCTGGCTGGTCATCGGCGGCATCATCGTGGTCGCGGCGGCGGCGCTGGGGCCGTCGGTGCGGATGGCGCAGGCGTTCGGACGGCGTACCTGGGGGCTCGAGGAGGAGCCGGTGCCCTCCGCGGCGCCCGAGCCCGTCTGAGCCGAGCCACCGCAGCCGCCGCTCGCCGCCGCTCATCCGAAGGCGCGGGCCCGGTTGCCGGCTCACCCTTGACAGCCTGTCAGCACAGGCTGTCAGTTGAGGAGGACGATCGAAAGTCGAGGTCCGATGCTGACGCAGCACTACTTCCCCGAGCTCGCCGAGCGGGTCCGCAGCCAACGCGTGCTCCAACCCGAGCTCTACGGCGACGTCGACTTCGACCGCCTGCCCTACCGGCTCACCACCGACCCCGACGTCCGGTCCGCGCTCCCCGCCTGGGTGGCGCCGCGCGAGCCGATCCTCGCCGACGAGCGCACCGTCGAGCTGATCTCGACCGCGACCATGCTCGGCGACGTCGTCGCCGACCCCTACGCCGCGCTCGTGCCGACGTACGGCGTGCCGGGGCTGATCGCCATGCTCCGCCAGGCCTGCCGCGAGGGTGTCGACGCGGTGCCCGACGCGCCCGCCGAGCTGCGCGCGCTCATCGCCGCCATGGAGGCGACCCCCGCCTGGGTCGACCGCGCGCTGGTCGAGGAGGGCGCCCGACACCTGCGCATCGGCGGCGCGCTGTTCTCGCCGTTCATCACCCGCGGCGCCTTCCTCGGCACCTTCCTCAACACCTATGCCGCGCTGCCGATGGCGCTGACCGGCGCGCTGTCGGGGCGCCGCGCCGCCGTCCGCGTCAACGAGACGGCGTCCTTCTTCGCCGAGACCACGCTGCCCCACGCGCTCGACCGCTTCGGCGTCGGCTTCGAGTCGGCGGCGATGGTGCGGCTGATGCACTCGATGGTCCGCTACAACGCGCTCAAGCGCTCCGACCGCTGGGACCTCGACGTCTACGGCGTCCCCGTCCCCCAGGTCGACCAGATGCCGGCCGGGCTGATCAACATGTACGTCCTCGCCATGACCCTCAAGCGCCAGGGCCGCACCGAGTTCACCGCGCGCGAGCGGGCGATCCTCGAGACCTGCCGGTTCCGCTGCTTCCTGCTCGGGCTGCCCGAGGAGCTGCTGCCGACCACCGCCGAGGGCATCCGCCACGTCTTCCACGCCCGTGGCGCGCTGCTCCGCGACGACTTCGACGACGCGACCTGCGGGGCGCTGGTGAAGAGCACGATGGACGCCTACCTGCGCCCGACCCGGTCGTGGTTCGACCGCGCTGCCGACTCCGTCGAACGAAGCTGGAGCAAGACGTTCTTCGTCAAGGGCTTCTGCGGCGGCGAGACCGAGCGTGCGACGCGGATGGGCGTGACGCTGAGCCGCGCCGACGTCCTCCGGGTCGCGGTCACGTCGCCGTTCATCATCGGGCGCTTCGCGCTGGCCACGGCGGCCGCTCGCCGTCCGGCGCTCCAGGGGGCCGTCGACGCCTACGTCACGCGGCTGCTCCGCAAGCGGCTGGCGACCTGGGGCAACCCCGAGTACACCACCGACGCACGGCACTACGAGCAGGCGTAGATTTCCTCACCTCATGGCTCACCTCTCGGGGCGCATCGCCCGTCTTGCCGGTCCCACCCCGCTCGTCCGCCGCCTGTCGTCGCAGTCGGTCCTCTCCGCCTTCGGCGACGGCGTCTTCCTCACCGGGAGCGCGGTCTTCTTCACCCAGATCGTGGGGCTCTCGGCCGCGCAGGTCGGTCTCGGCCTCTCCATCGGCGGGCTCGTCACCTTCCTGCTGGCGGTGCCGCTCGGCAAGCTCAGCGACCGCTACGGCGCCCGCCGGGTGTGGGCGATCGCGTCCCTCGTCGAGGCGCTCGTCTACCTCGCCTGGCTGGCCGTCGGCGGGCTGATCGCGTTCATCGCGCTGACCATCCTGCTCGAGAACGTCTCCTCGGCGAGCCGGTCCGCCCGCAACGCCTACCGCTTCGACGTCTTCCCGCGCGAGGAGCGGGTCTCGTCGAACGCCTACTTCCGCGCCGCCCGCAATGTCGGCTACACCCTCGGTGCGCTGCTCGCCGGTGTCGCGCTGGCGACCAATGACGACGGCGTGATCCGCGCGGTGCCGGTGGCGACCGCCCTCCTGCTGCTGTGCAATGCGGCGCTCGTGGCCCGGCTGCCCGCCGTCGTCCATCATGCCGAGGAGGCGCCGTTGGCCGAGGCACTCGAGGAGGCCGGCGACAAGCGCAGCGCGCTGCGCAACAAGGGCTATGTCGCGATGTCCGTCTTCGGCGGCATCCTCGGCACCCACCAGGTGCTGCTCAACGTGGTGATCCCGCTGTGGCTGGTCGAGGAGACCGACGCGCCGCGGGTGCTGCTCGCCTGGCTGTTCGGCACCAACACGGTGATGGCCGTGCTGCTCCAGGTCGCGGCCGCCCGCGGCATCACCACCGTCGCCGACTCGCTGCGCGCCCAGCGCCGGGGCGCCTTCTTCTTCATGCTCTCGTGCGCGATCGTGCTCGTCACCCACGACACCGTCGGCTGGGTGACCATCGCGCTGGTCTGGATCGGCCACGTGACGGTGACCGGCGCCGAGCTCTTCCAGTCCGCCGGCGAATGGGGCCTGCAGGCCGAGCTGGCCGACCCCGCGCGCCGCGGCGAGTACCAGGGCGTCTCCCAGCTCGGCTACACCCTCGGCACGGTCTGGGCGCCGGCGGCGTACACCTACCTGGCGATGGAGTGGGGCACGCCCGGCTGGTTCGTCATCGCCGGCATCGTGCTCGTCGCCGCGATCGCCATCCACCCGTCCGCGCGCGCCGCCGAGCGGCACCTGACCCGGATGGGCGCGACGTCCGCCCAACCTGCTTGAATCGTTCGATCATGGCTACTGCAGCGCACTGGATCGCCGGCGCCCGAGTCCGCACCCTCCCCGCGGCGGTCGCGCCGGTGCTCGTCGGCACCGCCGTCGCCGTCTACGCCGACCAGGGCGTGTGGTGGAAGGCGCTGCTCGCCGCGGTCGTGAGCCTGGCCCTCCAGGTCGGCGTCAACTACGCCAACGACTACTCCGACGGCATCCGCGGCACCGACGACGACCGGGTCGGCCCGCTGCGCCTGGTCGGCTCCGGCCTGGCCTCGCCCGCCGCGGTGAAGCGGGCGGCCTTCGTCTCCTTCGGCGTCGCCGCCGTCGCCGGCCTGGTCCTCGCCGCCACCACCTCGTGGTGGCTGGTGCTCGTCGGCGCGCTGAGTGTCCTCGCCGCCTGGTACTACACCGGCGGCAAGAAGCCCTACGGCTACCTCGGCCTGGGCGAGGTCATGGTGTTCGTCTTCTTCGGCCTGGTCGCCGTCGTCGGCACCACCTGGGTGCAGACCCAGGACTGGGGCACCTCGGGCTGGGCCGCGGTCGCCGCCGGCACCGGCGTCGGCGCGCTCGCCTGCGCGATCCTGGTCGCCAACAACCTGCGCGACATCCCCACCGACCGGGTCGCCGGCAAGATGACCCTCGCCGTCCGCCTCGGCGACCCCAACACCCGCCGCTTCTACGCCGTCCTGGTGGCGGCGTCGGCGGCCGCGGTCGTCGTCCTCGCGGCGCTCACGTCGTGGTGGGCGCTGCTCGGCCTGGGCTTCCTGCTGCCCGGCGGCGCGGCCGCGCGGATCGTGCTGGGCGGCGCGCAGGGGCCGGCGCTGATCCCGGTGCTGCAGAAGACCGGGGTGGCCGAGCTGGTCTGGGCGGTGCTGGCCGGGGTCGGCCTGGTCGTCGCGGGAGTCTGAGCAGCCGAGGCTGCGGCGGGAACGCCGGTCGAGGAGGCGTAGGGCGCGAGGAACGAGCGACGCGCTCGCGCCATCGGGGTCACGCCTCGTCGTCGTCTTCCTTCGAGCGCATCGCCTCGTACTTCTCGGAGATCCGGCCCGCCCGCTTCTCGACCTTGACCGCGAACGCGCTGCGCTGCCGCTCGAGCAGCGTGTACGACAGGACGCCGCTCACCACGAACGCGATGACGACGGCCCACACCAGCGGCACCGAGTCGGCGAAGACCGACCAGATGCCGAACACGATGAGCAGCGCGCCGAGGAACAGGCCGACGCGCAGCGCCGTGTAGATCCAGAACTCCTTCACCCATCCAGGGTAGGTGGGGGCACCGGCGTCGCCAGCATCGGGACAGGTCACCGGGGTGCGCCTACCCTGGAAGGGTGAAGCTGCTGCTCGTCGTCCTCGTCTTCGCGGCCGCGACCTACCTCGCGGTCCGCTGGATGCAGGACCGCGGGCTCGGAGGCCCGCAGACCCCGCGCCGGCCCTCGCGGCCGCGCCCGCCGGCCCGGCCCAAGGCGCCGGACGACGACGATGCGTTCCTGGCCGATCTGGAGTGGAAGCGGCGCCAGCAGGAGCGGCACCGGCCTCCGCCGGAGCCGCCTGCCGACTCCTGAGTCACCGGGGTGTGCGTCTCACCCGGCATCTCCGTCCTGCCATCGCCCGAAACCCCGACCGATCTGCCGGGTGAGACGCCGACCCGGCCGTGGCAGATCCCGCCTCAGGAGCGGTGCAGCAGTCCGACCACGCCGACCTGCGTGTCGACCACGCGCTCGAGCGAGGCGTAGGAGTGCTGACTGGTGGTCGAGAAGTAGTTGATCCCGATGAAGTTGAACCACAGGGTGCCGAGGCCGAGCAGCGCGAGCATCGCCGCCTTGCGGCCCTTCCAGCCGGCCGTGGCGCGGGCGTGCAGGTAGCCGGCGTAGACGACCCAGGTGATGAACGCCCAGACCTCCTTGGGGTCCCAGTTCCAGTAGCGGGACCAGGCCTCGTGCGCCCAGATCGGGCCGGTGATGAGGACGGCGAACGTCCAGACCGGGAAGCCGAAGGCGTGCACCCGGTAGGCGAGGCGGTCGAGGGCGGGCAGCGTGGGCACCCGGGCCAGCCAGCCGGTCAGCTCGCGCTCGGCGGCCGCGGCGCGGCGCTCGGCGCGCATCCGGACCAGGTACATGACCGAGGTGATGCCGCCGATGGTGAACGCGCCGGTGGCGATGATCGCGGAGACCACGTGGATGACGAGCCACGGCGAGTTGAGCGCCTCGGTGAGCGGCGCGACCCGGTCGTGCAGCCAGATGACGGCGATCATCAGCATCGCGACGACGAAGCCGACCACGATCGGGCCCATCCAGCCGAGGCCGAACTTCTTGTACAGCACGACGTACAGGAAGGCGACGACGAACGAGCCGGTCAGCGTGAACTCGTACATATTGCCCCACGGCACCCGGTTGGGGTCGGCGGCCATGCCCCGGCCCACGAGCGCCACGAAGTGGACGGCGCACGCGATCACGGTGAGCAGGAAGCCGAGCCGGCCCAGGAAGGCCACCCGGGCGCTCCGCGCCTCCGCGTCGGGCGCGCCGGTCGTGGCCGGCGTCTCCGCGCCGCCCGCGGCGACGAGCTCGCGGTCGCCGGCCGGCTGGCGCAGCGACGCCCACTCGGCCAGGTGGACCAGCAGGGCGATGAAGTAGACGACACCGGCCATCGCGACGGCCTGGTTGCTCAGCGACTCCCACGCGGTATTGCTCACTGACGTGCCTCCTGCAGTTGCGCGAGCAGGCCGGCGAGGACCTCGTCCATATCGCCGTTGCCCGAGCGATCGAGTACGGCGATCTCGACCCGAGTCTCGCCGGTTCCGTTCATTGTGCCCTCTGCCCCCGGTACGGCGTCCGCCGGGACCGCCCGCACCCACACCCGGCGCGGCCGGATGAACAGCGAGGCGCACAGCCCGATGAGCGCCAGGATGACGCCGATCAGGGCGATCTCCTTGCCGGGCGTCTGGCTGATCTGCACCCGGATCCACGGCTGGACGCCGTCGAAGGTGACCGAGCCGAGCCCGTCGGGCAGCTTGACCGTGTCGCCGACCTGGAGGTCGAGGCGGAACGGCTTGCCGTCCTTCTTCTTGACCTGGGTCGCCTTCGCCTTGTCGAGCACGTAGACCGACTGCGAGGCGCCGTTGTCGTAGCCGAGGTCGCCGGTCCAGGCGAGCATCGACAGGGTGGGCAGCAGGTCGTCGCCGAAGACGGTGACCGGGTTGCCGTTGACCATGTCGAAGGTCGGGTAGAAGAAGCCGTCGAAGCCGAGCTGGGGCGACGCCGCCTGCGCCTTGACGACGCCGTACGACAAGAAGCTGGCGTCCTGCGGCAGGAAGACCGTCGGCCCGGTGGTGACGACCTGGCCCTTGCTGTCGCGCACGGTGATGACCGGCGCGTAGCCGTGGCCGATGAGGAAGACGTCGGTGCCGTCGAGCTTGAGCGGGTGGTTGACCCGCAGGTCGTACTTCTTGGTCGGGCCCTCCCCGATCCGGTACGACAGCGCGGCGTCGAACTCCCGCGCCTGGCCGGCCTTGGGCCCGCTCTTGAGCCAGCTCACCGAGAACTTGTCGACGGTGAACCGGAAGTCCGCCATCTGGTCCTGCCGGAACAGCCCGCCGGGCTTGAAGTCGTCGTACTGCGTCAGGTTGTTGCTGAACGACTTGCCCTCGACGATGATCACGCCGCCCTGGTAGCCCCACAGGCCGCCCATCGCGACGCCCGCCAGCACGATCAGCAGCGACAGGTGGAAGACCAGGTTGCCGGCCTCGCGGAGGTAGCCGCGCTCGGCGGCCACGTAGTCGTCGCCGTCGCCGGCCTTGCGCAGCCGGTGGCGCCGGCCGAGCACGGTGCGGGCGTGGGCGAGGACCTCGTCGGCGCTCAACGTCGTCGAGTACGACGCCTGCACGGGCATCCGGCTCAGGTGGCGCGGCGCGGCGGGCGGCTGGGCGCGCATGCCGCGGTAGTAGACGAGCAGCCGCGGGACGATGCAGCCGACCAGCGACAGCACGAGCAGCAGGTAGACCGCGGAGAACCACGGCGAGCTGTAGACCGAGAACAGGTCGAGCTTCTCGTACCAGGGCGCCAGCTTGGGGTGGTCGGTCTTCCAGCGGGTGACGGCGAGCGAGTCGACGTCCTCCTGCGGGATGACCGAGCCCGGGATGGCCGCCAGCGCGAGCAGCAGGAGCAGCATCAGCGCGGTGCGCATCGAGGTGAGCTGGCGCCACACCCAGCGACCGAGCTCGCGGGCGTTGAGCTCGCCCGGACGACGCTCGTCGCCCCTGCGCTCCTTGTCGGCGCGCTCCTCGGACGTGGTGGTCACAGTGACACCTCGAAGCTCTGGACCAGCTGCAGCTGCAGCCACTGGACGATGTGGTTCCACCAGCCGGTGAACATCAGGACGCCGATCACGATGAGGAAGGCGCCGCCGATGCGCATGACCCACTTCTGGTGACGCCGCACGAAGCCGGTGACGGCGAGCATCCGGCGGTAGGCCAGGCCGGCGACGATGAACGGAATCCCGAGCCCGAGCGCATAGAACAGCGACAGCAGCGCTCCGCGCATGGCCGTCGCGTCGGAGAAGGTGAGCGCCGCGATGGCGCCGTACGTGGGGCCGACGCAGGGCGTCCAGCCGATCGCGAAGAGCGCGCCGATGAGCGGCGCGGCGCCGAGGCCGACCGACGGGATCTTGTGGATCCGCACGTCGCGCTGCAGCCACGGGACGACGCCGGCGAAGACCAGGCCGAGCACGACGAGCAGCAGGCCGAGGCCCATCTGGATCTCGGTGCTCCAGCGGCGCAGCGACGGCCCGAGCGAGCCGAAGGCGGCGCCCATGAGCACGAAGACGACCGCGAAGCCGAGCACGAAGAGCACCGAGCCGAGCAGCATCCGGCCGCGGCGGCGGCTCGCCTCACCGGCGGCCAGGTCGGCGCCGGACAGGCCGGTGGCGTAGGAGAGGTAGCCGGGGAGCAGCGGCAGCACGCACGGGGAGAAGAAGGAGACCAGCCCGGCGATCATCGCGACCGGCACGGCGAGGCCGAGGGAGCCGGCCACCGCCTGCTCCTGGAACCACTCAACCATCGGACTCCGCCAGGGTGTCCTCGACGAGGGTGGTCAGCGTCCCCTGGGACGGGACCGGCCCGTTGATCAGCGCCGCGACCCGGCCGGTGCGGTCGAGCACCAGCGTCGCCGGCGGCGCGTACGGCGCGTAGCGCCCCATCTTCAGCAGCGTCTCGCTGGAGGGGTCGTAGAGCGAGGGATAGTCGACGCCGCGGTCGCGCTCGAAGGCGGCCGCGTTCTCGGGCGCCAGGTCGCGGATGTTGATGCCGACGAAGGCGACCTTTCCCGCGGTCGTGCCCTTGCCGAGCTCCTTCTCGGCCCGGACCAGCATCGGCATCTCGGCGCGGCAGGGCCCGCACCCGGACCACCACACGTTGAGGACGACGACCTTGCCGCGCAGCGTCGCGAGGTCGAGCTTGTTCCCCTGGAGCGTCGTACCGGCGATGTCGACCGGCTTCTGCCGGTCGGCCTTCGCCACCTCGACCACCTGGCCGTCGCCCTTGACGTAGTTGAGGTCGCCGGTGCCGTCGATCTTGGAGCACGCGGTGGCCAGCAGGACGACGCCGAGCAGCGTCGCGGCGCGGACGGCGCGGGGAACGCGGATCATGCCGGAGGCGTCCCCTCGGGCTTGTTCTCCTCGGGCGCGTCACCGGCCGAGAAGGGCGCCGCGATGTCGCCGGTCGGGATCAGGTCGATGGCCGGCTCGTCGTAGGAGACCTGGACGATCTCCTCGCCCACGAATCCGAACGAGGTGATCGAGCACAGCGTGCACTGGCGCTTGCGCGGGTCGTGCAGGAACGAGCGGCCCTCGACGCTGAGGCGGGTGGTCCAGATCGGCAGCTGGTGGGAGACCAGGACGGCCTCGTGGCCGGCGGCGGCGCGGCGGGCGTCGTGGACGGCGGCCATCATCCGCTCGACGATCACCTTGTAGGGCTCGCCCCACGACGGCTTGAGCGGGTTGTAGAGGTGGCGCCACAGCAGCGGGTTGCGCAGCGCGTTGTTGCCCTTGCCGAAGGTCAGCCCCTCGAACCGGTTCTCCGACTCGATCACACGCGGCTCGAGGCCGACCTCGAGGCCGAGCGCGGCGGCGAGCGGCGCGGCCGTCTCCTGCGCGCGCTCCAGCGGCGAGGAGCGCAGGACGGTGATGTCGTTGCCCTTGAGCGCCTCGGCGACCCGGTCGGCCATCGCCCGGCCGCGGGTGGAGAGGTGGAAGCCGTCGCGGCGTCCGTAGAGGATGCCCTGCGGGTTGTGGACCTCGCCGTGGCGGACCAGGTGGACGACGGTGTCCGGCGTGCTCACTTCGCCGTCCCGAGCGCCTTGGCGGCCGCGGCGGCCGCGGCGGGCAGCGCGTCGAGCACCTGCTGGACCGCGCGGTCGTCGTGGGAGGACGACACGAACCAGGCCTCGAAGGCCGACGGCGGCAGGTGGACGCCCTGGTCGAGCATGGCGTGGAAGAGGGCGCCGTAGGCGGCGACGTCGGTCTGCTGCGCCTCGGCGAAGTCGGTCACCGGCTGCTCGGTGAAGAACACCGAGAACATCGAGCCGGTCGACTGGATGACGTGGGGCAGGCCGGCCGCGGTGAAGCTCTCGGCGACACCGGCGCGCAGCGCGTCGGCGACCACGCCGATGCGGGCGTAGACGGCCTCGTCGGCCGCCTCGAGCGTGGCGAGGCCGGCGGCGGTCGCGATCGGGTTACCGGACAGGGTGCCGGCCTGGTAGACCGGGCCCTCGGGCGCGAGGTGGTGCATCACGTCGGCGCGGCCGCCGAAGGCCGCGGCCGGGAAGCCGCCGCCCATCACCTTGCCGAAGGTCATCAGGTCGGGGACCCAGCCCTCGACGGCGCCGTCGGTGCCCCACTGGCCGGCCTCGGACACGCGGAAGCCGGTCATCACCTCGTCGCTGATGAACAGCGCGCCGTGGGCGCGGCAGGTCTCGGCGAGGAAGGCGTTGAAGCCAGGCGCGGGCGGGACGACGCCCATGTTGCCCGGCGCCGCCTCGGTGATCAGGCACGCGATCCGGTCGCCGTGCTCGGCGAAGGCCGCGGCGACCGCCGCGCGGTCGTTGTAGGGCAGCACCAGGGTCAGCTCGGTGGAGCTGGCCGGCACGCCCGGGGTGCCGGGGATGGAGAAGGTGGTCAGGCCCGAGCCCGCCGCGGCGAGCAGCGAGTCGACGTGGCCGTGGTAGCAGCCGGCGAACTTCACGACCACGTCGCGGCCGGTGAAGCCGCGGGCGAGCCGGATCGCCGACATGGTGGCCTCGGTGCCGGAGGAGACCAGGCGCAGCCGCTCGACGGGGGTGCGCGCGACGATCGCCTCGACCAGCGCGACCTCGCCCTCGGTCGGCGTCCCGTACGACGTACCGCGGGTCACCGCACGCTGGACGGCCTCGACCACGGCCGGGTGGGCGTGGCCGAGGAGCATCGGGCCCCAGGAGCAGATCAGGTCGACGTAGGTGTTGCCGTCGACGTCGGTCAGCCACGGTCCCGTGGCCTCACGGATGAAGCGCGGGGTGCCGCCGACGGCGTTGAACGCGCGGACCGGGGAGTTGACGCCGCCCGGCGTCACGGCACGGGCTCGGGCGAAGAGCGCCTCGGAGCCGGAGGTCAGGGGTTCGGGCACCGCGCCATTGTCGCCGATGAGGCCTAATCGACCCCCATCGCGGGGCGCTTGGGCCGCCCGCACATATCACGCAGGTCACGTTGTTCCTCGGAACGTGTGACACCCGTAACTCCGGTATGTCACGATTCGTTGGCCAAGTGTCGCGCCGACGTGACGGTCACCCCCGGTGGTCGTCACAGAGCGCCCGACGTAGAGGTGGGCGCTGAGGGAGCGGTCCACGCGAGACGGCCACGTGGCCATGGGGAGAGAAACAACGACATGTCGAGGAAGCGTCTGGGACGGCTGCAACGCGCCGCCACCATCATTCCGCTCGCTCTGCTGTCCGCAGCCTGGACCGCCTCGGTCGCCGGCATCGGCGGCGTGAGCGCGCCCACCGCGGCCGCGGACACGCCCGGTCAGGTCACCGACGGCACCAGCGTGCCGGAGGAGTCCATCGACGACCCGGCCAGCCTGTCCGACCCGGCCTCCGTCGACGGGCTCACCGACGGCAACGAGGCGGGCATCATCTCCGCGTCGACCACCAACGCGATCCCGGCGGCCGCCCTGGCGGCCTACCAGCGGGCCGAGACGGTGATCAACTCCGCCGACGAGTCCTGCAACATCACCTGGCAGCTCATCGCCGCCATCGGCCGCGTCGAGTCCGACCACGGTCGCGTCGGGGGCAACGTCCTCAACGACGACGGCGTGGCGACCCCGGGCATCTACGGCCCGGCGCTCGACGGCAAGAAGGGCACCAAGGCGATCTCCGACACCGACGCCGGCGTCTACGACAAGGACACGCAGTGGGACCGCGCCGTCGGCCCGATGCAGTTCATCCCGTCGACCTGGCA
>NZ_BAABAC010000013.1:175348-189632 GCF_039537225.1 Nocardioides ginsengisoli
ACGACGCGGCCCGCAACCCGCAGGACATCGACGACGCGGCCCTCGCCGCCGCCGTCTACCTGTGCTCCGGCGACGGCGACCTGTCGACCGTCGTCGGCCAGCGCGCCGCGGTCTACCGCTACAACCACAGCCAGGCCTACGTCGACCTGGTCCTCAAGATCATGAACGCCTACCTCGAGGGCGACTTCACCTCGGTGCCGAACAACTCGACCGCCGCGGGCTACATCGTCCCCGAGCCGCCGAGCTTCAACACCCACGGCACCAAGGGCAACCACGGTGGCAAGGGTGGCAAGGGCGGCTCGACCGGCGGCGGCACCACGGGTGGCGGCACCGGCGGCACGACCGACCCGGGCACCGGCGGAACCCCCGGCAACGGCGGAACCCCCGGCACGCCGGGCGGTGGCACCGGTGGCACCGGTGGCACCCCGGGCCTGCCCAAGCCGGGCGGCGGCGTGACCATCCCCAAGACCAACACCCCGCTCGACCCGGTCGTCGAGGGTGTCGACTCGGGCGTCGGCGCGGTCACGTCCAACCTGATCAGCGGCGTGCTCGGCCTGCTCGCCAAGGACGAGGCCAAGGACGCCTGCCAGAAGGCCTACCCCAAGCTCACCCAGTCGGTGCAGCTGCTCACCTGCATGATCAGCTACGGCCTCAAGACGCCGTAGTCGCTCAGCACGGCACGACCCGCGAGAGCCCTGGACCCCCACCCCCCGGTCCGGGGCTCTCGTCCGTTTTCGGGGTCGGTCTCCTCGTCTCACCCGGCATTTCCGTCCAGGATCTTGCCGATTCGGGACAGGAATGCCGGGTGAGACCGTCCCCACCTGGGGGACGGAGCTCAGCGCAGCAGGCCGGCGGCCTCGGTGGCCCAGTAGGTGAGGATCATGTCGGCGCCGGCACGGTGGATCGAGGTCAGCGTCTCCAGGATCGCCGGCTCGCGGTCGATCCAGCCATTGGCGGCGGCGGCCTCGAGCATCGAGTACTCCCCCGAGATGTTGTACGCCGCCGTCGGCACGCCGAGCTCGCGCGCGGCGTCGGCCACGCGCCGCAGCACGTCGAGGTAGGCCAATGCCGGCTTCACCATGACGATGTCGGCGCCTTCCTCGATGTCGAGCAGCGCCTCGCGGACACCTTCGTTGGCGTTGCGGCGCCCGTCCTGCTGATAGGTACGGCGGTCGCCCTGCAGCGAGCTGTCGACGGCCTCGCGGAAGGGGCCGTAGTAGGCGGAGGCGTACTTCGCCGAGTAGGCCAGGATGCCGGTCTCGGTGAAGCCGGCCGCGTCGAGCGCGTCGCGGATCACCGCGACCTGGCCGTCCATCATCCCGCTCGGCCCGACCAGGCCGGCGCCGGCCCGGGCCTGGACGACGGCCATGTCGGCGTACCGCTCGAGGGTGGCGTCGTTGTCGACCCGCCCGGTCGCGTCGAGGACGCCGCAGTGGCCGTGGTCGGTGAACTCGTCGAGGCACAGGTCGCCCATCACGACCAGTGCGTCGCCCACCTCGGCGACGACGTCGGCGATCGCCACGTTGAGGATGCCCTCGGGGTCGGTGGCGCCGGAGCCGACGGCGTCCTTGGTCACCGGGACGCCGAACAGCATGATGCCCTTCAGCCCCGCCTCGGCCGCTTCGACCGCCGCCTTGCGCAGCGAGTCGCGGCTGTGCTGGACCACGCCCGGCATCGAGCCGATCGGCGTCGGCTCCGAGGCCCCCTCCCGCACGAAGGCGGGCAGGATCAGCTGGCTGGGCCGCAGCGAGGTCTCGGCGACCAGGTCACGCATCGCGGCGGAGGTCCGCAGCCGGCGAGGACGGACGATCGGACGCAGGAACTCGCTCATGGGGCCCATTCTCGCGCAGCCCCCCAGCCGCCCCGCCGCAGGCTCAGCGCCAGCGCACCAGCCACTGGGTCGCGCCCTGGTCCATCCCGTCCGGCCCCGCGCCCGCGCCGTATGGCGTGCCCCACAGCAGCCGGTGGCGCGGCGTCGGCCCGCTGACGTCCCAGGCCGCCGTCTTGTCGGTGACCTGCCAGAGCCGGTCGGTGTCGAGGTCGTAGACGTAGGTGCCCTCGGTGTCGCCGAAGTGCGACCCGATCTCCACCAGGTGCCCGTCGCCGGTGCCGGCGTCGGCGATATAGCCACCGATGTCGTCGCCCTGGATCGTGGTGACCGGCCGCCCGTCGGCGGTGAGGATCTGGACCCGGTCGTCGCGGCCGTTCGCGTAGGTGCCGCAGTACTGGCTGAGCACGATCCGGTCGGCGGTCGCCCCGAACCCGAGCAGGTTGCACCGCGCGCCCGAGCGCGGGTCGAAGTCGCGCTCGACGCCCGTCGCCAGGTCGCGGACGTGGATCCGCCGGTTGATGCCGTTGGTGGCGTCGGACCAGACCAGGCTGTCGCGGGTGAAGTCGAAGCTGCCGACCACCAGCCCCTCGTCGCGTACGTCGGACGCGTCGGTCAGCGACGCCGACCACAGCTCGTAGGTGTCGCCGCCCGCGCCGGCGTCCTCGGCGTCGCCGTCGGGCTGCGTCGGCCACCCGCCCGGGGGCGGCTCGCTCGTGTGCGCCGGCACGCCGACGTACAGCCGGCCGTCGGGCGCGACCTGGGCCGAGAGCATCTCGGCGCTCGGCGGAAGGCCGGGCCACGAGAGTGTGCTCCAGGCGCGCGTACGGCGGTCGAACACCTCCGCACGCAGGCCCGAGCCGAGCCCGTCGACATCGGTCACGATCACGATCCGGTCGGCGCCGACCCGGATCGGGCGCTGGTTGGCCTCGATCGCGTGCGCCGGCAGCCAGTCCTTCTCCCCCGTCTGCGGGTCGAGCAGTGCCCAGCGGATCCGGTTGTGTGCGCCCTTCGGGCCGTCCTGGAAGAGGATCAGGCCGTCGTCGCTCACGCCGGCGTAGTACTCGCCGTTCGCGGCGTTGAGGTCCTTGTTGGCGTAGGAGCTGAGCACGTCGTACTGCTTGCCCGCGACCGCCTGCCGCGCCTCGCGCAGGCTCAGCACCGGCCCCTCCGGCGTCGGCACCCGGCTGCCCGCCGGCCCGTCCTTGCCGCCGTCGACGGTGCCGGTGATCGAGGTCAGCGCCACGATCCCGGCCACGGCGACCGAGGCCAGCCCCAGCCCGCCGATGGTCCGTCGCCGGCGGCAGCGCACCCGGTCCCGGCCGGCACGCAGCACGGCCGAGAGGTCGGTGTCGTCGCCGGGCGGGGTCGCCGCCGCCTCCTGCAGCAGCGCGCGCACGTCGTTCACCATGTTCCGCCTCCCAGGGTCAGCTCGCCGAGCGGCGAGTCCTCGAACACGGAGCGGAGCCGGTCCAGCGCACGCGCCGTCTGGCTCTTGACCGTCCCCTCGCTGCACCCGAGCGCCCGCGCCGTGTCGGCGACGCTGAGGTCCTCGAAGTACCTCAGGACGACGCACGCGCGCTGGCGTGGCGGCAGCTGGGCCATCACCGACAGCAGCGCCTCGCGCGCGGTCACCGCCTCGGCCAGGTCATGGCCGGACGACAGCTGCGGGTCGGGCTCGGCGGGGATCTCGGTACTCGACCGGCGCCGGCCGTGGTCGAGCACGACGCTGACCACCGCGCGGCGGGCATAGGCGTACTCGCGGCCGGCCCGGGTGAGCCGCGGCCACGCGACGTACACCCGGATCAGCGCCTCCTGGACGTGGTCGGCCGCGCGGTCCCAGTCGCCGCACATCAGGTACGCCGTCCGCCGCAGCCGGGTCCGGGCACTCTGCGCGAACTCGACGAAGGCGTCCTCGTCACGCTCACGCATCGGTCACTCGCTCCATGACCGGTCCAACGCAGTGACCACCGGGGCAGGTTGCACGGTCCTTGGCCGGAATGTGCAGGCTCATGTAACTCGGTGTTCGGTCGTCCACCACAGCAAAACGGCATCTGCCACGGTGCTGTGACCGGTCACAGCACCGTGGCAGATCCACGAACACCGAGTTACAAGCGCGCTCAGGCCTTGCGACGCCGCGCGGACGGCTTGCGGTCGCTCGGCTTGGTGACCGGCTCGCCGGCCTCGAGCAGCGCCGCGCGCCGGTCGGCGCCGAAGCCGGCGAGGGCCTCGACGAGCAGCTCGACGTCCGGCTTGGGCGCGAGGACGTCGACGCGCAGGCCGTGCTCCTCTGCGGTCTTGGCCGTGGCCGGCCCGATGACCGCGATCACCGTCGACGGGTGCGGCTTGCCGGCGATGCCGACCAGGTTGCGCACGGTCGAGGACGACGTGAACACGACCGCGTCGAACTTGCCGGTCTTGATCGCGTCGCGGGTCGGCGCCGGCGGCGGGGCCGCGCGGACGGTGCGGTAGGCGGTGACGTCGTCGCACTCCCAGCCCAGGTCGATCAGGCCGGCGACCAGGTTCTCGGTGGCGATGTCGGCGCGCGGGAGGAAGACCCGGTTGATCGGGTCGAGCATCTCGTCGTACTCCGGCCACACCTCGAGCAGGCCGGCCGCGGACTGCTCGCCCGAGGGGACGAGGTCGGCACGCAGGCCCCAGTCGGCGATCGCCTGGGCGGTCTTGTCGCCCACCGCGGCGATCTTGAGGCCGGAGAAGGCGCGGGCGTCGAGGCCGTACTCCTCGAACTTCTCGCGCACCGCCTTGACCGCGTTGACCGAGGTGAAGGCGATCCACTCGTAGCGGCCCTCGACCAGGCCGCGGACGGCCTTGTCCATCTGCTGCGGGTTGCGGGGCGGCTCGACGGAGATCGTGGGGACCTCCTCCGGGACGCCGCCGAACTCGCGGATCCGGTTGGACAGCGAGGCCGACTGCTCCTTGGTGCGGGGCACCAGGACGCGCCAGCCGAAGAGCGGCTTGGTCTCGAACCACGACAGCTTCTCGCGCAGGTCGACGACGGCGCCGATGACGATGATCGCCGGCGGCGAGATCCGCGCGGCGCGCGCGTCGGCGGCGACGTGCTCGAGGGTCGAGGTGACCGTCTGCTGCTCGGTGGTGGTGCCGACCCGGGTGATCGCGACCGGCGTCTGCGGCGCGCGGCCCACGGCCACGAGCTGCTTGGCGATGTCGCCGATCTGGCCGACGGCCGAGAGCAGGACGAGGGTCGGGGTGTCGGCGTACTTGCTCCAGTCGACCTTCTCGCCACAGGTGACGACGGCCATCTCGCGGTGGTCCTTGGTGGTGAGCGGGATGCCGGCGTAGGCCGGGACCGCGCCGACCGACGAGACGCCGGGGACGACCTCGAAGCCGAGGTTGGCCTTGGCGACGGCCTGCGCCTCCTCGGGGCCCGAGGCGTAGAGGAAGGGGTCACCGCCGAGCAGCCGGACGACGCGCAGGCCGCGCTTGGCCTGCTTGACGACGACCTTCGCGCGGGCGGCGTGGGTGAGCGGCTGACCGTCCTCGCCGAAGCCGCCGTCGATCAGCTCGGGGTCGACCGGGTCGTCGAGGACCTCGCCCGGGGCGGGGACGCGGGCCTGGGCGGCGCGGCTGCGGATCACCCGGACCAGGTCGGCGTGACCGGGCTCCTCGGTGATGATCACGTCGGCGTCCTCGATCAGCCTCACGGCACGCACGGTCAGCAGGTCGGGGTCACCGGGACCGGTGCCGACGAAGGCGACACCTCCGGGCTGGGCGGCCTGGGGAGCGGCGGGAGTCGGGGCAGCCTTCTTGGCTGCGGTGGCTCGCGTCATGCGTTGTGCACCTCTGCAGATCGTGCGGACTGGTGGGAAGTCGAGTCGTGGGGGGCCATCAGCTCGGCGGCGCCGTCGACCAGCATCTCGGCGGCAAGGGAGGCGCCGAGGGCGGTGCCGGCGGCGGACCAGCCGGCCGGGTCGTCGCCCAGCGGCGCGCTGGCGGAACGGCGTACGGAGAGCACGCCGTCGGTGGACAGGATGACCGCGCGCAGCCAGAGCTCCGGGCCGTCGTCGCCCTCGGCGAGCTCGGCCAGGGCGCCGATCGGGGCCGCGCAGCCGCCCTCGAGGACGGCCATCACGGACCGCTCGGCGGCGACGGCGGCGCGCGTGGCGGGGTCGTCGAGCGCGGCCACCGCGGCGATCGTGGCGGCGTCGTCGCTGCGGCACTCGACGGCGAGCGCGCCCTGCCCGGGAGCGGGCAGCACCTGCAGCGGGTCGAGCACCTCGGTGACCTCGTCGAGCCGGTCGAGCCGGGCCAGGCCGGCGCGCGCCAGGACGACGGCGTCGAGGACGCCCTCGCGCACCCGGCCGATGCGGGTGTCGACGTTGCCGCGCAGGCCGTGCACCTCGACGCCGAGGCCGAGCGCCTCGATCTGGGCAACGCGCCGCGGCGAGCCGGTGCCGACCTTGCTGCCCGGCGGGAGCTCGCCGAGGGTGAGGCCGTCGCGGGCCACGACGATGTCGCGCGGGTCCTCCCGCACGGGTACGGCGGCCAGCGTGATGCCCTCGGTGGCGTAGGTCGGCAGGTCCTTGAGCGAGTGCACCGCGACGTCGACCTCGCCGGCGAGCAGCGCGTCGCGCAGCGCGCTGACGAAGACGCCCATCGAGGGAGCGCCGACGAGCGGCGTGCCGGCGGCCTGGCTGCGGTCGCCGTCGGTGGTGATCTCGACCAGGACGGTCTCGACGCCGAGCTTCTCGGTGAGGGCGGCGGCGACGTGGCCGGACTGGGTGGTCGCGAGCGCGCTGCGCCGCGTTCCGATGCGCAGGGTCACGGGGCGCCCTCCTCGACGACGACGGGACGGGTCACCGCGTCGACCGCCTCGGGGTCGAGCGCGAACAGCTCGGCGAGCGCGGCGGCGTAGGACACGGCGCCCTGCTCGTTGGCGAGCTCCTTGACCCGGACGGTCGGCTCGTGGAGCAACTTGTCGGCGACCCGGCGCACGGTCTGCCGGATCTCGTCGCGGGTGGCGTCGTCGAGCGCGGGCAGCCGGCTCTCGAGCCGGGTCATCTCGGCGTCGACGACCGACGTCGCCATCGAGCGCAGCGCGACCACGGTGGGCGTCACGCTCGCCTGGCGGCGCGCGGCGAGGACGGCGGTGACCTCCTCGCCGAGGATGCGTCGCACCTCCTGGACCTCGCGGCCGGTGGGGCCGCCGTGGAGCAGGTCGCCGAGCTCGGCCAGGCCGATCCGGCGGACGCCGGGCAGGTCGGCCACGTCGGGCGCGATGTCGTGGGGCAGCGCGAGGTCGATGAGCGCGAGCGGCCGGTCGACGCCGCCCCGGGCGGACTCGAGCAGCGCGCGGTCGATGATCGTGCCGGAGGAGCCGGTGCAGCTGATCACGATGTCGGCGCGGCCCAGCTCGTCGCTGAGGTCGGCGAGGCGCACGGCCTCACCGGAGTACTGCGCGGCGAGGCGCACGGCGCGGTCGATCGAGCGGTTGACGACCGAGAGATGAGCGGCGCCCAGACGGCTCGCGGTCGCGGTGGCCAGCCCGGCCATCGCGCCGGCGCCGACCACGACGACGTACTTGCCCTCGGTGGGGCCGACGACCTCGGCCGTCTCGTCGAGCGCGGCGCTCACCAGTGTCGGGGCGACCTGGTCGATCTCGGTCTCGGCGCGGGTGCGCTTGCCGACGCGCAATGCCTGCTGGAAGAGCAGGTTGAGCGCGGGACCGACGGTGCCGAGCTCCTGGCCGCGGCGCAGCGCGTCGCGGGTCTGGCCGAGGATCTGGCCCTCGCCGACCGCCATCGAGTCGAGACCCGCGGCGACCTGGAAGAGGTGCGAGATCGCGCCGTCGTCGTAGTGGACGTAGAGGTGCGGGAGCATCGCCTCGGTGGTCTCGCCGGCGCGCTCGATGAGCAGCCGCGAGAGCTGCTCGATGCTGCCGTGGAAGCGCTCGACCTCGGTGTAGATCTCGAGCCGGTTGCACGTGGCGATGACGGTGGCCTCGGTGACGTGCTCGCACGACGCCGCGTCGGACATCAGCTTCACGACGCCGTCGTGGTCGAGCGCCACCCGCTCGAGCAGCGCCACCGGCGCGGAGTTGTGGGAGATGCCCACGACCAGGACGCTCATCGACGTCCTCGCTTCGCTCCGGGCGCCGAGGAGCGTCCCGAGACACCGCATCGACGGATTCGCTCGCTGCGCTCGCTCATGCTGCCCCTCCTCCTGCTGCGTCGGCAGTGCCGTCGACCGCGGCCCCGGCCGGGATCGGCTCGTGCCCGTTGGCTTTGCGCTGCTCGTGGTAGGCGAGGATCTGCAGCTCGATCGACAGGTCGACCTTGCGCACGTCGACGCCCTCGGGCACGGCCACGACGGCCGGCGCGAAGTTCAGGATGCTGGTGATGCCGATGGCGACCATCCGGTCGGCGACGTCCTGCGCGGCCACGGCCGGCGTGGCGATGACGCCGATCGCGACGTCGTGCTCGTGGACGATCTCCTCCAGGTCGTCGAAGGGCCGGACGACGACCCCGGCGACGGTCTGCCCGACGACCAGCTCGTTGGCGTCGAGCAGCGCCACGACCCGGAAGCCGCGGCTGCGGAAGCCGGAGTAGTTGGCGAGCGCGTGCCCCAGGTTGCCGATGCCGACGATGACGACCGGCCAGTCCTGGGTGACCCCGATCTCACGGGCGATCTGGTAGCGGAGGTAGTCGACGTCGTAGCCGACGCCGCGGGTGCCGTAGCTGCCGAGGTAGGACAGGTCCTTGCGCAGCTTGGCGCTGTTGACGCCCGCTGCGGTCGCGAGGTCCTCGCTCGAGCAGGTGCGAATGCCGTCGTCGGCCAGCGCCGTCAGCGCCCTCAGGTAGACGGGCAACCGGGCGACCGTGGCCTCCGGGATGACCCGGGCGGCATCCGTCGAACTCCGTGTGGTCACAGCTCCGCTTTCCAGTCGTGCCCAGCGGTTCAGTGGGGCCCGACTCGATCACTGTAGGAGTTTGTGAACGTGAGAACAAAATGGGCGAGAGCGCAACTGGAGATGGGTCACATCACGCTCGCGCGGGGGTCTCCTCGCCCCGGTGCTCAGCCGGCCAGACGACGTAGCGGTAGGCCACGAAGTTGAGCACCAGACTGCACCCGATCGAGGCCAGCTTGGCGAACCAGATCGACGACTGCGCCCACAGCCACCCGTGGATGAGCAGCGGCTGCGCGACCCACATGACCAGCCCGGTCGAGGCCACGAAGAGGAGCGCGTGGCGCAGCGTCAGCCGCTCGGCGCGGAAGGTGAACAGTCCGTTGACCACGAAGCTGAAGACCATGCCGGCGCTGGTCGAGACGAAGTTGGCGAGGGTGATGCCGAGCGCCCCGTGCAGCAGCACGAAGACCACCGTGTCGATGGCGGTGTTGCACACCCCCACCGCCGCGAACCGTACGGCGGTCGCCCGGTGCCTCACCGAGCGTGCCCCCGCGGCCCGGCGGAGCCGTCGGGCGAGGCGTCGCGGGCGACCATCGCGAGCGTGTAGAGGGGTCGGTCCTGCGCCTCGACGTAGACCCGGCCCAGATAGCTGCCGATGACGCCCATCATGATCAGCTGGATGCCGCTGAGCATGAACATGCCGACGCCGAGGAAGGCCCAGCCGGGCACCGACTCGTCGGGGCGGAACAGCCGGACGTAGAGGACGTAGCAGCCGAGCAGCAGGCTGAACGCCGAGATCGCGAAGCCGAAGCGCGAGATCATCTTCAGCGGCGTCGTCGAGAAGCCGAGGATGCCGCTGGCGGCGAAGTTGAGCATCTTGCGCAGCGGGTAGCCGGTCTCGCCGGCGTGCCGCTCGTCGCGGTCGAAGAGCAGCGCCTCCTGGCGGAAGCCGACGTGGGCGACGATGCCGCGCAGGAAGCGGTCGTGCTCGCGGTAGCGCGCCACCTCGGCGACGACCCGGGCGTCCATGAGCCGGAAGTCGCCGACGTTGCGCGGGATCTCGATCGAGGCGAGCCGGTCGAGCACCCAGTAGAAGCCCCACGCGGTGGCCCGCTTGAAGGGCGTGTCCTTGCGGGTGCGGCGCTGGGCGTAGACGACGTCGACGCCGTCCTCCCAGCGCTCGATCATCTCGAGGCTGACCCGGGGCGGGTCCTGCAGGTCGGTGTCCATGACGATCACCGCGTCGGCGTCGCCGGCCCGGGCGACCAGGTCGAGACCGGCCGTCACCGCGAGCTGGTGGCCGAAGTTCCGCGAGAACTGGACGACGCTCACCCGCGAGTCGAGCCCGCGCAGCTCGACCAGCCGCTCGAGCGAGGCGTCGCGCGAGCCGTCGTCGACATAGACGAACTCGAAGTCGAGGTCGGGCCGCGCCTTGGTGGCCTCCACCAGCGCCGCGTGGAAGACGCCGATGTTCTCCTCCTCGTTGTAGACGGGGAGGACGTAGGCGATCCGGCGGCGATCAGCGTCAGCCATGTTCACGACCCTAGAAGACGGTGGAAGCGGCGAGGACGATCGCCACGACGGCGACCGCGGTGGCGAGGAACACCTGGATCCGGCCCAGCCAGGTGACGATCCGGGCGTCGGTGGCGGTGAGGACGCCGTCGTCCGGGGGCCGCATCCGGCGCGTGCCGATCAACCGCTCGCGCACCAAGATCGTCGCGGCGATGGCGAAGAACGGCCCGGCGGTCGTCCAGTAGCGCCCGCCAGCGACGTGCACGAACGGCTGCACGAGCAGCGCGCCGAGCACGAGCTTGACGAGGACGTCGAGCACCCGCGCCTCCAGGCTGCGGCGCGCGACCGTCACCAGCGAGGCGGCGGCGAGCAGCAGCACCGGGAAGTAGAGGAGCCAGGTCGCGATCTCGGCCGCGCCCGCCCCGATCGACCCGAAGGTCCCGCGGCCGCCCTCGGGCGTGAGGTGCTCGATGAAGATCGCGGGCTGCAGCGCGTACGCCGCCAGGTTGTGGTCGACCTGCTCGAGATAGCCGCCGACCGTCACGTCGGCCAGCGCGTAGTCCGACATCTGCTTGAGGACGTCGACCTCGCTGGTGCCCGTCGCCCGCCCGACCTCGCGGGCGTAGCGCAGCGGGCGGAACCACAGCGTGCTGTCGGGGTCGCACTTGCCGAAGCAGACCTGCGAGCGGTCGCCGAAGGTGTTGGCCTCGACGGTCGGGACGGTGGTCGTGGTGATCACCCGGCCGCCGAGCACGTGCGAGGCGTACGCCGACCAGGGCGCGAGCAGCGCGACGAAGAGCACGCCCGCGACGGCGGCGGCCCCGAGCGCCCGGCGCAGCACCTTCCCGCGCAGCAGGACGACGGCGGCGATCAGCGTGACGACGCCGAGCCCGGCGAGCAGGATCGAGGTGCTGGAGCGCAGGTAGAGCGCGGCGATGCTGAGCAGGCCGAGCACGGCGCCGTCCTTGATCGACGGCGCCTCGCCCTTGCGGAAGCCGCGGAACATCTCGATCAGCCGCAGCGACACGAGCACCATCAGCAGCCCGGCGGCGGTGTCGCCCCAGGCGCCGTAGGTGAAGATCACCCACATCGGCACCAGGCCCGGGAACACCGCGATCACGACCGCCCACTTCGGCCCGAGCGTCGCCGAGACCCGGCGCAGCACGAGCACGAACAGGATGAGCATGAGCACGCCGATGTAGAGCCGGACCAGCCCCGGCCCGGCGTCCGGGACGACCAGGTAGAGCGGCGCGACCACGATCGACATGCCCGGCATGAACCAGCCGGAGGCGACGAAGTTGCGGTCGAGCTCGGCCCAGTGGGGCGTCGTGGCCCCGGCGAGGTCGCGGATCGTGTTCGACAGCGCCATCGCGCCGTTGAGGTAGGCCTGCTCGTCGCCGTGCCCGGGCACGTTCATGACCAGCGGGAAGACCAGGATCTTCAGCACCACGTGCGCGACGACCAGCCAGCCCAGCAGGACCGGCGCCGCGGGCAGGCGACGGGTCAGGGCGCTCACTGGGGCATCACCTGGTCGCCGTTCCAGCGCTTGGTCGACTTCGGGTCGCTGCACACGGGGTCGTCCTTCGCGGCGGTGATGACCGGCAGGTCCATGACGAACTGGCCGCGGACCAGACTGCCGGGGCCGGTGTGTGGATACGGGGCGGCCGAGACGGTCACCGTCTCGCTCCCCTTGGTCAGCCGGACGGCACGCAGGTCGCCGTCGTCCTCCGGCGTGCCGGCGACGAAGCCGACCCGAGTGAACGCCTCGACCATCTTGTCGAGCGCCGCGTCCCGGCCGATCAGGTCGAACTGGCCGACCAGCCGGCGCCGCGGGCCCGTGGCGGTCGCGACGTTGCCGTCCTGCCGGATCTGGTGCGGTACGTCGAGCAGCGCGCCGTCGGGCAGCGGGAAGCAGCCGGTCGCGAGCGCGTCCGGCGGGAGCGGCGGCCGGTAGTTGTTCGTCGGCACCGCGCGCCCGAAGCCGTGGCTGAGGAGCAGCACGACGACGACCGCGACACCGGCGACGAGCCCCACGAGCCACCTGGCACGTGCGGGCAGACGAGGAGACAGGCCCATGATGGGCCCGAGAATACGGTCAGGGGTGAAGGGCCCTGCGGAGGCGATCCGGGCTGACCCGCCAGAAATCGTGCTGCTTGCCGTCGACGAAGGTGACCGGGATCTCCTCGGCGAACCGGTCGGCGAGAGCCGGGTCGTCGTCGATCGAGAACTCCTCGTAGCTCTCACCCAGCTCGGCGCAGACCGCCTCGATCACCGCCCGCGCGTCGTCGCACAGGTGGCAGCCGGGCCGGCTGTAGAGCGTGACCCGGGCGCTCATTCGAGGATCCCCAGCGCCTTGCGCCGCTCCTGGCCGCGCAGCTGGCCCTTGCGGATCTTGCCGGTCACCGTGCGCGGCAGCGCGTCGACCACCTCGATGCGGCCCGGGCGCTTGTACGGCGCCAGCAGCTCCTCGGCCCGCGCGCGGACCGCGGCCACCAACGCGTCGTGGTCGGCCGCCGGGTCGCCGGGCACGACATAGGCGACCACGGCCTCGCCGGTGCGCTCGTCGGGCGTGCCGAGCACCGCCGCCTGGCGGATGCCCTCGACCTCGGCGAGCACCGCCTCGACCTCGGTCGGGTAGACGTTGAAGCCGGAGACGATGATCAGCTCCTTGACCCGGTCGACGAGGAAGAGGTCGCCGTCGCCGTCGAGGAAGCCGACGTCGCCGGTCGACCACCAGCCGTCGTCGCCCGGTCCGTCGGCGCCGTCGGGCCAGTAGCCGCTGAACAGGTTCCGGCCGCGGATCTGGATCTCGCCCGGGTCGTCGGCAGCGCTGCCGTCGAGCGGCACGCCCTCCTCGTCGACCAGCCGCAGGTCGATGCCCTCGAGCGCCGCGCCGACCGAGCCGGCCTTCACCTCGTCGGACTGCAGCGTGCTGGTCACCACCGGCGACGCCTCGGTGAGCCCGTAGCCCTGGTGGATCGGGACCTGGGCCAGGGCGCTGAACTCCTCGACCGTCTCGGCCGCGAGCGGCGCCGAGCCGGACAGCATCATCCGCACCGGGCCGAGCCGCTCGGCCAACGCGTCGAGGCCGCGCCAGGCGGCGAACACGGGCGGCGCGACGGGGACGACGCTGCACGCCTCGTCCTCGATCAGGTCGAGCGTGCCCTCGGGGTCGAAGCGGTCGGTCAGCACCAGCTTGGCGCGGTGCCGGATCACGCCGCCGAGCACCGCACCCAGGCCGTAGACGTGGAACAGCGGGAGGACGCCGAGGACGACGTCGTCGGGGTGGATCATCGGCGGCTCGACGGTCGCGACCTGCTCGACGTTGGCGAGCAGCGCGCGGTGGGTGAGCATCGCCGCGCGGGGCAGGCCCGACGTGCCGCTCGTGTAGAGCAGGACGGCGAGCTTCTCCGGGTCCTGCAGCGGCGGGACCGGCGTCGGGTCGGGGGCGCGCAGGTCGTCGTAGGCGAGCTCGTCGGGGGCGGCCGCGCCGCCCACGCGCACGATCCGCGGCAGCGGCCGGCCCTCGTCGCGTGCCGCGGCGGCGACCTCGGTGCGGCCGATCGCCTCGCGCACCGCGTCGGCCGTCGCGTCGTCGGCGATCGCCATCCGGGCACCGGAGTCGACGAGCATCCCGGCCAGCTCGGCGGGGGTCGAGCCCGGGTTGACCGGCACCGCGACCGCCTGCGCCCGCAGCACCCCGAGGTACGTCGTGACGAACTCGAGCCGGTTGCCGAGCGCGAAGAGCACCCGGTGCCCGGCGAGCACGCCCGCCGTACCGAGCCCGGTCGCGACCCGGCTCACCTCCTCGTCGAGCTCGGCCCAGGTCAGTCCGCGACCGCCGGCCTCGACGACCGCCAGCCGGTCGGGCAGATCGGCCGCGGCCTCGGCCACGAGGGCGGCCACGTCGGGCGTGACAGGAGCGTCCGGCTGCGACATGGGGGGATCCTACGCGTGCGAGATGACGTCTTCGGCCGGACTCCGCAGGACCCCGCGGCCCACTAGGGTTGCGCCATGGCACCCGCCGACCGACCCCGCCGGCTGAACCTCCAGCAGCG
>NZ_BAABAC010000013.1:189691-290593 GCF_039537225.1 Nocardioides ginsengisoli
CCCGCCGACACCCGGGCCGCGGCGTTCTTCGACGTCGACAACACGGTGATGCAGGGCGCGAGCATCTTCCACCTGGCGCGGGGCCTCTACCGGCGCAAGTTCTTCACCACCCGCGACATCCTCGGCGCGGCCTACAAGCAGGCCTACTTCCGCGTCGTCGGCGTCGAGGACCCCGAGCACGTCGCCGAGGCCCGCAACTCCGCGCTCGCCTTCATCGCCGGCCACACCGTGCAGGAGCTCGAGGAGGTCGGCGAGGAGATCTTCGACGAGGCGATGGCACACCGGATCTGGCCGGGCACCCGCGCGCTCGCCCAGATGCACCTCGACCAGGGCCAGCGGGTCTGGCTGGTCACCGCCGCGCCGATCGAGATCGCCAGCCTGATCGCCCGCCGGCTCGGACTCACCGGCGCCCTGGGCACCGTCGCCGAGCACGTCGACGGCGTCTACACCGGCAAGCTCGTCGGCGACATGCTGCACGGCCCGGCCAAGGCGGTGGCGGTCCAGGCGATCGCCGACCGGGAGGACCTCGACCTCTCCCTGTGCTCGGCCTACAGCGACTCCTACAACGACCTGCCGATGCTGAGCCTGGTCGGCGACCCGTGCGCCATCAACCCCGACGCCAAGCTGCGCGCGCACGCCCGCGCGGCGGGCTGGCGGATCCGCGACTACCGCACCGGGCGCAAGGCGGCCCGCGCCGGGCTCATCGTCGGCTCCGCCGCCACGGGGGCCGCGGTCGCCGGAGCGGTCATCAAGCGCCAGGTCGGCAAGCACCTCTGACCCCGACGGTGACGCCGGACGCCCTCTCCCTACCGCCGAGTAGGGTCGCGGGTCCACCCGTGTCCACCCGGTGTCCACCCTGTGATGACGGGTTCACCGATTCTGCTACCCGTGCGCCAGGATCGGCCGTAGTATCCCGCGAGGGGGCAAGAGGGAGGGGACCGGCATGACCGGGCAGCGCTATGACGTCGCGCGTGGGCTGTACGCCCTGCGCGCCGCCGTTCTCGCCGCGCTGACCCCTGCCCTGACTCCCGCGCTCGCCGGCGCCGGCGCCGGCGCCTTCGCGGCCGGCCCCTCGTCCCACCGCGCCGAGGGCTGGCTGCTCAGCGAGGCCCAGGTCGAGGACGACGGCTACGAGCGCTCCCCCGCCGAGGGATACGGCGACGCCACGCTCGCCACCTCCTCCGAGGACTCCCCCGAGGCCCGCGAGCGGCTGATCGCCCTCGTCGAGCTCGCCCGCGGCGGCGACGCCGAGGCGTTCGGGCAGCTCTACGACCACTACCAGCCGTCAGTCTACCGGTTCCTCTACTACCGGACCCGCTCGGTCGTCGTCGCCGAGGACCTCTGCTCCGAGACCTTCTTCCGCGCGCTGCGCAACATGTCGTCCTTCCGCTGGCAGGGCAAGGACTTCGGCGCCTGGCTGATGACCATCGCCCGCAACCTCGCCACCGACCACTTCAAGGCGGGCCGCACCCGCCTGGAGATGACGACCGAGGACATGGGCCAGCACGACGACGCGACCGAGGGCCCTGAGAACGCCGTCCTCGCCAGCCTCACCAACGAGATCCTGCTCGAGTCGCTCACCAAGCTCCCCAACGAGCAGCGCGACTGCCTCATCATGCGCTTCCTGCAGGGGATGAGCATCGCCGAGACGGCGGCCGCCCTGGGCCGCAGCGACGGCGCGATCAAGCAGCTCCAGCTCCGTGGCGTGCGCAACCTCGCCAAGCTGATGCCGGAGGGGCTGCGATGATCAATCGTGACTATGCGGCTCCGTCCGATCGGACCGTAACCAGCGGGACCCTCACGTCGTTGGATCTTCGCAGGAACCAGACACGAGGACGGACGTTGTGATGCGCGGGGCTGAGGAGTTCGACGAGCTGCTCTCCGGTCGCACCGGAGACAGCCAGGCGTACGCCGACCTGCTCGAGGTCGTGGCGTCGCTGCGCGCGCTGCCGCCGGTCGAGGCCCGTCCCGAGTTCGTCGCCTCGCTGCGCACCCAGCTGGTCGCGGCCGCCGAGCGTGAGCCGGCCCGCGCCGACAGCGACCTCGCCGCCCGGCTCACGCCGCGGCAGCGCCGGGGCGCCCGCGAGCGTCGTCTCGCCGCGGTCATCGGCGGCTTCGCCGTCGTCGCCGCCACCGGCTCGATGGCGATGGCCTCGCAGGACGCCCTGCCCGGCGACGTCCTCTACCCGGTCAAGCGGGCGCTCGAGAACGCCCAGACCAACCTGCAGTCCGACGACGCGTCGAAGGCCGACACGCTCATCGCGCACGCCGAGTCCCGGCTCGACGAGGCCGAGGCGCTCACCGCCCGCGGCGCCGACGCCGACGCGATCAACGCGACGCTGCAGGACTTCGCCGACCAGGCCAACCAGGCCTCCGAGTTCTCGCTCGACGACTACGGCACGACCGGCAAGGCCGAGCTGATCGCCGACCTGCGCGCCTTCGCCCGCGACAGCATGGACCGCCTCGGCGGCCTGGGCCCGATCGCCCCCGCCGCCAGCCGCCCGATGCTCATCACCGCGAGCCAGACCATCAAGCAGATCGACGCCTCCGCCTGGGAGGCCTGCCCGAGCTGCGCCGACGGCGCGGTCACCGAGATGCCGACCTTCGCCCTGCAGCCGCTGAGCGCGGACCTGCTGAGCGGCGACGTCCCCGGCCCCGCGTCGGTCTCCGACATCACTGCGCCGAAGAAGCCCGCCAAGCCGCAGGGCCAGCAGCCGACCCCGCCGGCCGACGGCGCCACCGACGCTCCGCTCGTCCCGCCGATCGACGTCCCGACGCCGGGCGGCACGCCGTCCCCGGGCACCATCGGCGGCACCCTCGGCAACACGGTCAAGGGCATCACCAACGGCGTCGGCGGCCTCACCGGTGGCGGCAAGACCGGCGGCTCGAAGCCGACCGACGGCTCGACCACGCCTCCCCCGTCGCTCACCGGCACGCTGATCGACGGTGTCAGCGGTGTGCTCGGCGGGCTGCTCGGCACCACGCCCAAGTAGCCGACCAGGCGGGTCAGCGGAAGACGGACTCGCGCTGCATCAGCAGGCTGTAGAGCGTCTGCTGGATCGTCTCGCGCACCTGGTCGGTCACATTGAAGACCAGCATCGGGTCCTCGGCCGCGCCGGCGTCGTACTCGTCGGTGCGGATCGGCTCGCCGAACTCGAGCAGCCACTTCGACGGCAGCGGCACCAGGCCGAGCGGGCCGAGCCACGGGAAGAGCGGCGTGATCGGGATGTAGGGCACGCCGAGCAGGCGGGCCAGGGACGGGATGTTGCCGACCAGCGGGTAGATCTCCTCGGCGCCGACCACCGACAGCGGAATGATCGGGACACCGGTGCGCAGCGCCGCGGAAACGAAGCCGCCGCGGCCGAAGCGCTGCAGCTTGTAGCGGTCGGCGAACGGCTTGCCGATGCCCTTGAAGCCCTCGGGCCACACGCCGACCAGCTCACCGCCGCGCAGCATCCGCTCGGCGTCCTCGTTGCAGGCCAAGGTGGCGCCGCCCTTGCGGGCGAGGGTGCCGACGACGGGCAACCGGAAGACCAGGTCGGCGCCGAGCGGGCGCAGGTAGCGGCCCGCGTGGTCGTGGATCGAGACCATCGTCATCAGGCCGTCGACCGGGATCGTGCCGGAGTGGTTGGAGACGACCAGGGCGCCGCCCTCGGCCGGGATGTTCTCGACGCCGCGGACCTCGATCCGGAACCACTTCTGCGCGATCGGGCGCAGCGCGGCCATGAAGAAGCGCTCAGTGACCTCGGCGTCGAAGCCGTACTCGTCGACGACGTACTCACCGGTGACGCGGCGGCGCAGGAACGCCAGGAAGCGGGCCAGCTGGGGCTCCCACTGGTCGCCGAAGAGCTCCTTGCTGGCGTGCTGGAAGGCGGCCAGCCAGTCGCCGACCGGGATCCCGGCGAGCGGGCCGGCGCCGCGCTCGTCGGTGCGGGCGGGCGCCGGGGCGCTCTCGGCCGGCACCGCGGGGACGTCGTCGACCGCCGCGGTCTCGATCACCGGGGCGTCGTCGGCGGGCCGCTCGGCGGCCGGCTTCGGCTCGGCGGTCGGCTTCGGCTCGGCGGCCTTCGTCGCCG
This sequence comes from Nocardioides ginsengisoli, assembly GCF_039537225.1. Classification (NCBI taxonomy): domain Bacteria; kingdom Bacillati; phylum Actinomycetota; class Actinomycetes; order Propionibacteriales; family Nocardioidaceae; genus Nocardioides; species Nocardioides ginsengisoli. The sequence continues at coordinate 193,768 of NZ_BAABAC010000013.1, forward strand.
GCGCCTTGCGCGGCGGGGTGGTCGTCTTGGGCGCGAGCCCGCGGGCGGCGGCCGAGGGCCGCTTGCCCGTGCCGCGGCCGGGCTGGCCGCGGGTGCCGATCGGGATGATCTCGGCGTCAGCCATCGTGGCCTCCAGCGACGGTGAGCTGGGCGGGACGGTCGTCGCTGACCGGCGGGAGGTGGTCGGCCAGCGCGTCGAGCACCCGCTCGACCCGGCGGCCGCCGGGCGGCAGCGTCGCGGCGAACTCCGCGAACGCGTCGGCCGTGGTGTAGCGCGGCTCGAAGCCGAGCTCGGTGCGCATCCGGGTCGTGTCGACCCCGCGCCCGTAGGTCAAGAAGGCGACCAGCTCGGGCGAGAGGTCGGCGACCCGCGCCGACTTGAGGGCCGAGCCGATGCCGCCGAAGGCGAAGCCGGGCACCGGGACGGTGGTCCGTCCGGCCCGGCGCAGCGCCTGGGAGAGCATGAGGAGGCCGTCGCCGGCGATATTGAAGGTGCCCGGGCGGTCGGCCTGGACGGCGTGCCGCAGCACCCGGTAGAGGTCGGTCTCGTGCAGGAACTGCAGCCGCGGGTCGAAGCCGAGCACGGTCGGGATGACCGGGAGCCGGAAGTACGACATCACCGGGCTGACCACGCGTGGGCCGGCGACATTGGCGCACCGCAGCAGCGTCACGTTGACGTCGGGACGGCGGCGCGCGAAGCCGCGCACGTACTGCTCGACCTCGGCGACGTCCTTGGCATAGCCCGAGCGCGGGGGACGCCGCGGCTCCATGTCCTCGGTGAACATGGCGGGGTCGCGGCTGCTGGCGCCGTAGGCCGTCGTCGAGGACTTCACCACGAGGGTGCGCACCCCCTCGGCCTTCTGGCAGGCCGCGAGGAGCTGCATCGTCCCGATGACGTTGAGCTCCTTCATGGTGCCGCGGGCACCGGCGGAGCCTGGGGTCGCGATCACGCTCATGTGGACGACGGTGTCGACGTCCTCCTTCGCGATGACCTTCGCGATGACCGGGTTGCGGATGTCGGCGCGCACGAACGTCACGTCGCCGAGGTCGCCCCGTGGGGGTACGACGTCGACGCCGATGACGCGGTCGATCCCGGGGTCGGTGGCAAGCGTGCGCGCAAGCGTGCGCCCGAGGTCACGAGAGACCCCGGTGACGAGGACCGTGCGTCCGGCGCCCATCTCTACCGACTCCTCGGATCAGGCCGGCGCGCGCAGCAGCGCGCCGGCACGGCGATTCCGCCCCGAGCGGCTCGGGCTACTTGCCGAGCTTGCGACGCTGAACGCGCGTCTTCTTCAGCAGCTTGCGGTGCTTCTTCTTCGCCATGCGCTTGCGGCGCTTCTTGATGACAGAACCCACGTGGAACCTCTCCAGATCGCCGAGCAGAGGCGCTCGGCGGACGTACGACGCACCGGGTAGACCCCGGAGCACCGGGTCAGCCTATCCGCCACCGCGTGACCGCGGTGAATCAGCGCAGGAGATGGGACGAAGATCGCACCCGCGGACCCGCGTCGGAATCCCCGCTTCAGCGGGGATTCCTGCGCTTCCTGACGGTTGCAACGGCCAGGAAGCGCAGGTTTTCGTCAGGAAGTGCCTCAGCCCGCGGAGTAGAAGGACTTGCGCAGGTACTCGTTGACGTCGTCCTCGGTCACCCGGAACGAGCGGCCGACGCGGACCGCCGGCAGGTCGCCGTTGTGGACGAGGCGGTAGACGGTCATCTTCGAGACGCGCATGACCGCGGCGACCTCGGCGATGGTGAGGAACTTGGGGTCCGGAAGGGACTCGGTGCGCTCGCGCGACGTAGGAGCCATGACTGACCACGCTTTCTGCGCGTCCGTCACCGCCTTCCCCAGCTGTGAACCCTGCGGACGCCTCTGCGTGAGAATAGGGCCAGATGTGACGCATGGGGAAGAGATTGCTCAGTGAAACTTTTGAGGCCCCGGCGTGTCGCCTTGACCGAGACTGGTTCGCGATAGGCCATGCATCCACGCTGCCACGGCCGACCAAGCCCGTCGTACGCTGAGGGCGTGTCGATCCCGATGACCTTCTGCTGGTGGCGCGCCTGACGGCGGCCGCCTCCTCGACACACCTCTCACCGGCCGCCCACGGGCGGCCGTTCTGCTTCTCCGAGAGCGACCGTGCGCGGCCGCCCGTGGGCCCTCGTCCCAGGAGCTCCACATGTCCCGACGCCTCTCCCTGCTCACCCCGAGCGGACGCCTCACCCTCGGCAACCTGCTCGGCGCCCTGCGCCCGATGCGCGCCGCCCAGGACGACGCCGAGTGCTTCTACGGCCTCTCCGACCTGCACGCGCTCACCACGCCGCGCTCCCCCGACGCGCTCCGCACCGCGATCGCCGAGCAGAGCACGCTCCTGCTCGCCGTCGGCCTCGACCGGGCCACGCTCTTCCGGCAGAGCCAGGTGCCGACCCACACCGCGCTGTCCTACCTGCTGGAGTGCGTCGCCACGACGGGCGAGCTGGGCCGCATGATCCAGTTCAAGGAGAAGTCGCGGCGCCAGGAGTCGGTGCGCGTCTCGCTGTCGACCTATCCGGTGCTGATGGCCGCCGACATCCTGCTGTACGGCGCCGAGCAGGTCCCGGTCGGCGACGACCAGCGCCAGCACATCGAGCTCGCCCGCGACCTCGCGCTCCGCTTCAACACGACCTACGGCGAGGTCTTCGCCGTCCCCGAGATCACCGTCCCGCCGGCGGGTGCTCGGGTGATGGACCTCGCCGACCCCACCAGCAAGATGAGCAAGTCCGGCGCCGACGCCGGCTCGATCGCGCTGCTCGACCCGCCCGACGTCGTACGACGCAAGATCGCGCGGGCCGTCACCGACTCCGACACCGGGCCCGACGCGGTGCGCGCCGACCGGGAGGCCAAGCCGGGCGTCACCAACCTGCTGGAGATCCTGGTCGCCTGCGGCGGCTCGCCCGACGGCGTCACGACCTACGGCGCGCTCAAGTCGGCGGTCACCGACGCCGTCGTCGCCGAGCTCGACCCGATCCGCAAGCGGTACGCCGACCTCGCCGCCGACCCGTCGTACGTCCACGAGGTCTATCGCCGCGGCGCCGAGCACTGCCGGGAGGTGACCGCGCCGGTCCTGGCCGCCGCCCGGGCCGCCATGGGCCTGTGAGCGGTGTCGGCGGGCGCTGGCAGACTGCGGTCCATGACGTTCCGGGCCCTGCTCCTCGACCTGGACGACACGCTGGTCGATCACCGCGGCGCGGCCGATCGCGGCCTGCGGGCCTGGCTCACCAGCCTCGGGGTGGCCGAGACGGCGTCCGATCTCGAGGAGCACGTGGAGCGCTGGTTCACGCTGGAGGCGCGCCACTACGAGCGCGCCCAGCGCGGCGAGATCACCTACGTCGAGCACCGGCGGGCGCGGATCCGTGACTTCCTGCCGAGCTGGGACCTCGCCGACGACGCGCTCGCCGACGACGTCTACGCCGGCTTCCTCGGCTACTACCGCGCGTCCTGGCGGGCGTTCGACGACGCCGCGGCCGCGATCGAGCGGGCGCGGCGGGCGGGATTGCCGGTCGGCGTCCTCACCAACGGCGAGCTCGCCATCCAGACCGAGAAGATGCGGCGCACCGGCCTGCTGCGCGACGACGTGCCGGTGTTCGCCTCGTCCGCACTGCCCGCGGCCAAGCCCGACCCGCGCTCCTACCTGACCGCCTGCGCGGCGCTCGGCGCCGACCCCGCGGCGACGCTCATGGTCGGCGACTCACTGCGGCACGACGTCGTCGGCGCGCAGCGGGCCGGGCTGCAGGCCCGGCTGCTCGACCGCTACGGCCGCTACGACGCGCGCCGGGCGGGCGTGCGCGTGACAGCGGTGCGCGGGCTGTCCGAGGTCGCCTAGACCTGGGGGTCGAGCGCGTCGATCCAGTCGGTCGCGAGCCGGTTGAAGCGATCGGCTTCCTCCCACATCGGCATGTGCCCGCTGTCCTCGAAGACGACCAGCTCGGCGTCCTTCGCGCTGTCGGCGACCCAGACGCCGGCCGCGACGGGCAGGCACTTCTCGTCGCGCCCCCACACGGCGAGGACCGGGACGGTGAGGTCGGGGATGACGGTTCGATAGTCGCGCTGGGTCTGGTCCGCCAGGATGCAGGCGGCGGTGTTGGGGAGCACCTTGAGCTCCTCCTCGACCATCCACGCCTGGTCCGCCTCCGACGGCAGCTCCTTGGTGAAGATCGTCGCGACCTCGGCACAGACGGCGCGGTAGTCGCCCTGCGCCGACCGGATCAGGTCGCGCAGGCCGAGGCGGTCGGTGAAGCCGTGCTCCCATCCGTCCGCCTTCAGGTCCATCGGCCCCTGGGAGACGCAGATCTGAGCGGCGATGCGGCTCGAGCCCGCGAACTGGGACAGGTACTCCCAGATCACGAAGTTGCCCATCGACCAGCCGACGGCGACGGCGCCGTCGAGATCGTGGCTGTGCAGGAAGTGCTCGAGATCGAGCGCGTACTGCGCGACGGTGTTGCCGCCTTGGCTGTCGCTCGAGTCGCCGTGGCCGCGGAAGTCGAGGGCGAACACGTGGAACCGCTGCGCGAGCGCGTCGACGTTGCGCTCGTAGAAGCGGCGCGACCCGAGCACGCCGTGGAGCAGGACGACGGGGCGCCCCTGACCGGCCTCGGTGTAGGCGAGTCGCGTGCCGTCCGGCAGCTGGTGGTGGCGCGTGGTCATCGGGTTGCCTCCTCGGGCTGGTCCTCCGCACTGAACGGGGCGTCGAGCGCGTCGATGCGGCGGCGGTTGACCACGAGGAGCACCACCCCGATGACGATCCAGGCCGCAGCGTAGAGCGGGAGCTGGTTCAGCGGAGCCGGAGGCGCGGGATAGAACTGCGCCGCCAACGGGATCACGAGCACCAGCGAACCGGCGACGGGGACGACGACGTGCTTGAGCACACGGAACTCGTGGTGGTGCTGGCGCCGGTAGAAGCGCGCCAGGCACAGGTTCGACGCGATGAAGACCAGGATGAGCAGCAGGCTCGCGGGAGTCGACACATAGGTGTACGCCGTCAGCCCGTCGACGCCGCTGAGCGACAGCAGCAGCGTGACCGTCACGCCGGCGACTCCGCCCGCGATGAGGGCGACGTGCGGCGTGCGGTGGCGCCGGCTCATCGAGCCGAACGCGGCGGGAATGACGCCTTCGCGCCCCAACGCGAACGCCACCCGCGCGAAGCTGTTGACCACCGCGATCTCCGCGCCGATGAGGGAGTTGATGAGGATCAGGTCGACCAGCGGGCGGATCGGGCCGGCGTACTGGCGGGCGAGCGTGTCGAAGGACGACGCGTCACTGGCGAGCTGGTCGATGTGGGACGGGCCGTAGCCGATCACCACGGCATAGCTGCCGACGATATAGATCAGGCCGACGACGACGGTGCATCCCAGGACGGCGATCGGCACGCTCCGCAGCGGGTTGCGGGTCTCCTCGGCCAGGGTCGCCGAGATCTCGAAGCCGACGAACGACAAGACGCCGAACACCATCGCGAGCCGGATCCCGGAGAGGCTGCTGTCGCCGAGATCCAGCGGCGCGGCACTGAAGCCCTCCGCCCCGCCGTGGACGAAGATCGCGCCGATGACGACCGCGATCGCGACCAGCTCGATGGCCAGCATCACGATGCTGAAGCGCTCGGAGAGCTTGATCCCGCGGATCGAGAGCGCGACCGTCAGCACGAAGACGACCGACGCACACCAGAAGTAGGAGACGCTGACGCCGAAGTCGGCCTCGACGATCGAGGACAGGAAGGCACCCGTGATGAGGCCGCCGCCGATGGTCGCGCCGAAGTACGCCCCGAAGGTCGACCAACCGACCAGAAAGCCGAGGCGGGAGCCGGCGGCGCGCTGGACGAATCCGTAGAAGGAGCCGGCCGAGGCGATCTTCGCGGCGTACTGGGCCACCGCGTAGGCGGTGAACAGGATCCCGACCATGGACGCCAGGAACGCGAGCGGCAGTGCGGCGCCGGCGGTGGCGGCCATGACCGGACTGTTGAAGAACAGCGAGATGGCCGGTCCCATGAGGACGGCTGACATGACGACGATGCCGACGACGCCGAGCGCGCCACTGGGCAGGCCGGCGTGGGACTCATCCTTGGCAGACATGCGTGAAGCCCTTTCGTGGAGGCTGCGCGAGATCTCAGGCAGCGGTGAATCCGCCGTCGACCGGCAAGGCGACGCCGGTGACGAACGAGGCGTCGTCCGACGCGAGGAACAGGACCGCCCGAGCGATCTCCATCGGCTCGGCGAGCCGACCGGTGAGGGGATGGATGGAGCCGTACTCGGCGAGAGCCTGCTCGGGGTCGGGGTGACCCTCGAGCACCGCCGTGATCATGGGCGTGCGGACGGCGCCCGGACAGACGCAGTTGGACCGCACGTACGGCGCGTAGTCGAGTGCGACGCCGCGGGTGAACTGCACCACCCCCGCCTTCGACGGGCCGTACGCCGCCTCCTGCGGCCATCCCACCAGCGCGAGCGCCGACGCGATGTTGACGATGGATCCCTGCCGCTCGACGAGGTGGGGAAGACAGTGCTTCACAGTCAGGAAGGTCCCGCGCAGGTTGACCGCCTGGGTGTGGTCCCAGTCCTCGACCGGCGTGTCGCCCGCGGCTGACTGAGGTCCGGCGACACCGGCGACGTTGACCAGGACGTCGACCGTCCCGAAGGCGTCGGTCGCCGCCGACACCGCGCGAACGACGTCCTGCTCGACGGAGACGTCGGCCGCGACGGTGAGCATCCGGCCGGCGTCCCGGTCCGGCCAGGCGTCCCGCAGCCGCTCGCCGTTGAGGTCGACCCCGACGACCCGGGCGCCCTCGGCGAGGAAGAGTCCGGCGACCGCGGCGCCGATGCCCTGCGCCGCTCCCGTGACAAGAGCGACCTTGCCGTCGAGGCGTGACCCTTCCCGGGGATGCTCGTGGCTCATCGCGCGGTGACCCCGCCGTCGACCGGGAACGCGACACCCGTGATGAATCCCGCCTCGTCGGAGGCGAGGAAGGCGATCGCGGCCGCGATCTCCGACGGGTCTGCGACCCGGCCCAGCGGCTGCTCGGCCGCGATCTCCCGCAGCGCCTCGGCGGGGTCGGGACGCTCGGCGATCCATCGTTCGACCAAGGGCGTGCGGGTGAATCCGGGGCAGACGGCATTGACCCGGACGCCGTGGGCGGCGCCGTCCATCGCCGATGCCCGGGTCAGTCCGAGCACGCCGCTCTTGCTCGCGCAGTAGGCCGCCTGCCCGGGCCAGCCGACGAGTCCGGCGTCCGACGACGTGCTCACGATCGCGCCGCGACCGGCCTTGATCATCGCCGGGAAGACCGCCCTGATCCCGTGGAACACCCCGGTGAGGTTGACGCCGATCACCTGGGCCCAGTCCGCGGAGGTCGTCTCCCACACCGCTCCGGCCAGCGTCACGCCCGCGTTGTTGACCAGGACGTCGATGCGCCCCTCGCGGCCGAGGATCTCGTCGGTGAGACCGGCGAAGGCGTCGGCGTCGGTGACGTCGAGCGCGGCGCCCTCGGCGGACCCTCCGGCCGCGCGCAGCTCGTCGGCGACGGCCTGCGCCTGCGTCCCGTCGCGGTCGAGGACCCAGACCCGCGCGCCCTCGCCGACCAGTCGTTCGGCGCTCGCGCGACCGATGCCGGACGCGCCTCCCGTGACCAGGGCGACCTGGCCGTCGAATCGCTTCATGTTGCACATCATGCAAGGAACTTGCATGTGGATCAAGACCCTGCATTCAATCTTTTTGCATTCGGCTCAAGTGGGGCGATACTGGTGCAGTGACCGGCCATGACGACGAGGACGCCATCGAGCTCGGACGACGGATCCGCGGGCTGCGCCAGTCGCACGGGCAGTCCCTCGCGGACCTCGCGCGAGGCGTGGGCCTCACCGAGTCCTTCCTCAGCCGCCTCGAGCGCGGGCAGACGGGCGTGACCGTCGACAACCTGCGCAAGATCGCCGGCTTCTGGAATATCGAGATCGTCGATCTCCTCCAGCGCGAGACCGGCCCCAAGCCCCTCGTGGTGCGCAGCGGCGAGGGTCCCGCCCTGCAGGCCGAGGCCAATGGTGGACTGCAGGCGCGCGCCGAGACCCTCATCCCCCGCGCAGGCGCCGCACTCCAGGCGACCCTGTACCGGACCGAGGCGGGCAGCGGCCGGTTCGAGGCCTTCAGCCACGCCGGCGAGGAGATCGTCTTCGTCGTCTCCGGCCAGGTGCGCTACTTCGTCGCCGGCGAGGTGCACGAGCTCGCGGAGGGCGACAGCATCTGGCACAGCAGCGAGAGCCCCCATCGCTGGGAGGCCCTAGCCGGCGACTCGGTCACCCTTCACGTCAACACGCCTCCGGCCTGGTGACCCGGCTCAGCTGCCCAGCTCCTGCGAGCGGTCGCGTGCCGCCTCGAGCGCGGCCAGGAACGCCGCCCGCACCCGGTGGATCTCCAGCTCGCGCAGCGCGGCCGCGGTGGTGCCGCCGGGCGAGGTGACCTGCTCGCGCAGCACCGCCGGGTGCTCGCCGGTCTCCTGCAGCATGGTGGCCGACCCGACGAGGGTCTGGACGACGAGCTCCTGGGCGATGGTACGGGGCAGGCCGAGGTGCACGCCGGCCTCGATCATCGACTCCACGATGAAGAAGATGTAGGCCGGGCCGGAGCCGCTGATCGCGGTGACCGCGTCCTGCTGCTTCTCCGGCACCCGGACGACCTTGCCGACCGAGGCCATCAGCGCCTCGGCCTCGACCAGGTGGCTCTCGTCGCAGTGGGTGCCGGGCGAGATCGCGGCCATGCCCTGGTCGACGAGCGCGGGCGTGTTCGGCATGACCCGGACGACGGCGACGCCCGCGGGCACGTGCGACTCGACGAAACCGGTGGTGATGCCGGCGGCGAGCGAGACGAGCAGCTGGCCGGGGCGCAGGGCCGGGCCGAGCTCGGTGAGGACGTCGCCCATGTCCTGCGGCTTCACGACCAGCAGGACCGTCTCGGCGTCGGCGGCCGCGACGACCTGGTCGACCACCTGCACGCCGTACTTGGCGGCGAGCTCGGCGGCGCGCTCCGGTCGCTTCTCGACGACGACGAGCTGGTCGGCGCTCCGGCCGGCTCGGATCAGGCCGGACAGGAGGGTCTCCCCCATCACACCGGCGCCGATGACAGCGGTCCGCTTCTCAGTCACGGGTCTGGCTCGCTCACTTCTTGGAGATCAACGACGTGAGAAACAGTGACAGGTTGGCCGGACGCTCCGCCAGTCGCCCCACGAGATGGCGGAACCAGTCGCTGCCGTAGACGACCTGGACCCGCACCTGCTCGCCGCTCGCGATCAGCCGTCGGTCGTGCGGGGCGATCATCGGGTAGCCCTCACCGCCGAGCAGCACCTTGAGGCAGCGGACGTAGGCCCGGTCGACCGGAAGTCCTGGCGCAGCGCGGTCACCAGCGCCAGAGCCGCGTCCACGTCGGCCGCAGGCGCCAGCGTCACCGTCGCGCCGGCATGTGCCGCCGTCAGGCAGATCCTGCGGGCGTCGCCGGGCAGGTCGTCCAGCGTCTCCGGCCGGATCATGATGTCGGCGCCGCTCGCGAGGCCCGCGTCGGAGAGCCGGTCGAGGAGGGTCCGGTACGCCGAGACGGCCGGGATGCTCCGCCCGCCCAGGTGGTCGACGGTGACCGGGATCCCGTCCGCCGCGCGCACAGGCCCCAACGTAGGGGCCTTCCTCAATCGGTACGGCGACGGAGGGTCGCCGCGCCGAGGGCCAGCGCCCCCAGGGCGAAGGCCGCGACGATGCCGACGTCGCGCCACACCTGGCCGGTCGCGGTCGTCGCCGCGAGCTGCTGCATGGCGTCGACGGCATAGCTGAGCGGCAGCACACCCGCGACCGCCTCCAGGAACGCCGGCAGCGCGTCGCGGGGCACGAGCAGCCCGCAGAGCAGGATCTGCGGCACCACGACGGCGGGCAGGAACTGCACCGCCTGGAACTCGGTGCGCGCGAAGGCCGACACGAACAGCCCCAGCGCCGTACCGAGCACGGCGTCGGCGACGCCGACGACGCCCAGCAGCACCGCAGGGCCGCTGATGTGGAGGTCGAGCAGGCCGAGCGTCACGCTCACCGCGAGCGCCGCCTGCACCGCGGCCACCGCCCCGAACGCCAGCGCATAGCCGCAGAGGAAGTCGAGCCGACCCATCGGCATCGTGAACAGCCGCTCCAACGTGCCGCTCGAGCGCTCGCGCAGCGTGGTGATGCTGGTGACCAGGAACATCACGAAGAACGGGAAGATCGCCAGCAGGGCCGGCCCGATCCGGTCGAACACCAGCGGGCTGCCGTTGAAGATCCACCACAGCAGCACCTGCAGCAGGCACGGCAGGACGAGCAGCATCGCGAGCGTCCGGTGGTCGCGACGGAGCTGGGTCAGCACGCGGACGGCGATCGCGAGCGTCACCCGCGGCGTCATGCGGCGCCGTCCCGGTCGACGCCCTCGACCAGCGCGAGGAAGGCGGTCTCGATGTCGGCCGCGCCTTGCCGGGCCTTGATCTCGACCGGCGTGCCCTGGGCGATGATCCGCCCCTCACGCATGAGCAGCAGGCCGTCGCAGCGCTCGGCCTCGTCCATCACGTGGCTGGAGACGAGGACGGCGGTGCCGGCCTCGGCGATCCGGTTGAAGAGCGCCCAGAGGTCGCGTCGCAGCACGGGATCGAGGCCGACCGTCGGCTCGTCGAGCACCAGCAGCTCGGGGTTGCCGAGCAGGGCGACGGCGAGTCCGACCCGGGAGCGCTGACCGCCGCTGAGCCGCCCGACCACCGCGTCGCGGTGGCTGCCGAGGTCGACCGCGGCGACGGTGGAGTCGGCGGCGGCGGGCGGAAGGCCCAGCACCCGGGCGAAGAAGCGCAGGTTCTCGAGGACCGTCAGGTCGTCGTACACGCTGGAGGACTGGGTCTGATAGCCGACCCGGTCGCGCAGCGGCGGGCTGCCGGCGGGCTCGCCGAGCACGGTGACCGTGCCGGCCGCGATCCGCTGGACGCCGACGACACTGCGCAGCAGCGTCGACTTCCCGCATCCGGACGGGCCGAGCAGGCCGGTGACGCCCGCACCGACGGACAGGTCGAGGCCGTCGAGCACCGCGCGTCCGCCGCGGACGACGCGCAGCCCGGCGAGCTCGACGATGGTCACGATCCGTCCGCCTCCCCCACCGGTACGGCGCTCAGGTGCTCGATCGCGAACTCCAGGGACTCGCGCAGGTCGGCCTCCCGCTCCTCACGGTCCGCGCAGCGCCGGGTGTTGATCTCGAGCACCACCTCGCCGTCGAAGCCGGACGCCGCCAGGTGCTGGAGGAAGTCGGCCGCCCGCATGTCGCCTCGGCCCGGGACCAGGTGCTCGTCCTTGGCGGAGTCGGTGCCGTCGGTGAGGTGGATGTGGCGCAGCCGCCCGCCGAGCCGCTCGGCCATCGCGATCGGGTCGTCCTGCGCGATCGCCGCGTGGGACAGGTCGATCGTGGTGTTGGCGTAGGTCTCGTCCGACGGATCCCAGCCGGGGAGGTACATCTCAAGCCGGCGCCGCGAGGCCCGCCAGGGATACATGTTCTCGACCGCGAACGAGATGCCCGACGACTCCTCCAGGGCGGCGATCCCGTTGACGAAGTCGCGTGCGTACTCCCGCTGCCACCGGAACGGCGGGTGCACGACGACCACCTCCGCCCCCACCGCGCGGGCCATCTCGGCGGAGCGCTCGAGCTTGCCCCACGGCTCGACGCCCCACACCCGCTGCGTGAACAGCAGGCAGGGCGCGTGGATCGCGCAGATCGGGATCTCGTGGTGCTCGGAGAGCTGACGGACCGCGTCGACCTGCTGCGAGAGCGCGTCGATGCCGACCATCACCTCGACGGCCTCGTAGCCGACCGACGCGGCGTACGCGAAGGCGTGGGCGGTCGACTCGGGATAGACCGAGCTGGTGGAGAGCCCGACTCTCGGGCGCCGCCCCCGGGACGTCATGGCTCGTCGGTGACGCTGAGCTTGTCGAGCCGCTCGAGGATGACGCCCTCCCGCAGCGCCCACGGGCAGATCTCCAGCTCGGAGAGGTCGAAGATGTCCATGCAGGCCTCGGCCACCAGCGCGCCGGGAACGATCTGGTGCGTGCGGCTCGGCGAGACGCCGGGCAGCTCCGCGAGCTCCTCGGGCGTCATGGCGATCAGCTTGGGGATCCAGTCGCGCAGCTCGTCGAGCGGCAGCACCCGCGGCACCAGCGGGCCGTCGCCGGACGGCGCAGCGCCGCAGATGCGCGCCAGGGAGCGGAAGGTCTTGGACGTCGCCGACGCGCGGTGCGTCGTACCGGCGCGCAGCAGATGGCCGGCGTCACGGGCGATCTCGGTGCGGATCCGGCGCCGGATCTGGCGCACCTGCTCGTCATCGGGCCGTGCGCCGAACTCCGAGCGCGCCAGCCGGGCCGCCCCGAGCGGCAGCGACCACGCGACATCGGGCCGCTCGTCGGACCCGGCCGCGATCTCCAGCGACCCGCCGCCGATGTCGAACACCGCCAGCCGCCCCGCGGACCAGCCGAACCAGCGTCGTACGGCGAGGAAGGTCAGCCGCGCCTCGTCCTCACCCGGCAGCACCTCGATCCGGACGTCGGTCTCGCGCTCGACGTGCGCCAGCACCTCCTCGGAGTTGCCCGCGTCGCGCACCGCCGACGTCGCGAACGACAGCATCTCCTCGCAGCCCTTCTCCTCCGCGACCCGCAGGGCCTGCGCGGTGAAGGCGGTCAGCGCCTCGATGCCCGTCGGCGAGACGTCGCCGGCGTCGTCGAGGTGCTCGGCGAGACGCAGCGGCTCCTTGTAGGAGTACGCCGGCAGCGGCGCGGCGCCGCCGTGGGCATCGACCACGAGGAGGTGACCGGTGTTCGAGCCGATGTCGAGCACGCCCAGACGCATGGTTCCAAGGTACTAGTCGCACGGCGCGAGCACGTCGTCGCTCCGCTCCGCCGCGCTGCCGCGCACGCGGTCGAGGCCGCAGAGCCTGACGATCGACCGGCGGCCAGACGCCGGCGCGGCGCCAACCCCGGCCTCCTCGGACTCCGGTCGCTCCTTCGTCGCTCCCTCCGCCTCGTCGTCCGCCGTTCCCGCCGCTGCCTCGCAGTTCCGCGACCGCCCGACGGCTCGATCGACCACCCGGCCACTACAGTTGAGCAGTGCCCGAGGTCTCGCTCGACTTCCCCCGTGCGTGGGTGGAGTTCATCAATCCCGCCGACGAGACCGAGGTGATCAAGGCCGACCTGACCTGGCTCACCTCGTCCTACACCTGCATCTTCGGCAACGGCTGCGCCGGCATCTACGCCGACTCCCCCGACGTCGGCTGCTGCACGCTCGGCGCCCACTTCGCCGACAAGGACGACGAGCGCCGGGTCGAGGGCTTCGTCCAGCAGCTCACGCCGGAGCACTGGCAGTTCCACCCCGGCCGCCCGGTCAAGCGCAAGGACTGGGTCGAGAAGGACGAGGACGGCGAGCGCAAGACCCGCATGCACGAGGTCGCCGGCCAGCGGTCCTGCGTCTTCGCCAACCGCCCGGACTTCGCCGGCGGGGCGGGCTGCGCGCTGCACGGCCTCGCGCTCGAGCTGGGCCGCAACCCGCTCGAGACCAAGCCGGACGTGTGCTGGCAGCTGCCGATCCGCCGTACCTTCCGCGAGGTCGAGCGGATGGACGGCACGTCGTACGTCGAGGTGACGATCACCGAGTACGACCGCCGCGGCTGGGGCGCCGGCGGCCACGATCTCGACTGGTACTGCTCGGGCAACACCGAGGCCCATGTCGCCGTCGAGCCGGTCTACCTCACCAATGAGGCAGAGCTGGTCGCGCTCGTCGGCCAGGAGGCGTACGACGAGCTGGTGCGGCACTGCGAGGCCCACGTCCGCTCGCGTTCGGCGCTCGCGCTGCACCCCGCCGACCCCCGCTGAGTCCCACCTTTCACACCCGCAGACCTCTCGACATCAAGAGACAGCGACCCCGATTCGTCACTGCTCTCAGGACATGCTCAGAATGTGGCATGCGCCTCGATCATCTCTCCTACGCGGCAGGTCCCGACGGACTCGAGAGCACGGCGGCCCGCCTGGGCGCTGCGATCGGGCGCGACTTCGTCGACGGCGGTGTGCACCCCCGCTTCGGCACGCGCAACATGATCCTTCCGCTGACCGACCGCACCTACCTCGAGGTCGTCGAGGCGCTCGACCACCCGGCGTCCGACAAGGCCCCCTTCGGCCAGGCTGTGAAGGCCCGCTCCGCCCTCGGCGGCGGCTGGCTCGGCTGGGCGGTCGCCGTCCCCGACATCGCGGTGGTCGAGGAGCGCCTCGGTCGCTCGGCCGTTCCCGGCTCGCGGCACCGCCCCGACGGCACCGAGCTGCGCTGGAAGCAGATCGGCATCAACGGCCTCATCGCCGACCCGCAGCTGCCCTTCTTCCTGCAGTGGGACGTCCCGGCCGACCTGCACCCGTCGACCGGCGCCGACGGCACCGTGTCGCTGGCCGGCATCGAGATCGCCGGTGACCCGCAGCGCGTCAGCGAGTGGCTCGGCGAGACCGTCGAGGCGCCGCTCGAGGACGTCAAGGTCGAGTGGGTCGCCCCGCACGGCACCCCCGGCATCCTCGCCGCGCAGGTGCTGACCCCCAACGGCATCGTTCGCATCTGACGCTCACTGCGATGCACGTCCGGGGCGCCATCCCGAGCCCCAACATCTGGAACCACACCGCGACGTACGAGCTCGAGAACCGCGCCGCCGATCCCGACGGCCGGCTCTGGGCCGCGATGCGGGCGCGCGCCGACTGGACCGACAAGGTCGTCCTCGATCTCGGCTGCGGCTCCGGCTTCCACCTCCCCGCCTTCGCCGGCACGGCGGCGCGGGCGGTCGGCGTCGAGCCGCACACCGGGCTGGTCAGGCTCGCCCAGCGCCGGCTGCGCAGCCGCAAGGTCGACAACGCCGAGGTGCTGCGGGGGACCGCGCAGGAGATCCCGCTGCCGGACGCGTCGGTCGACGTCGTCCACGTGCGGTGGGCCTACTTCTTCGGTCCCGGCTGCGAGCCCGGGCTGGTCGAGCTCGACCGCGTCCTGCGCCGTGGCGGTGTCGCCCTGATCATCGACAACGACGGCTCGCGCTCGACCTTCGGCGACTGGTTCCGCCGCGGATACCCGCACCTGCCGGCGCCGGAGGCGATCGAGCGGTTCTGGAGCATCCGCGGCTGGACCCTCGACCAGGTCGACATGGGATGGCGCTTCGAGAGCCGCGCCGACCTCGAGGCCGTGGTGCGGATCGAGTTCACGCCCGACTTCGCCGACGAGGTGCTGCGCGCCCACCAGGGCGTCGAGGTCGACTACGCGGTCAACCTCTGGTCGAGGACGTTCTGACCTCGAGCCGCGGCGCCAGCAGGACGCCCCCGGGCTCGGTCGGCACCGGCGCGAGCAGCAGGCGCAGCTCGGCGACGAGGTGGACGGCGGCCTCCTCCAGCGGTTGACGGACCGACGTCAGGCCCATCACCTGGGCGACCTGCGAGTCGTCGAAGCCGACGACGGCGACGTCGTCGCCAGGGGTGAGACCGCGCGCGGCCAGCGTGTGCAGGGCGCCGACCGCCAGTGTGTCCGACGCGCACACGAAGGCCGTCGGGCCACAGTCGCTCGCGTCGAGCAGCGTCGCCGCGGCCTCGCGCCCGGCCGCGACGGTGTCGGGGACGGCGGCCTCCAGACCGGTCGTCGACAGCCCGTGCGCGACCATCGTCCGGTGCCAGCCGGCGCGGCGGTCCTCGCCGATCCGCGAGCCGGGCTCCCAGCCCAGCCAGGCGATCCGCTCGTGCCCGAGGCCGCGCAGGTGTTCGGTCGCCGCCTGGACGCCGGCCGCGCCGTCGACGTCGACCCACGGGTGCTGGGCGTTGGCGTCGTCCCAGGGGCGGCCGAAGGCGACGAAGGGCGCGCGGCGCAGGGTCAGGCCGACGGTCTGCGGGTTGCCGAGGTAGGTGTCGGTGACGACGAAGGCGTCGACCGCGGTGGAGCGGAGCAGGTCGTCGTAGCCGCCGAGCGGATCGGGCAGCTCGCCCTCCGCGACGCGGCCGCCCGAGAACAGCAGCACGTGATATCCGGCCTCGCGCGAGGCCTCCACCAAGGCGTGCACGAAGCGGTCCATCGTGGTGTTGGCGGTGTACTCCTGCGCGGGCGTCAGCCGCATCCCGATCAGGTGGGACGAGCGGGTGCGCAGGTGGCGGGCGGCCTGGTTGGGCGTGTAGTCGAGGCTCTCGATCGCGTCCTGGACCCGCGCCAGGGTGTCGGGGCGGAGCAGATCGGGATTGTTGATCGCGTTGGACACGGTCTGCCGCGAGACGCCCGCCCGCTCGGCGACGTCGGCGAGGGTGGCCGGCGGCCGCGGGTTCTCCACAGGCCGGATTGTCCCATGACCTTTTCCACACCCGCCGCGTGCCGGGATGGTTCCGTCGGAGCCCTCCTCTACTGTCGTGCCATGGCTGGTTCGAAAACACGTTCGACCTATCGCTGCGGCGAGTGCGGCTGGACGACGGCGAAGTGGGTCGGGCGCTGCGGTGAGTGCCAGGCCTGGGGCTCGGTGTCCGAGGTCGCGATCGCGGCCGCGGGTCCGACCCGCAACACCTCGGCCGCGCCGGTCACCCGGCCGGCGGTGCCGATCGGCCAGGTGTCCGCCGAGCGGGCCACCCACCACCGATCCGGTGTGCCCGAGCTCGACCGGGTCCTCGGTGGCGGGCTGGTGCCCGGCGCCGCGGTGCTCCTGGCCGGCGAGCCCGGCGTCGGCAAGTCCACCCTGCTGCTCGAGGTGGCCGCGCGCACCGCCCAGGGGCAGCGCACCCTCTACGTCACCGGCGAGGAGTCCGCGGCCCAGGTCCGGCTGCGCGCCGACCGCACCGGCGCGATCCAGGACCAGCTCTACCTCGCCGCCGAGACCGACCTCGGCGCGGTGCTC
Organism: Nocardioides ginsengisoli; assembly: GCF_039537225.1. Lineage (NCBI taxonomy): Bacteria > Bacillati > Actinomycetota > Actinomycetes > Propionibacteriales > Nocardioidaceae > Nocardioides > Nocardioides ginsengisoli. Next base: position 210,685 of record NZ_BAABAC010000013.1, read on the forward strand.
ACCCACATCGAGGAGGTGCGCCCGGCCACGGTCGTCATCGACTCGGTGCAGACCATCGGCGCCTCCGGGGTCGACGGCGTGCCCGGCGGGGTCACCCAGGTCAAGGAGGTCGCCCAGGCGCTGGTCCGCATGGCCAAGAGCCGCGACATCACCGTGGTGATGATCGGCCACGTCACCAAGGACGGCTCGATCGCCGGCCCCCGCGTCCTGGAGCACCTGGTCGACGTGGTGCTGCACTTCGAGGGCGACCGCAACTCCCGCTTCCGCATGCTGCGCGCGGTCAAGAACCGGTTCGGCCCCGTCGACGAGGTCGGTTGCTTCGACCTCGGCCCCGACGGCATCAGCGCCGTCGACGACCCCACCGGCATCTTCGTCGAGCGCCACCACGGCCGGGTCCCCGGCACCTGCGTGGCCGTGTCGATGGAGGGGCGACGGCCGCTGCTCGCCGAGGTCCAAGGGCTGGTGACCCTCTCGCCGGCCGAGCGGCCCCGCCGTACGACCTCGGGCATCGACGGCTCCCGGCTCGCGATGATCCTCGCCGTCCTGCAGCAATACTGCGGGGTCAGGCTCCACCAGCACGACGTCTTCGCCGCGACCGTCGGCGGCGCCCGGCTCACCGACCCCGGCGCCGACCTCGCCCTCGCGGTCGCGGTCGCCTCCGCCCACTTCGTCTCCGCGCCTCCCGCCGGCGTGGTCGCGCTCGGCGAGATCGGGTTGTCCGGCGAGCTTCGGCGGGTGCGCGACCTGCCCCAGCGGCTCGCCGAGGCGGCACGGCTCGGCTTCGCGCTGGCGATCGTCCCGGCCGACCCGGGGCAGGCGCAGGGCGTGCGTCGTCCGGCCACCGACCGGATGATCGACGGCATGCGGGTGATCGAGGCGCCCGACGCCCTCAGCGCGCTGCGACTGCTCAACCTCGACCGCCGTACCAAGCACGCATTGGAGGTGGTCGACGGCACCGACTGACTCCCCTCCCGCCCCGCCGCCTGCGCCCGACCCGCGCCGCACCCCGATCCGCCCCGGCACTCCTCAACAGCAGGCCGCGCGCCCTCCCCAGCGAGGCCTCGGCGGGCCACAATCGAATATCCGACGCATGCGCGTCGCCACGCGCGGATAAGGTACGACCGACCGGCCAGCACCTCCGACCGGTCATCGCAGCCGAACCACGTGGCCGCACCACGAAGCAGCACCCGAAGCAGCACCCGAAGCACCACCACCAGCACGACCGTAGGAACTCGACCCAGCAGAGGAGCGCGCGCGTGGTCACGTCGGCCGATCCCCGACTCCGGGAGGCCCTCGCCTCGATCGCACCGGGCACGCCGCTGCGCGACGGGCTCGAGCGGATCCTCCGCGGCCGCACCGGCGCGCTGATCGTGCTCGGGCAGGACAAGCTCGTCGACAGCCTGTGCACGGGCGGCTTCGAGCTCGACGTCCCGTTCACCGCGACCGGCCTTCGCGAGCTCGCCAAGATGGACGGCGCGATCATCGTCGACGGTGCCGTCAACCGGATCGTCCGGGCGGCGGTGCACCTGATGCCCGACCAGAGCATCCCGTCCGAGGAGACCGGCACCCGCCACCGCACGGCCGACCGCGTGGCCAAGCAGACCGGCTACCCGGTCATCTCGGTCTCGCAGTCGATGCAGATCATCGCGGCGTACGTCGGCGAGACCCGCCACGTCCTCGAGGACTCCGGCCAGATCCTCTCGCGCGCCAACCAGGCCCTCGCGACGCTGGAGCGCTACAAGCTGCGCCTCGACGAGGTGTCGAGCACGCTGTCCGCACTGGAGATCGAGGACCTGGTCACCGTCCGCGACGTCGCCGTGGTCGCCCAGCGCCTCGAGATGGTCACCCGGATCGCGCGCGAGATCGAGGACTACGTCCTCGAGCTCGGCACCGACGGCCGCCTCCTCGCGCTGCAGCTCGAGGAGCTGATCACCGGCGTCGACACCGAGCGTGAGCTCGTGATCCGCGACTACGTGCCGTCCCGGCGTCGCAGCCGCGACCCGCTCGACCTGCTCGGCAAGCTGGAGCAGCTCTCCGCGACCGACCTGGTCGACCCCTCGGCGGTCGCGAAGGTCCTCGGGATCGGCACCGGCGAGCACCTCGACGGCGCGGTCGCTCCGCGCGGCTACCGCCTGCTCACCAAGGTCCCGCGCCTGCCCTCGAATGTCGTCGAGGGCCTGGTCGACCACTTCAGCACCCTGCAGAAGCTGCTCTCCGCCGGCATCGACGACCTCCAGGCCGTCGAGGGCGTCGGCGAGCTGCGCGCACGCAGCGTCCGCGAGGGCCTGAGCCGGCTCGCCGAGTCGACCATCCTCGAGCGCTACGTCTGAGGCGCCGTCGGCCGACGGCGCCTCGGGCGTGGCCTAGTTCGTCGGCGTCTTCGGCTTCTTCGGCTGCTTGACCGGCGTCGACGGCGGCGGGACCTCGATCGTCTTCGCCACCGGCCGGCCCAGCGAGAAGTCCGCCTCGGCCGGCTCGCCGCCCAGCGAGGCCGCCTCGACGGTGAACCCGCCCGGCATCACCCACTTCGCCTGGGCGGTGCAGCCGCTGGTCGACTCGCGCGCGTTCCAGCTCATCTGGACGACGGTCGCCACCGCCCGCCGTACGACGACCGGCTGGGTCGGCACCATCTTCGGGCACTGTCCCGTCGTCCAGACGACCTTGCCGTTCTGGGAGATCCGGACGGTCACGCTCCGGGAGTCGACCTGCCAGTTGCAGGCCTCGGAGCTGAGGGTCTGCAGCGAGAGGCTGACCGGTACGTCGCCGCCGGCGACCGCGCCGGTGGCCACCGACGGCGTGACCACGACGTCCGAGGCGGAGCACTCGCCCTCGGGCGCGGCGAGCGTGGGCGTGGTCGGTGCGACCGGAGCGGTCGCACCGGACGGATCGCCCGATGCCGCACCCGACGGGCCACCGGATGCGCCGGCGGTCACCGTCTGGGTGGCCGGAACCTGCGCGCCGGTGCGCTTCGCATCGGCGGCGTCGGCCGACGAGCCGTCGCTGCCGGCGGTCAGCCACCGCGCGATGACGAACACCAGGGAGAAGGCGACGCCGAGCACGAACAGGCGCCGGCGCCAGTAGACGCCGGGCGGCAGCGGTCCGCGCGGTCCCCGAGTTCCGCGGGGCCCGGGATGCGGGCGCGGGCGGCGGGCGGAGGACATGGATCCGACGGTAGTCAGCGCGGCCGCGCGATCCCGGCTGACCCGCCGAGCAGCCCCCGGTGAACGCGACATCACACCCGGTCCACACAATGGGTCCACCATGACCACCCGCCCCACCAGCAGCCCGAGCCGTTCTGAGCGCCCGCGCCCGAGCGCGGCCGACGAGCTGGTCGCCCCCATCCTGCGCTGGTACGACGAGAACGCCCGCGACCTCCCCTGGCGGCGCCCGGACGCGACGCCGTGGTCGGTCCTGGTCAGCGAGTTCATGCTGCAGCAGACCCCGGTGGTCCGCGTGCTGCCGGTCCACGAGGCGTGGCTGGACCGCTGGCCGACCCCGGCGGCGCTGGCGGCGGAGTCGTCCGGTGAGGCGGTCCGGGCGTGGGGCCGGCTCGGCTACCCGCGCCGGGCGCTGCGGCTGCACGCGGCGGCGACGGCGATCACCGAGGAGCACGGCGGCGAGGTCCCCAGCGAGTACGATGCGCTGCTCGCCCTCCCCGGCATCGGCGACTACACGGCGGCCGCGGTGGCGGCGTTCGCGTACGGCCGACGGCAGGTCGTCCTCGACACCAACGTCCGGCGGGTCCTGGCCCGGACCGTCACCGGCACCGAGTTCCCGCCGCGCTCCGTCACCCGCGCCGAGCGCGATCTCGGCGCCGACCTGCTCCCCGAGGACGCCCCCGCTGCCGCCACCTGGTCGGTCGCCGTCATGGAGCTCGGCGCCCTCGTCTGCACGGCCGACCGGCCCCGCTGCGACGCCTGCCCGGTGGTGGCCGCGTGCGCGTGGCAGCGCGCCGGCGCCCCGGCGTACGACGGGCCGCCGCGCCCGGTCCAGACCTACGCGGGCACCGACCGGCAGTGCCGCGGCCGGCTGCTCGCCGTCCTGCGCGACGCGCCGGGCGACGTGACCCGGGCGCAACTCGACGCCGCGTGGGATGACGTCCCCCAGCGCGAGCGGGCCCTCGCCTCACTCCTCGCCGACGGCCTGGTGGCCGCGCGCGCGGACGGGCGCTACCAGCTGCCCTGATCCCGCGCCGCTACGCGCCGGCGACCGCCGCGACCGCGTCGGCCAGGTCGGACACCGACTGCTCCAGCTGCGCCGTGCCGCGGTCGAGCGGCAGGTCGAGCTGCAGCCCCATCAGCGCCGCATCGAGCAGGTTGGCCGCCCGCGGCGCAGCGGCGGGCGCGCAGCCGCCGGCGACGAGCAGGTCGACGAGCGCGGCGAGCCAGGCGCGGTTGGACTCGCGGACGATGCCGGCGTAGGGCTCCTGCCCGAGCAGTCCGAGCGCCGCGGCCTCGACGTACAGGCGCTGGCAGCGCTCGAGCTGGCCGTCGGTCGAGGCGGCCCACAGGGTCAGCACGGCGTCGCGCACCGAGGCCGCGGGCGGCAGCGAGCGCAGCAGCGCGATGGACCGCTCGTTGGAGGTGTGCAGCAGGGTCGCGACCAGGTCGTCCTTGCCGGAGAAGTGATAGAGCAGCATCCGGTCGCTGGTGCCCAGCGCGGCCGCGAGTGGCCGCAGGCTGAGGCCGATCAGGCCGTGCTCGAGGACGTGGTCGGTGGCCGCCTCCGCGAGCTCACGGCGCCGCTCGCTCCCCTCGATCATACGGATCAATGTAGCAGGTGCTACATTTGTAGCAGTCGCTACACGAGCGCCCCGAAGAGATCCAGAAGGAGGTGTCGCGGTGATCGCCTGGCTGCTGTTGCTGACCGCGATCGGTGTCGAGGTGGCCGCGAGCGCGGCGCTGCCACGCACCGAGAGCTTCCGCGACCCCCTGTGGACCGCCGTCGTCCTGAGCGGCTACGGCGCGTCGATCTGGCTGCTCACCCTGGTCGTCAAGCACCTGCCCGTCTCGATCGCGTACGCCGTCTGGGCCGGCCTCGGCACCGCCGGCATCGCCGTCGTCGGCTCGCTCTTCCTCGGCGAGAGCCTCAACGGCGTCAAGCTCGCGGCGCTGAGCCTGATCATCCTCGGCGTGGTCCTGCTCAACCTGACCGGCACCGCTCACTGATCCCCGTCGTAGCGGACGTTCGGGTCGCGAAATCGCCATTTCGGCGACCCGAACGTCCGGTACGACGAACCGACCCGGCCCGCAGCAGCGGACCGGGTCGGTGTGCGTTCAGCTCAGGTCAGGCCGACTCGGAGGAGTCGTCACCCGGCTCGGCGGTCGGCGTCGAGGACGACGGCGCCTCGATCACCGTCTCGAGCGGCGGCATGTCGGGGAGCTCCCCGACCTTCTGCCCCTCGAAGGTGAAGCCCGCGTTGGGACCCTCGCCGTCGACGTCGACCAGCACGATCTGGCCGGGGCCGACCTCGCCGTAGAGCATCTTCTCGGCGAGGACGTCCTCGATCTCGCGCTGGATCGTGCGACGCAGCGGCCGCGCGCCCAGCACCGGGTCGAAGCCCCGCTCGGCGAGCAGGTTCTTCGCCCTCTGGGTGAGCTCGAGGCGCATGTCGCGGTCCTTGAGCCGGACCTCGACCGCCGCGATCATGTTGTCGACCATGGCCACGATCTGCTCGGCGGACAGCGGCGGGAAGACGATGATCTCGTCGACGCGGTTGAGGAACTCGGGGCGGAAGTGCTGCTTGAGCTCCTCGGAGACCTTGCCCTTCATCCGCTCGTAGGAGCCCGCCGCGTCACCGGCCTGGTTGAAGCCCAGGTTGATGCCCTTGGCGATGTCGCGCGTGCCGAGGTTGGTGGTCATGATGATGACGCAGTTCTTGAAGTCGACGACCCGGCCCTGCGAGTCGGTCAGGCGACCTTCCTCGAGGATCTGCAGCAGGCTGTTGAAGATGTCGGGGTGGGCCTTCTCGACCTCGTCGAAGAGGACGACGGAGAACGGCTTGCGGCGCACCTTCTCGGTGAGCTGGCCGCCCTCCTCGTAGCCGACGTAGCCCGGAGGCGAGCCGAAGAGCCGCGAGACGGTGTGCTTCTCGCCGAACTCCGACATGTCGAGCTGGATCAGCGCGTCCTCGTCGCCGAACAGGAACTCGGCGAGCGTCTTGGAGAGCCAGGTCTTACCGACACCGGACGGACCGGCGAAGATGAACGAGCCGCCGGGGCGCTTGGGGTCCTTCAGGCCGGCACGCGTACGACGGATCGCCCGCGAGAGCGCCTTGACGGCCTCCTCCTGGCCGATGACCCGCTTGTGCAGCTCGTCCTCCATCTTGAGCAGTCGGGTCGACTCCTCCTCGGACAGCTTGACGATCGGGATGCCGGTCGCCACGGCGAGCACCTCGGCGATCAGCTCCTCGTCGACCTCGGCGACCTCGTCCATGTCGCCCGCGCGCCACTGCTTCTCGCGCTCGGACTTCTTCAGGATGAGCTGCTTCTCCTCGTCGCGCAGGCGCGCGGCGGCCTCGAAGTCCTGGCCGTCGATGGCGGCCTCCTTGCGCTGACGGACCTCAGCGATCTGCTCGTCGTACTCGCGCAGGTCGGCGGGCGCCGTCATCCGGCGGATCCGCAGTCGCGAGCCGGCCTCGTCGATCAGGTCGATCGCCTTGTCGGGCAGGAAGCGGTCGGAGATGTAGCGGTCGGCGAGGGTGGCCGCGGAGACCAGCGCCTCGTCGGTGATGGTCACCCGGTGGTGCGCCTCGTAGCGGTCGCGGATTCCCTTGAGCATCTCGATCGTGTCGGCGATCGACGGCTCGGGCACCTGGATCGGCTGGAAGCGGCGCTCGAGAGCGGCGTCCTTCTCGAGGTACTTGCGGTACTCGTCGAGCGTGGTCGCGCCGATCGTCTGCAGCTCGCCACGGGCCAGCATCGGCTTGAGGATCGAGGCCGCGTCGATCGCGCCCTCGGCCGCGCCGGCGCCGACGAGGGTGTGGATCTCGTCGATGAACAGCACGATGTCGCCGCGGGTACGGATCTCCTTGAGGACCTTCTTCAGGCGCTCCTCGAAGTCACCGCGGTAGCGCGAGCCGGCCACCAGGGCGCCCAGGTCGAGCGTGTAGATCTGCTTGTCCTTGAGCGTCTCGGGGACGTTGCCCTTGACGATGTCCTGGGCCAGGCCCTCGACGATCGAGGTCTTGCCGACGCCGGGCTCACCGATGAGCACCGGGTTGTTCTTGGTACGCCGGGAGAGCACCTGCATCACGCGCTCGATCTGCTGCGCGCGGCCGATGATCGGGTCGAGCTTGCCCTCGCGGGCGTCCTGGGTCAGGTTGCGGCCGAACTGGTCGAGGACCAGCGAGGACGACGGCGCGTCGCTGCCGCTGGTGCTGCCGGACGCCGAGGCGGTCGAGCCGCTCTCCTTGCCCTGGAAGCCGGACAGCAGCTGGATCACCTGCTGGCGGACCCGGTTGAGGTCGGCGCCGAGCTTCTGCAGCACCTGGGCCGCGACGCCCTCGCCCTCCCGGATCAGGCCGAGCAGGATGTGCTCGGTGCCGATGTAGGAGTGGCCGAGCTGCAGCGCCTCGCGCAGGGACAGCTCGAGCACCTTCTTGGCGCGCGGCGTGAACGGGATGTGGCCGGACGGCGCCTGCTGACCCTGGCCGATGATCTCCTCGACCTGGGCGCGGACGGCCTCGAGCGAGATGTCGAGCGACTCCAGCGCCTTGGCGGCGACGCCCTCCCCCTCGTGGATCAGGCCGAGCAGGATGTGCTCCGTGCCGATGTAGTTGTGGGAGAGCATGCGGGCCTCCTCCTGGGCCAGCACGACCACCCGGCGGGCTCGGTCAGTGAACCGCTCGAACATTGCACGCTCCTCCTACGTCACAGGGTTGTTCGTAGGGTTACAACCCCGCTCACACCCTACGCGTTCCGAAGAGCCGACCTGCATCCGTCCGCTGTCAGCGAACGCCGCCCGCCAGCCCGTGCTCGCAGACGTGGACCGCCGCCCGGATCCGGGCGCGCAGAGGCGCACGGCCGGCGGCTCGGGCCGTGCGGGGGCGCCCCCCGGCGCCGGCCGGGGGCGAGCTCAGTGGGCGCCGTCGAACGCCTGACGGACGTCGGCGGGGATCCGCCCGCGCTCGGGCACGGTGAAGCCGTTGTCGCGGGCCCACTCGCGGATCTCCTTGGCCGAGGCGCCACCGGCGGCCGCCGCGGCCGCGCGACCGCGCTTGGGGGCGCTGCCGCCGCGGCTCACCTTGCGGGCGTGACCGACATAGGGAGCGATGGCGTCGCGCAGCGCATTCGCATTCTTGTCATTGAGGTCGATCTCGTAATTCGCGCCGTCGAGGCCGAAGGTGACCGTCTGCGTGGCGTCGCTCCCGTCGATGTCGTCGACGAGGATGATGTTGACCTTCTGCGCCATCGGATATCTCCAGCTCGTAGCGTCGGAATGCGGCCGAAAGGAATTCCGGTCGATATATCCCAGATATTCGCACACGATGTCGCACTTGCCCAACAAGCAGCGCCGGAAATGTCAGCGCTGATTGCGCACGAAGACCTTCTCGAGTCCGCGCAGCGTCAGCGCCGGCACGTGATGGGTGAAGCACCGGCATTCGTCGCTGACCAGCGGCGCGAGATAGCCGGTGGCGATGACCGAGACCGAGGACGACGTGCCGAGCGCCGCGATCAGTCGCTCGACCATCCCCTCGACCTGGCTGGCCACGCCGAAGACCATGCCGGACTGCAGCGCCTCGACGGTGTTCTTGCCGATCACGCTGCGAGGGCGGACCAGCTCGACCATGCGCAGCTGGGCGCCGCCGCGGGACAGCGCCTCGAGGGAGATCTCGATTCCGGGGGTGATCGCGCCGCCGACATAGCGGCCCTCGCCGTCGACCACGTCGTACGTCGTCGCGGTGCCGCCGAAATCGACGACGATCGCCGGCGTGGGGAAATCGGCCGCTGCCGCCAGTGCGTTGACGATGCGGTCGGTGCCGACTTCGCGCGGATTGTCGACGAGAATCGGGACGCCGGTGCGAATACCAGGCTCGACGATCACCCGGTCGATGTCGGGGAAATGCGACGCCAGCATCTCGCGCCACGCATTCAGCACCGCCGGCACGGTCGCGCACACGGCGATCCCGGTGACCTCCTCCTCGCGCGCGCCGAGCAGCCCGCGCAGCAGCACCGCCCACTCGTCGGCCGTGCGGTGCTCGGCGGTCGAGACCCGCCAGTCGGCGACGACCGCGCCGTCGGACACCAGGCCGAGGACGGTGTGGGCGTTGCCGATGTCGGCCGCGAGAAGACTCATCCGCCGGCCCGGGGGGTCTGGGGGGCGGAGCCCTCCAGGCGGGGGTCCACGGGGGCGGAGCCCCCGTGTGGACGGAAGTCCAGGCCGAGGTCGAAGACGATGACCGAGTGGGTGAGCGCACCGACCGAGATGAAGTCGACGCCGGTCTCGGCGACCTCGCGGGCCCGCTCGAGGGTGAGCCCGCCGGACGCCTCGAGCGTCGCGTGCCCGCCCGCGGCCCGGTTGATCGCCACCGCCTCGGCCATGTCGGCGGTGCTCATGTTGTCGAGCAGCACCTCGGTGCACCCGGCGGCCAGGACGGCGCGCAGCTCGTCGAGGTCCATCACCTCGACCTCGACCCGCAGGCCGGGGTGCCGGGCGACGACCGCCTCGTAGGCGGCGACGACACCGCCCGCGGCGACCGCGTGGTTGTCCTTGACCATCGCCCGGTCGACCAGGCTGAACCGGTGGTTGACTCCCCCGCCGCAGCGCACGGCGTACTTCTGCAGCGCGCGCCAGCCCGGCAGCGTCTTGCGGGTGTCGAGCACCCGGGCCCGGGTGCCGGCGAGCGCGTCGACCCAGCGCGAGGTCGCGGTCGCGACGCCGGACAGGTGGGAGGCGAAGTTGAGGGCGGTCCGCTCGGCGGTCAACACGCCGCGCACCGGCCCCGACACCGTGAGGACGACGTCGCCCGGCGCCACGCGGGTGCCGTCGGGCACCCGGCCGGTCACCTTGACCGTGTCGCCGAGTGCGTAGACGAAGGCCAGCTCGGCGATCGCGAGCCCGGCGACCACGCCCGGCTCGCGGGCGGCGAAGTCGGCGACCGCCTCGCCCATGTCGGGCATCGCGTCGCTGGTGACGTCGTCGACGCCGCCGGGGAGGTCCTCCTCGAACGCGAGCACCACGTGGTCGTAGACCGCCCGCGGGTCGAGGCCCGCGGCAGCGAGCTCGTCGACGAGCGCGCTCGGCAGGTCGGCGTAGGCGGTGCGGGCGATCACGACAGTCCTCCGTCGGTGGCGGGTGCGGCGACGAAGGCGACCGTCGTGGCGCCGTCGTCCATGGTCACGTCGAAGTGGCCGGCCCAGTCGGCGTCGTCGCGCTCGGGGAAGTCATCGCGCCAGTGCGAGCCGCGGGTCTCCTCGCGCAGCGCGGCGGCGCCGGCGAGCGCGGCACTGATGGTGAGCAGGTTGGTGTCCTCCCACGACGCCTGGTCGACGGTCTCGGCGGCGTGGCCGGCGAGCTTGTCGAGGACGGCGGCGCCCTCGGCGAGCCCGGTGGCCGAGCGCAGGACGCCGGCGCGGGAGGTCATCGTCTCCTGCAGCTCGCGGCGGATGTCGCCGGCCACCAGCCCCGCCGTACGACGGTCGGCCGCGGGCTCGCGCCACGCTCCGAGCTCGCCGGGCAGGACCTCGGCGATCCGCCGCGAGAAGACGAGCCCCTCGAGCAGCGAGTTGGACGCCAGCCGGTTGGCGCCGTGGACGCCGGAGCAGGCGACCTCGCCGGTGGCGTACAGGCCCGGGATGCCGGTGCGGCCGTCGAGGTCGGTGCGCACGCCGCCGGACGCGTAGTGGCACGCCGGCGCGACCGGGATCAGCTGGGTGACCGGGTCGATGCCGTAGGAGCGGGCGGTGGCGAGGATGGTCGGGAACCGGCGCTCCCAGAACTCCGCGCCGAGGTGGCGCGCGTCGAGCCACATGTGCGGGCGGCCGGTCTCGAGCATCCGCTTCATGATCGTCTTGGCGACGACGTCGCGCGGCGCCAGGTCGGCGAGCTCGTGGACGCCCCGCATGATCCGGTTGCCCTCGTCGTCGACGAGGAAGGCGCCCTCGCCGCGGACCGCCTCGGAGATGAGCGGCTGCTGCCCGCGCGAGTCGGGCCCGAGGTACATCACCGTCGGGTGGAACTGGACGAACTCCAGGTCGCGCAGGGTCGCACCCGCGCGCAGCGCGATCGCCATGCCGTCGCCGGTCGCGACCGACGGGTTGGTGGTCTGTGAGAACACCTGGCCGAGCCCGCCGCTGGCGAGCACCACCGCGCGGGAGTGGACGGCGCCGACGCCGTCGCGCTCGCCCTCGCCGATCACGTGCAAGGTGACGCCGGCGATGCCCGTCGTGCCGCTCTCGTCGGGGCCGAGCAGCAGGTCGACGGCCAGCGCGTGCTGGATGACCTCGATGTCGGGGGCCGCCTCGATCGCGGCGATGAGCGCCCGCTGGATCTCGGCGCCGGTGGCGTCGCCGCCGGCGTGGGCGATCCGGTCGCGGTGGTGGCCGCCCTCGCGGGTCAGCGAGAGCTCGCCGTCGGCGGTGTGGTCGAAGTTGGTGCCGAGCGCGATCAGCTCGCGGACCGCCTCGGGCCCCTCGTTGACGAGCACCCGTACGGCGTCGCGGTCGCACGCCCCGGCGCCCGCGACGAGCGTGTCGGCCTCGTGCTGCTCGGGGGTGTCGCCCGGGCCGAGCGCCGCGGCGATGCCGCCCTGCGCCCACTGGGTCGAGCCGGCGTTGAGGACGGTCTTGGTGACGACCAGGATCTTGTCGACCTGCCCGCGCAGCCGCAGCGCCGCGGTCAGGCCGGCGATGCCGGAGCCGACGATGACGACGTCGGCGCGCGTCGTCCAACCCGGGGCCGGTGCGGTGAGGCGCCCGGGGAGGCGCAGCTGTTGAGGCATCCCAGCAGGTTACTGAACGCGGGCGTCAGTGCGACGCGGTGACGTCACCGCGGGACAGCGACGGGTCGCCGAAGGTCTCGGCCGGGTCGAAGCCGGTCGCCATGATCTTGTTGTCGGCGTCGACGAAGACCACGTGCGGCTGGTACTCCTTGGCCTCCTCGGTGGTCATCTGGCCGTAGCCGATGAGGATCACCAGGTCGCCGGGGTGGACCAGGCGGGCGGCGGCGCCGTTGATGCCGATGACACCGCTGCCGCGCTCGCCGGCGATCGTGTAGGTCTCGAGCCGGGCGCCGTTGGTGATGTCGACGATGTGGACCAGCTCGCCGGCCAGCAGGTCGGCGGCCTCGAGCAGGTCCTCGTCGACGGTGACCGAGCCGACGTAGTGCAGGTCGGCCTGCGTGACGGTGGCGCGGTGGATCTTGCTCTTCATCATGGTGCGCAGCATTGCTGTCCTCACTTCGTTCGGACCCGGGCTTCGCCCGGAGAGGCGTGGTGCCGCTCCGGGCTTCGCCCGGAGAGGCGTGGTGCCGCTTCGCGGCGCTGTCTTCTGTTCCGGCCAACCAGGCTCGCTTCGCTCGCGGTTGCCCGGGCCGTGCGGTTTCAACGGGCACCTCCGAATGTCAGCGGCAGGTTGTCGATGAGGCGGGTCGTGCCGACCCGCGCGGCGACGAGGATCCGGCCCTCGGTGCCGGCCTCGGGATAGTCCGGCAGCTCGCCGAGACCGGTGGTGGTCAGTGCCAGATAGTCGAGCTCGACGCCCGGCTCGCTCTTGATGACGGCCATCGCGGCCCAGCGCGCCGCCGGGACGCCGTACGGCGCTCGCTCCTGCGCGGCCCGCAGCGCCCGGCTGAGCGCGACCGCCTGCTGGCGCTGCTCGGCGTCGAGGTAGCGGTTGCGGCTGGACCGGGCCAGGCCGTCGGGCTCGCGGTCGGTCTCGGCGCCGACGATCTCGATGCCGAGGCACAGGTCGCCGACCATCCGGCGGATCAGCGCGAGCTGCTGGTAGTCCTTCTCGCCGAAGACCGCCACGTCGGGGCGGACCAGGCCGAACAGCTTGGCGACGACCGTGAGCACGCCGCGGAAGTGGCCGGGCCGGCTGGCGCCCTCGAGCAGGTCGGCGAGCGGGCCGGGCTGGACGGTGACGGCCTCGGAGACGACGCCGTCGGGACCCTCGTGGGGGACGCCGTCGGGGTACATCTCGGCGACGGTCGGCGCGAACACCACGTCGACGCCCTCGGCGCCGGCGAGCTCGAGGTCGGCGTCGAAGGTGCGCGGGTAGCGGTCGAGGTCCTCATCGGGCCCGAACTGGAGCGGGTTGACGAAGATCGAGAGGACGACGGTGCCCTCGGCGCCGGCGCGCTCGCGGGCGATCCGCATCAGCGTCGCGTGGCCCTCGTGCAGCGCGCCCATGGTGGGCACGAAGACGACCGGGCCGGTGCCGCGCAGTGCGAGCAGCTCGCTGCGGCTGCGGGCGACGGCCGGGGTGGTCGTGGTGCTCACCGGCTGTCCACCCGGTGGGGCCGGGTGATGTCGCGGTCGCCGTAGGCGCGCAGGACGGTGGCGATCGACTGCGCCCGGATCGGCAGCAGCCGACCGTCGGTGACCGCGCGGTCGAGGGTGGCCCACGCCATCGCGACGTACGACGGGACGGTGTCGGGCGCGTTGGCGGCGATGTCCTTCAGGTGGGCCCCCACGGTCTGCACGTCGCCGCGGACGATCGGGCCGGTGAGCGCCGCGTCGCCGTGGGCGAGCGCGTTGTCGAGAGCCGCGTCGAGCAGCGGGCGCAGGGTGCCGGCCGGGTCGTCGACGCCGGCGGCGGTGAGCAGGCCCATCGCCTCGCTGACCAGGGTGACCAGGTGGTTGGCGCCGTGGGCGAGGCCCGCGTGGTAGAGCGTGCGCATCTCCTCGGGCACCCAGGTCGGGCGGCCGCCGAGGTCGGCGACGAGGGACTCGGCGAGCGCACGCTCGTCGGGGCCGGCGGTGAGGCCGAAGACGCAGCCGTGCAGCCGCTCGAGGTCGACGGCGGTGCCGGTGAAGGTCATCGCCGGATGCAGTGCGATCACGCGGGCGCCGACCGCTGCGGCCGGCGCGAGGACGGCGAGGCCGTGGCGACCGGAGGTGTGGGCGACGTACTGGCCGGCGTGGAGGGCGCCGCTGTCGGCGAGCACCTTGACCACGTTGGGCAGCATGTCGTCGGGGACGGTGAGCAGCAGCAGGTCGGCCTCGCGGGCGACGTCGCTCGGCTTGCGGAGCGGAACGCCCGGGAGCAGGTCGGCGGCCCGGCGCCGGGAGGCGTCGGACTCGCCCGCTGCGGCGATGACGGGGTGACCGGCCGCGCGGAGCCCGGCGGCCAGGACGGCGCCGACGCGACCGGCGCCGACGACACCCACACTCAGGTGGTGGGACATTCGTGAACCTTTCGTTCCCGTCCCTCCGACCACTCCCGCCGCGGGCGGCGGGAGCCGGTGTGGGTACCGGACGTTGTGCTCAGTGCTGTCGTCCCGAGGTTTCGGGACGGGTCAACCGTACGCCGCGCGCGGAGCCGCGGAAACGGGTCGGACTGGTGGGCTGGATCACAGCCCCGCGCCGGTCAGTAGGGTGACGGCCATGCCCGTTTTCTTGAACGGTGACCGCAATCTCCTCTTCGTGCACGTCCCCAAGGCCGGGGGGACCTCGATGGAGCGCATGCTGCGCGCCTCCGGCTGGAAGATGAAGTTCCACGCGTCCCGCAACTCCGAGCCCCGCACCTTCCCCCTGCGCCGCTGCTCGCCGCAGCACTATCACGGCACGCTGCTGAGCGAGGTCTTCGACCTGGCGGCCTTCGAGCTGCTCTTCGCCATCGTGCGCGACCCGATCGCGCGCTTCCGCTCGGAGTATCTCCACCAGGTGCGCCGGCTGCCCGAGGGCATCCGCACCGACGCCGCGAGCGTGGAGTCGTGGGCGGAGCAGGCGTTCGCGGCGTACGCGGCCAACCCGTACGTCTACGACAACCACCTGCGCCCGCAGAGCGAGTTCCTCGTCGAGGGCCTGGTGGTCCACCGGCTCGAGGACGGCCTGGAGGCCGCCACGGTCGACGTCGAGCGACGTCTGGGCCACGCGATCGAGCGGGACGTGCCCCGCGGTCAGCACAGCGTCGAGCGGGCCGGCGTGCCGAGCGACGCGGTCGAGGTGTCGCCGAAGCTCGAGGCTCGGCTGCGCGAGTTCTACGCCGCCGACTACGCCGCCTTCGGCTACTGACGGCCCTGGGCTACGGCAGGTCGGCGAGCAGCGAGCGCAGGAACGGACCCTCGCGCTCCTCGCTGTAGCTCCAGTCGGCGTGCATGTCGGTGCCGCTCGCCTGGCACACGACGTCGTCGAGCCGGTGGCCACGGGCGGAGGTGAGCAGCTGCTCGTTGCGCGGCTCATAGCTGGTCGGCCCGATCCGGATGATGTGCAGCGGGCGGTCGACGAAGGCGCACTGGAAGAGCCCGCTGCCGGCGTAGCCGGCGACCGCCTCGGCGTGCTGGAACATCTGCACCTGCTCGGCGAGCGGGTAGTCCTCGGGATAGACCTGCACGAAGCCGTGCTCGACGAAGACCGCCTCGAGCTCGTCGGCGTTGAGGCAGTCGCGCTTGCCGGCGCGGCGAGAGATGAAGATCCGGCGCGGCCAGTCGCGCTCGGGCAGGCCCTCGACGAGGCGGGCGCCGACCTGGTCCCAGACCGGGACGATCTCGGGGTGGACGTAGTGGGGCGCGGCGAACATCGGCGTCCCCGAGATCAGCCGGTCGACGCGGACCGGGCGGTCGATGACGACGATCCGGTCGCGCGGGATGCCGCAGGCCTCATAGAAGTCGAGCTCGTAGGGCATCGGCTCGGGACGCTTCACGACCTTGCCGACGATCACCTTGACGTCGGGGTCGAGCTCGAGCGCGTGCGGCCACGCCCACACCCGCGAGATGGTCTCGGTGAGGAGGTGGCCGAAGTGGCCGCGGAACTCGTCGTCGAGGTGGAAATAGGTGCCCTCGAGGCGCGGCAGGTCGTCGACCACGAACCGCTCGCGGTGGATCGCGAGGTGCGGCTCGAGGTCGAGCAGGCGGCGGTGGGAGTGGAGCGGCCGCGGGTGGTGGCGGTAGCTGTCGGGCAGCACGATCCGGCCGTCGATCACCACCTGGTAGGGGCCGACCACGACGTCGCGGTAGTCGCGCAGGCTGATCGCCGCGGTGGCCGTCGGCCGGGGGCTGCGCTGCACGGGGCCGGTGCGCCCGGCCGGCTCGGGGGTCGGCGGCGCCGCCGGGAAGATCTCCTTGACGTGGTGCGGCGACGGCACCCGCGCGAGGTAGTCGTTGAGGTCCTCCTCGCGGATCTTCGCGCGGACGTCGTCGATCCGGTGCCGCAGCACCAGGTCGTCGCCGTCGGTGCGGAAGTCGCCGTGGTCGCGCAGCGCGACGACCAGCCGGTCGCGGCGACGGCGGTTGCCGACGCGCATCCGGCCCGCGGTGCTGTCCTGCGCCGCGCGCAGCAGGGTGCCGAGCGGGCCGGGCCGGTCGCCCAGCTCGCCGGCCCCGCCGGGCACCAGGTAGGCGCCACCGGCGCGGACGTGGAAGAAGGCCTGGTGGAAGCGCTCGACCCGGCCCTCGGGCGCCGGCAGGTCGACCAGGACGTCGACCGGCCCGTGCTCGGCCAGCAGGAAGTGCTGCTCGCGGGCGTCGGCGGGCAGCGCCAGCACCCGCGCGTCGGGCAGGCGCGCGGCGAGCACCGGCGCCAGCGCGGGGTCGTGGACGGCGACCACCGGGCGCCGCAGGTCACGACTGAGGGCGACGACCCGCTTCGCGATCCGCTTCAGGCCCGGCTCGGCCTGGGAGCCGCGTCGAGCGGGAAGCTGGAATCGCACGTCAGAGCCCGAACGGGTCGTCCTTGCGCACGTCGTAGACGTGCCCGGACTGGTCGGAGAGCAGGACGTCGACCGAGGTGTGCGCGACGGTCAGCGAGTCGAGCAGCGTGCCGGGCGGCTCCTCGCCGAAGGCCTTGGTGCGCATCGGGGTGGCGGTCCGCTCGGGGTTGATGCAGTTGACCCGCACCCCGGCGTCGGCCCACTCGTCGGCCAGCGCCTGGGTCAGGTTGACCGTCGCCGCCTTGGCCGAGGAGTAGAGGCTGTAGCCGCTGCGGCCGCGGGTGTAGGAGCTCGACGTGAAGAGCAGCAGCGAGCCCCGCGTGGCCGCGAGGTGGGGGTAGAACTCCTGGGCGATGAAGATCGGGCCGAGGTAGTTGATCTCGGTGGCCGCGTAGATCGTCTCCTCGGTGGTCTCGAGGAGCTCGCCGCGCGGCAGCACGCCGGCGGTGTTGACGACGAAGTCGATCGAGCCGGCCTCGGCGATCGCGGCCTTCGCGGCGGCCGCGACGTCGGCGCGCCGGCCCACGTCGGTGTTGGTGGTCGAGCGGCTGAAGGTGAGCACCGTGGCGCCGTAGGAGCGGGCGAGCTCGGCGATGTCGGCGCCGATGCCGTAGCTGCCGCCGAAGACGACCATGGTCTTGCCCGCGAGCGCGCTGCGGTAGCCGGCGTCGTCCTTGGCGCGGGGCAGGTCGATGCCGGTGAGCTGGAAGAGCTTGTCGGCGATGAAGACGTCGATCGGCTCGGTGACCTTCATGTTCCGGTCGTCGCCGTTGACCACGATGATCGGCTCGCTCGGCAGGTAGCGCAGGACGACGCTGCAGTCGTCGGTCGCGGTGAAGTCGGGGTCGACCGCGGCCTTCTCGTAGGCCCGGGCCAGCACGTCGAGCCGGAACGCCTGGGGCGTCTGGCCGCGGCGCAGCGACGCGCGCGGCGGGATGCTGGAGATGGTGTCGTCGGCTGCGACCTCGATGATCGTGTCGGCCGACGGGATCGCGACGTCGACGGCCGGGTAGCTGTCGAGCGCGGTGAAGCACTCGCCGATGATCCGCGGCGTCACCAGCGGACGGACCGCGTCGTGCAGCAGGATCCGGATGTCGGCGCCGTCGCCGGTGCCGAGCAGGTGGTCGATCGCACGCTGGGTCGTGGCGTTGCGGGTGTCGCCGCCCTCGAGGATCGCGGTGACCTTCGGGTAGGCGTCGCCACGGGTGATGTCACGGACCGCGTCGGTGTGCCCCGGCGTCATCATGATGACGACCTCGTCGACGTCGGCGTGGTCGTGCAGCGCGACGAGGGTGTGCTCGAGCAGGGTCTTCCCGGCGACCTTGATCAGCTGCTTGGGGATGTCGAGCCCGACCCGGCTTCCGACACCGCCGGCGAGCAGGACGGCGACGTTCCTGGTCATGGGCCGCAGTCTCCCACAGGGGCTCAGCCGCGCCGCAGTCGCCGGCGCGCGCGCCGGGCGGCCTCGCGGAGCAGCTCCCGGCCGCCGTACGACGACAGGTCGGGGCGGCCGGCGGCGCCCTGGCGGGTGCCGAGCTCGAGCGCCGAGGCGAACGCGATGTCCATCAGCTCGCCCGCCGTGTCGACGCTCACCTCGGTCGGCGCGTCGACCGACTCGGGGAACTTCGCCGGGTCGACGAGCAGGTGGTCGAGCTCGCCGACGACGGTCGCGTTCGACGCGCGGACGGCGGAGATCCAGTCGGCGGTGTAGTCGTTGCCGAGCTCGGCGGCCCACCGCGGCGCGGTGATGCCGTACGGCGTGGCGCGGCCCGCGAGCGAGCGCAGGCGCGGCCGGGCGATATTGCCGACCGCGAACATCCAGGTCGGGTGCTCGCCGCCGCGGTCGGTGTAGACGTTGTTGAACGCGCGCAGCATCTCCGCCTCGGGAAAGGGCAGCGAGGCGTTGTCCATCACCGGCGGCTCGAGGATCTCGGGCACGCCCATCAGCGACTCGAAGACCCGGAAGTTGCCGAGCCGGTCGCCGGGCGCAGGGACGACGAGGACGATGTTCTCCTCGCCGAACACCGAGCCCCACTGGTCGATGACGCGACGCAGGCTGAACCGGTGGATCTGCGGCATCACCCGCTCCCACTCGGCGACCACGGTGCCGTCGGGACGCACCGAGTCGAAGTGCTTGCGCAGCCACTCCTCCAGCGGCTCGGTGCCACGGCGACGCAGCACCTCCTGCCACTGCGAGACGAGCAGGGGCGCGAGCGGGCGCAGGGTGAGCACGATCGTGGTGTCGGCGCCGAGGCGGTCGGCGATGTGCTGGATCCGGCCGGGCAGCGCCTGGCTGAGCGACTCGCTCGACCAGAAGGTGACCCGCGAGTGCGAGCCCGCGAAGTCGGCGGACAGGGCGTCCCAGCGCGCCTCCCAGTCGGCGCGGTCGTCCCAGTAGTCGGGGAGCGTGCCGGCCGCGACGAGCGCGGTCTTCATCTCGTGCCGGCCGCGCCCGGCGTTGTGGACGCCCAGCTCCTCGAGCTTCGGCCGGGCGTTGTGCAGCGCGCCCTGCAGCGCGGTGGTGCCGGTCTTCGGCATGCCGATGTGCAGGAAGCGGCCGCCGTCGGGCAGCGCATCGGGCAGGTCGACCAGACGCATGCTGGCGCTCCTTCTGGGTCGGGGTCAGGCAGGATCGAAGAAGGCGGCGGCCACGCGCTCGGCCGCCCGCCCGTCCTGCAGGTAGTTGAAGCGCTCGTGGAAGGCCACCATCTCGTCGGCGGTGCGCCGCTGCAGCCCGTCGAGGTCGCGGAGCAGCGCGACCACCTCCTCGGCCGTGTCGACGCGCGGACCGGGGGCCGAGGGCGCGTAGTCGTAGAGGAAGCCGCGCACGCCGCCGACGTACGAGTCGAGGTCGGGGACCAGGAAGACCATCGGCCGGCCGGTGAGCGCGAAGTCGAAGCGCAGCGACGAGTAGTCGAGCACCGCGGCGTCGGCGGCGAGGATCAGGTCGTTGATCTCGGGATAGTCGGTGACGTCGAGGAAGCGGGTCGCGCTGTCGCCGCCCGCGGTCGAGGCGTGGAAGCGGTGACCGCGCATCAGCAGCACGTAGTCGGACCCGAGCTCGCGGCTCGCGGCGGCCACGTCGAGGTGGTGGACGGCGTCGGCCGCGCGCCAGTTGGTCGCCTGGTCGTCGCGCCAGGTGGGCGCGTAGAGGATCGCCTTCTGGCCGGGGCGGATGCCGAGCCGGCGCCGGGTGTCGTCGCGGACGGCGGCGGCGCGCTCCCCCACCAGGACGTCGTCGCGCGGATAGCCGGCGCTGTGGATCGGGCCGTCGTAGTCGTACTCGCGACGGTAGTGCTCGTCCATCTCCGGCGCGGGCGTGAGGATCAGGTCCCACTGCCGGGAGGTGCGCCAGAGCTCGGCCTCGATCCGGCGCGGCGAGAAGCGCTTGGCCTCCCACATCCGGATGCCCATCGACTTGGCCGGATAGCCGTGGAAGGTCTGCAGCAGCCGCTGACCCGGGCGCTTGCGGAACCAGCGCTCGGGGTCGATGTTCATGCAGATGTGGCCGGCGGAGGCGAGCACGCGGTAGTAGTCGCGCGTCGTGATGACGACCGGGACGCCGCCCTCGGGCACCCAGGACGACGCCGACGCGACGCCCCAGTAGAGGGTGAGGTCGGGGCGGCTGCGGCGCAGCTCCTCGTGGAGCGCGAGCTGGCTGTCGGTGGCCGAGGCGCCGACATAGGACTGGAAGTAGACGGCGTTCGGGTCGAGCGGGATGTCGCCCTCGGCGTACCACGCCTGCAGGCTGGTCTGCCCGAACGGGACGCGCTCCTCGGGCTCGACCGCGGGGAGCAGCTCGACGCCGGCGTGGCGTGCGGACTGGACCAGGCGGACGACGTACTGATCGCCGACGAGGAAGTGGTGGAGCCGGTCGATCGCGGTCTCGCCCAGCAGCGCGCGGACCGAGCCGTCGCCGGCGGGGACCGAGAGCCAGTGCCAGGCCGGCGGGAGCGGGCGCTCGCCCAGGCCCCAGACGTCGGCGGTGAGGGAGATCCGGGCGGTGACCGCGCCGGGCGTCGCGGCGGGGACGACGGGCGCGCCGACCGGGCCGAGGTCGAGGCGGGCCTCGGCGGGCGCCGTACCGAGCCAGTGGCCGGTGACGGTGAGGTCGACGCCGTCGAGCGCGATGTCGTCGACCACGAGGACGCGGTCGGTCTCGCGCAGGCCGACGTTGCCGGCGTCGGTGCGGGTGGCGACGACCTCGCCGCGGCCGACGCCGAGCCACTGCGGCGCGGCGGCGGGCCAGCCGACCGGCAGCTCACGGCCGTCGGCGGCGAGCGCGCGGACCAGCCAGGAGTCCTGGCCGGTGAGGGCGGCGGGCAGGGTCAGCCGGAAGCCGCCGTCGGTGACCTCGCCGCGGACCTGGCGGCTGCCCTGGGTCGCGCGCACCGCGACGACCTGCTCGCCGGCCGGGGCGAGCACGCCTTCGACCGCGCGGCCCGCGACGTCGAGGGAGACCAGGCGGGGGCCGGCGTCGGGACGGGCCCAGAGGCCGACCAGCTCGGTGCGGGGGTTGAGGCCGACGACGATGTCCTCGGCGCCGGGGACCGGGCGGGGCGCCAGGTGGTCGCGGGCGACGAAGCCGCCGGAGCCCTGCTCGTCGACGAGCGGCACCGGGCCGGAGCGGACCACGCCGTCGACGTCGACGGTGACGTCGAGCTCCCAGGCGCGGCGCGACGTCGTACCGGCGACGACCTCGGCGACGGGGACCGTGGCCACGAAGGCGCCCCAGGAGAAGTCCTGGTGGCGACGGCCGGCCTGGTTGCCGCGGACGTCACGGTACTGCCGGACGGGCAGCTCGACGCGGGCGCCGGAGGCGCGCTCGACCAGCGCGCAGGTGAGCTTGGGCAGGTCGCTCATGTGGACGAAGTCGATCGCCGCGAAGACGGTGAGCTCGAGCTCGCCGGCGTCGGTCCAGCGGACCTCGCGGAGCATCGCGCGCAGCCGGGTCTCGTCGGCGGTCATCTCGAACAGCTCGGCGGGGATGCCGAGGTCGGGGTCGTCGTGGAACGGCAGCTGCGCCCACACCTTGCCGTCGTGGACGACGGTCGGCCGGTTGCCGCGGGTGAACAGCCGGGCGGCGACGAACTCCTCGAGCTCGGTGCGGCGGTCGTGCTGCAGCAGCCACAGCTTGACCCGCGACTCCGCCGACAGGCGCGACCACACCTCGGCGTCGGCGGCGTCGAGCAGCATCGCGACGTGGTCGCGCAGCATCACCCAGCGAGTGTCGTCGGCCCGCTCGACGTCGGCGATCAGGGTCGGGACGGTCGTGTCGAGCACGCCCCACAGCCACCACTCGCGCGCCTCGACGCTGCCGAGCGCGTCGATCTGGCGCCAGGTCCGCTCGTTGCGGGCGATCCACTTCTCGAGCCCGCTCAGGACGTCGGGCGCGGTGCCGACCTGCACGCCGTCGCGGCGGTCGGTCGGGACGTAGGTGTAGGCGCTGATCAGGTCGAACGCCTCGGTGCTGCGCAGCAGGCCCAGCGCGACGTCGGCGCCGTCGGACTGCTCGTCGGTGAAGCGCAGTCCGGCGGAGCGCCAGAGCTCGGCGGTGAACAGTCGGTTGCCGAGGCCGAGGTCGGTGACGGCGACCGGGCTCTGCGCCAGGGTCGTGCGGCGCACCGGCGTGTGGTGGGCGGCGTCGTAGGGCGCGTCGGGCACCCAGCCGGCGATGTCGGGCTCGCGCATCCAGCCGACCACGACCGGCGACCTCGTCTGCTGGTGCGACTCGACCAGCCGCTCGATGCCGGTGTGCACGAAGTCGTCGCCGGACCGGGCCACGATGACCAGCTCGCCCCGCGCGGCCTCGACGCCGGCGTTGCGGGCGGCGGCCAGCGTCGGCTCGACCCGCAGCCGGGTCTTGATCCGCCAGTCGCCGGCCGCGTGCTCGCGCACCGTGGCGCCGACGCGCTCGTGGGCGCCGTACCGGACGACGAGGATCTCGAGGTTGCGGTAGGTCTGCACCTTCAGCGAGTCGAGGCAGGTGCCGATCCGCGTCGTGCCGTCGTCGCTGACCGGCAGCACGACCGTGACCAGCGGGCCCCCGAAGTCACCCCGGAAGCGCCGGGTCGCGCGGCCGACGGGGCCGCGGAGACGTCCGGAACCGACCTTCGCGAACCGGATGATGCTCTGCTGGGCGCGCACACGGTCGAGGGCCAAGGGTTCGGCGTCCTTCGCAGGGAGAGGGGGCGGTGACGCCGCCCGATGCTACCGGGTGGCGCCGGCGGGGCCCCGCTCAGGCAGGACGGCGGGCGCGGGTGCGGGCCTGCGCCTCGAGCGCGTGGACCTGCGCGGTGAGGACGTCGATCTCGGCCTCCAGCTCGGCGACCCGGACGACGGCCTGGCCGGCCCGCTCCTCCGCGTCGGCGAGACGGGCGGTGAGCCGGTCGGCCTCGCGCCGGGCGTCGCGCTCGACCTCGGCCGTGCGGTCGCGGGCCTCGCTGAGGTCGCGGCGGGCGTCGGCCAGCTCGGCCGCGGCGTCGCCGAGGCGCTTCTCGAGTCGGGCGATGGTGGCGTCGCGCTTGGCGACCTTGCCGGTCATGTCGGCCGCGAACTCGACGTTCTCGGCGGTGCGGGCCTCGGTGAGCTCGGCGTAGGCACGGGCCTGGGCGGCGCGGTCGCGCGCGGCCTCCTGGCGCGAGTCGAGCAGCTCGGAGTGGGCGATCTTGAGGGCCGCGGCGCCGAGGACGACGGAGCCGGCGGCGGCGACCGTGACGAGCACCCACGACCCGGTCACGGCGGTGCCCGCGACGACCAGCGCGGCGAGCACGATCAGGAGCGCGGCGACCACGATGCGGGTCGACCGCTGACGGCGGCGGTTACCGGCGGCGGCGCTGGACCTGACGGGGGAAGTCATGCCTGCACGTTAGGTCGCGAAGGGGCCCGGACCGGGGAGACACGCCTGTCACACCCGTCACAGATGGCGACTGGTTTCTCGTCGTACCGGACGTTTTTGTCGCACAACGGGGCGAAGGGCGACCGATTCGTCCGGTACGACGCTCAGGAGTCGTCGGAGGAGTCGTCGAAGGAGTCGTCGGAGACCCGGCAGGCGCGCTCCAGCAGGATCGCCGCGGCGGCGGCCAGCAGCGCGCAGCCGGCCGCGATCAGCGAGCGGACCAGCCGCTCGTCGGCCAGCTCGGCAGGGTCGCCGATCCAGCTCAGCGCGTAGCCGACGTAGCCGCCCGTGACGAGCGAGCCGACCAGCGCGCTGGCGCGGGCCAGCACCAGCCGGTTGACGGCCTGGTGCGACTCGAGCCGCTCACGACGGACGTGGACGGTGCGGTGGGTCGCCCAGGCGACGTAGGCCAGGATGCCGGCGAGGAGCAGCAGCGCGAGCGGCTGCGCCACCGACACCAGCGGCGGTACGACGCTCAGCCGGTCGCACAGCGGGTGCACCGCCCAGCCGCCGACGAGTCCGACGACGGCCCAGCCCAGCAGAGTGCGCAGCGACGTCGGCCGCAGCTCACCCTCGGGTGACGGCGGGCGCGGAGGGTCCTGCTCGGACTCCCGCCCCGCGCCGTCGCGGCTCACTCGAACTCGAGGACCAGGTCCTCGCGCAGCTTGATCCCCTCGGTGCCCACGTTGGCGAGCAGGGTCGCGACGGGGCCCCGGTCGAGGAGCTCGGCGTCGGGCTCGAGGTCGAGCCACGGCTTGAGCACGAACCCACGCTCGTGGGCCCGCGGGTGCGGCAGGCGCAGCTCGTCGGTGTCGCTGCGCCGGTCGCCGACGACGATCAGGTCGACGTCGAGGGTGCGGGGCGCGTTCTTGACGGCGCCGCGGGTGCGGTCGAAGGCGTCCTCGATCGCGTGGGCCCGGTCGATCAGCCGGTGCACGGAGAGCGTGGTGTCGGCGAGCACGACCGCGTTGAGGAAGCTCTGCGAGTCGGGCGGGCAGTCGACCGGGTCGCTCTCGTAGACGGGCGAGACGCCGGTGACCCAGACGTCGGGGGTGTCGGCGAGCGCGTCGACGGCGCCCTGAAGGGTCGCGAACCGCTCGCCGAGGTTGGAGCCGAGCGCCACCACCATGCGGCGGATCGGTCGCATCTCGCCGGTCAGCGTGTCCGCGTCGACGATGTTCGGATTGGGGGTCTCGGTCATGCTGGGCCCTCTGCCTTCCCGGTTCGGTCTCCCACCCCTGCCACCTCACGGCGGCGGGTGATGGTGAGCTGTACGTCGGCGAACGTCGCCTTGATCGGCGCATCCGGCTTGTGGACGGTCACACGCACCCATTCAACACGACGGTCCAACAGGCAGGTGTCCGCGATCCGCTGCGCGAGGGTCTCGATCAGGTCGACCGGATCCCTCGTCACGGCCGCGACGACCTGGTCGACGAGGCTTCCGTAGTCGACCGTGTCTCGCAAGTCGTCGGAGGCCGCCGCGAGGGCGGTGTCGACGCTCAGCGTCAGGTCGATCCTGAAGATCTGTCCCTCGCGGCGCTCGTGGTCGAACACCCCGTGGTGGGCGAAGCACTCGATGCCGAGGATGCTCAGCTCGTCGCTCACTCTTCCTCCTCCGTCGCGGCCCGATCCGCGTCGGCCCCCCACTCTGCCGCAACCGCGAGAGCATCGCGATGGGCACGCACATCATGGACGCGCAGGCACCACACCGGGGTTCCCCCGAATCCGGCCGCGAGCAGGGTGCTGAGCGCGACGCCCGCCGCCTCGCGCTCCCCCACCGGCCGCGGCGCGCCGTCGGCGTCGGCCAGCAGCCGGCCGAGGAAGGTCTTGCGGCTCGCACCCACCAGCAGCGGGAAGCCCAGGTCGGCCAGGACGTCGAGCCGGCGCAGCAGCTCCCAGTTGTGGCGCGCCTCCTTGGCGAAGCCGAGGCCGGGGTCGAGCACGATCCGGTCGTCCGGGACGCCGGCGGCGCGGATGGCGTCGACGCGCTCGGCCAGCTCGGCGCGCACCGCCGCGACGACGCCGCCCTGGTCGTCGTACGCCGTGAACTGCTGCATCCGGTCGCTGTGCGCGCGCCAGTGCATGGCGACATAGGTCGCGCCGGAGCGGGCCACCACGTCGAGGATCTCGGGGTCGGCCAGGCCGCCGGACACGTCGTTGACGATCCGCGCACCGGCCGCGACCGCCCGGTCGGCGACCTCGGCGCGCATCGTGTCGACCGACACCGTCGCGCCCTCGGCCGCCAGCGCCTCGATGACGGGGACGACGCGGTCGAGCTCCTCGGCGAGCAGCGGCCGGGTCGCGCCCGGGCGGGTCGACTCACCGCCGACGTCGAGGATGTCGGCACCCTGGGCGAGCAGCTCACGGCCGTGGGCGATCGCGCGCGCGGCGTCGGCGTACCGCCCGCCGTCGGAGAACGAGTCGGGGGTGACGTTGACGATCCCCATGAGCAGTGGGATCGACGGCGCAGTCATGACGGGAGGCTATCGGCGCGGGCTAGTGTCGTCGTACCCCGACCTGTTGGAGGATGCGATGTCCGCGCTCAAGGCCGCCGCGACCCGGACCGTGAAGCCGCTGGTCGGCGACCGGGCGTGGCAGCGGCTGCGCCGGCTCGCCGGGCGGGCGCCCGCTCCGCAGCCGCCGAAGCCGCGGTACGCCGAGATGAGCCTCACCGAGATCGGCCTGGGCACCGGCACCGACAAGGCCCGCACCCACTCCTACACCGAGCACTACGAGCGCTACCTCCGGCACCTGCGCCACGAGCGGTTCACGCTGCTCGAGATCGGCATCGGCGGCTACGCCAACGAGGGCCGCGGCGGGCGCTCGCTGCGGATGTGGAAGCGCTTCTTCCCGCAGGCGCAGATCGTCGGCCTCGACATCGAGGACAAGTCGTTCGTCGACCGGCCGCGGATCGTCACCTACCAGGGCTCGCAGGTCGACGAGGAGGTGCTGCGCCGGATCGTCGCCGAGCAGGGCACGCCGCGGGTCGTCATCGACGACGGCAGCCACCGGCCCGAGCACATCCGGGAGACCTTCCGGATCCTGTTCCCGCTGCTCGCCGACGACGGGATCTACGCGATCGAGGACACCCAGACGTCGTACTGGACGCGGTACGGCGGCAGCCACGACCGCCACGCCCCCGACACCACGATGGCGCTGGTCAAGGACCTGCTCGACGGGCTCAACCACGCCGAGTTCGCCGAACCCGACTACGAGCCGACCTACGCCGACCGGCACGTGATCGCCGTCCACGCCTTCCACAACCTGGTGATCATCGAGAAGGGCCGCAACGACGAGCCGAGCAACCGGGGCGCGGAGAGCCGCTTCTAGACTCGCCGTCATGGCCGAGGTCCCCAAGGTTTCCGTGCTGATCCCGACCTACCGGTCGGGCCCGGGCCTCGACCGCGCGATCGCGTCCCTCGACGCGCAGACCCTCCCGCAGCACGACCTCGAGGTGCTGCTCCTCGACGACGGCTCCCCCGACGACACCTACGCGCGGATCGCGGCGATCGCGGCGCAGCGCCCCCACTACCGCGCCTTCGAGCTGGAGGCCTCGGGCTGGCCGAGCCGGCCGCGCAATATCGGCGTCCGCGAGGCCCGCGGCGAGTACGTCCTGTTCATGGACCACGACGACGAGCTGTACCCCGACGCGCTGCGCGCGGCGTACGACTTCGGCGTGGCCGCCGGCGCCGACGTCGTCAACGGCAAGGAGACGCGCACCAACGTCGCCCGCTGGGGTCTCGGCACCTACACCGAGGACCTCGCCGACGCGACCGACCGGCCGCTGCGAGGGCTGCTGCCGATGACGCCGCACAAGCTCTACCGGCGGGCCTTCCTGGTCGAGCACGACGTGCGCTTCCCGGAGGCGCCGCGGCACCTGTGGGAGGACATCTTCTTCCACATCGACCTGCTCGAACACCGCGCGACGGCGGCCCTGCTCAGCTCGACGCCCTTCTACCACTGGCGGCACACCGGCGAAAACAACTCCGCCGCCGACGGCGAGGCCGACTACCGCGGCGGCGACGACTACTGGCCCTACCTCGACAAGCTGCTCGCCAAGATCTCCGCGCTGACCGATCCCGCGATCCGGACCGAGCTGCTCGCCCACACCACCCACGCGCGCCTGCTCCCCCAGATCGGCCACCGCGACACCGGGCGCACCGACGACGAGGTCGCGGCCGACCGGGCCGAGATCGAGCGGCTGCTCGCCGCCTACGTCCCCGTCGAGGTCGACCCGCACCTGCCGCCGCGCGCCCGAGCGGCGATCACCCTGCTCCGCGACGGCCACGCCGACGCGGCCGCCGAGTTCCTGCGCGACGGCGCCCAGCGGCGCCCCGAGTACACCGTCACCGCGGTCGAGGACGCCGGCGACGGCAGCCTGACCGTGACCGGCACGGTCGCCTGGACCCCGGCGCCCCAGCCGTTCGCCCGTCGCACGGCGGACGGCGCGGTGGTCCGCGGCCTGCCCGAGCCGATCGCGAGCCTGCTCGCCGAGCGCGGGCTGAGCCCGAGCGCCGACGTCGACGACGTCCAGGTCGACCTGATGATCCGGCACGCGCCGACCCGCGTCGCCTGGCTGCTGCCGACGACCTCGGCGGTCGCGCTGGTCGAGCAGCCCGACGGCACGCTCGAGCCGGCCGGCACCTTCCGGGCCCGCTTCGACCCGGCGACGGCCGCGATGGGCCACGCCCTGCCCCGCGGTGGGCACCAGCTGCTCGGCCGGTGCGAGCTCGACGGCCGCACCGGCGTCAAGCGGGCCTTCAGCGAGCTCCCCGAGGGCACCCGGATCGGGCCCGTCGTCCTCGGCTACTCCGGCCAGGGCGGCCTGGCGCTCCGGCTGCCTGCCGAGCAGGCGCCGGAGGCCGCGGCCGAGGTCAGCGAGTCGGGCTGGGTCCGGCGCCTGCTGCCTCGTCGAGGAGGTCGAGCAGGTAGCGGCCGTAGCCGCTCTTGACCAGCGGCTGCGCGAGCTCCTCGAGCCGCGCGTCGTCGATGAACCCGAGTCGCCAGGCGACCTCCTCCGGCGCGCCGACCTTGGTGCCCTGACGGGCCTCGAGCGCGCGGACGAAGTTGCTGGCGTCGTTGAGGTCGTCGAAGGTTCCGGTGTCGAGCCAGGCGGAGCCGCGCGGCAGCACCTCGACCTGCAGCCGGCCCTCGTCGAGGTACATCCGGTTGAGGTCGGTGATCTCGAGCTCGCCGCGGGCTGAAGGCTTCAGCGTCTTGGCCTTCTCGACGACGTCCGAGCCGTAGAAGTACAGGCCCGGGACGGCGTAGTGGCTGCGCGGCTTCTCGGGCTTCTCCTCCAGCGAGAGGGCCTTGCCCTCGTCGTCGAAGTCGACCACGCCGTAGGCCGTCGGGTCGGCGACGCGGTAGCCGAAGACCGCGGCGCCGTCGAGGTCCTCGAACCGGCGCAGCCGGGTGCCGAGGCCGGCACCGTAGAAGATGTTGTCGCCCAGGACCAGGCCGGCGCCGCCGCCGTCGAGGTGCTCCTCGCCGATCAGGAACGCCTGGGCGAGGCCGTCGGGCGAGGGCTGCACGGCGTACGAGATCGCGATGCCGTACTGGCTGCCGTCGCCGAGGAGGCGACGGAACTGCTCGGCCTCGTGGGGGGTCGTGATGACCAGCACCTCACGGATGCCGGACAGCATCAGCGTCGAGAGCGGGTAGTAGATCATCGGCTTGTCGTAGATCGGCATCAGCTGCTTGCTGATGGCGTGCGTGATGGGGTGCAGCCGGCTGCCCGTGCCCCCCGCCAGGATGATCCCGCGCATGGTGTCTCCCACTCCTCGGTCGCGTCGCGGATGTCGTCACTTCGTCAGGACGACAGGGTCCTTCATACACTGACCGGCGTGCAGCGCATCCTCGTGACCGGTGGCGCCGGGTTCATCGGCTCCAACTTCGTCCACCATCTCGTCCGCCACACCGACGCCGCGGTGACGGTACTGGACAAGCTCACCTACGCCGCCAGCCGGGAGTCCCTGGCCGGTCTGCCCGACGACCGCGTGCGCCTGGTCGTCGGCGACGTCGCCGACGCGGCCGTGGTCGAGCCGCTGGTCGCCGAGCACGACGCGGTGGTGCACTACGCCGCCGAGTCGCACAACGACAACTCGCTCGACGACCCGTCGCCGTTCATCCGGACCAACCTGATCGGCACCTTCACGATCCTCGAGGCGGTCCGCAAGGCGGGCGTGCGGCTGCACCACGTCTCGACCGACGAGGTCTACGGCGACCTCGAGCTCGACGACCCCAAGCGGTTCACCGAGGACACGCCCTACCAGCCGTCGTCGCCGTACTCGGCCTCGAAGGCGGGCTCCGACCACCTGGTGCGCGCGTGGGTCCGCAGCTTCGGCGTGCAGGCCACCATCTCCAACTGCTCCAACAACTACGGGCCGTGGCAGCACATCGAGAAGTTCATCCCGCGCCAGATCACGGAGGTGATCGACGGCCGCCGGCCCAAGCTCTACGGCTCCGGCGAGAACGTCCGCGACTGGATCCACACCGAGGACCACTCCTCCGCCGTCCTCACCATCCTCGAGAAGGGCCGGATCGGCGAGACCTACCTGATCGGCGCCGACGGCGAGAAGTCCAACCTCGAGGTGGTCCGGATGATCCTGACCCTGATGGGTCGCGACGCCGACGACTTCGAGCACGTCACCGACCGCGCCGGCCACGACCTGCGCTACGCGATCGACAGCGGCAAGCTGCGCACCGAGCTCGGCTGGACCCCCCAGTACGGCGACTTCGAGGCCGGCCTCGCCCAGACCGTCGCCTGGTACCAGGCCAACGAGGCGTGGTGGCGCCCCGGCAAGGACGCCACCGAGGCCGCGTACGCCGCCAAGGGCCAGTGACCGTGAGCCAGCTGCGCGTCGAGACGACGCCGATCCCCGGCCTGCTCGTCGTCCGGCTGCCCGTGCACCACGACGACCGCGGCTGGTTCAAGGAGAACTGGCAGCGGGCGAAGATGGTCGAGCTCGGCCTCCCCGACTTCGGCCCGGTGCAGAACAACATCAGCTACAACGCCCAGCGCGGCGCGACCCGCGGCATCCACACCGAGCCGTGGGACAAGTTCGTCTCCGTCGCGGGCGGCAAGGTGTTCGCCGCGTGGGTCGACATGCGTGCGGGTGACAGCTTCGGCGCCACCTTCTGGATCGAGATCGACGAGGACCTCGCCGTCTTCGTGCCGCGTGGCGTCGGCAACTCCTACCAGGCCCTGGAGGACGGCACCGTCTACTCCTACCTGGTCAACGAGCACTACGTCGCCGGCCGCACCTACCCGGCCCTCGACCTCGCCGACCCGAGCGTCGCCATCCCGTGGCCGATCCCGCTCGACTCCGCCGACGTCGAGATCTCCGACAAGGACCGCGCCAACCCGGCGCTCGACGACGTCGAGCCGATGGCCCCGAAGAAGACCCTGATCACCGGCTGCCACGGCCAGCTCGGCCGCGCGCTGGCGCAGGCGTTCCCCGACGCCGACCTGGTCGACCTCGACGAGCTCGACCTCACCGACGCGGCCGCCCTCGCCGCCTGGCCCTGGGACGAGTACGCCGTCGTCCTCAACGCGGCCGCCTACACCGCCGTCGACAAGGCCGAGACCCCCGAGGGCCGCCCGATCGCCTGGGCCGCCAACGCCGCCGCCCCGGCCGCGCTCGCCCGGATCGCGTCCGAGCGCCACCTCACCCTGGTCCACTACTCCACCGACTACGTCTTCGACGGCGCCGACGTCGAGGGCGGGCACCGCGAGGACGAGCCGTTCTCGCCGCTGGGCGTCTACGGCCAGACCAAGGCCGCCGGCGACCTCGCCGTCGCCACCGCGCCGCGCCACTACGTGCTGCGCACCTCGTGGGTGATCGGCGACGGCAACAACTTCGTGCGCACCATGGCCCGCCTCGCCGCCGACGGCGTCGACCCGGGCGTCGTCGACGACCAGATCGGCCGGCTCACGTTCACCGACGAGCTCGCCCGCGCGACCGCGCACCTGGTGACCACCGGCGCGCCGTACGGCACCTACAACGTGACCAACGCCGGCACGCCGCGCTCGTGGGCCGCCTACGCCGCCCGCGTCTTCGAGCTGACCGGCCACGACCCGGCGCGGGTCAGCACGGTGACCACCGCGGAGTACTCCGCCGGCAAGGCCGTCTCGCCGCGCCCGCTGTGCGGCGTCCTGGCGCTCGACAAGCTGGCCGCGACCGGGTTCGTCAGCAGCGACGCCGACGCGGCGCTCGCGGCCTACCTGCGCTGATGCGGCGGTGCAGGAATCCCCGCTGAAGCGGGGATTCCTGCACTTCCTGACGGTTGCAACGGCCAGGAAGCGCCAGTTTCCGTCAGGAAGTCAGCCCCGCGGGCTGTGGATCAGCGCCATCGCCTCGGCCCGGGTGGTGGGGCTCGACAGCATCAGACCGCGCACGGCGGACGTGATGGTGCGGGCGCCGGCCTTGCGCACGCCCCGCATGGTCATGCACAGGTGCTCGGCCTCGATCACCACGATCACGCCGCGCGCGTCGAGGATCTCCATCAGCGAGTCGGCGACCTGGGTGGTCAGCCGCTCCTGGACCTGCGGCCGCTTGGCGTAGAGGTCGACCAGCCGGGCCAGCTTGGACAGGCCGGTGATCTTGCCCGACTCGGCCGGGATGTAGCCCACGTGGGCCACGCCGGTGAACGGCACCAGGTGGTGCTCGCACATCGACCACAGCTCGATGTCGCGCACCAGGACCATCTCGTCGTGGCCGAGGTCGAAGGTCGTGGTGAGCACGTCCTCGGGCGCCATCCGGAGCCCGGCGGTGAGCTCGGCGTAGGCCCGGGCGACCCGGGCCGGGGTGTCGCGCAGGCCCTCGCGGTCGGGGTCCTCACCGATCGCGGCGAGCAGCTCGCGTACGGCGGCCTCGGCGCGCTCGTGGTCGAAGGCGGGCACGTCCTGCGGGCCGCGGTCGGGCGCGGCGATGGGGTCGGTCATCGTTTCCTCGACGATCAGGGGCCCGACGGGGGCGCCGGCGGCCGCGGGTCGGACGGCGGCGAGACCTGCGGGCCGCCGTAGACGTCGCCACCGGGGCCGGGCGGGGTCAGCACGGAGCCGCCCTCCTGCTCGGGCTCGGGGGCCAGCGGCAGGCCGTTCTGCTCGGCCCGGCGCCGGATC
This sequence comes from Nocardioides ginsengisoli, assembly GCF_039537225.1. NCBI lineage: Bacteria > Bacillati > Actinomycetota > Actinomycetes > Propionibacteriales > Nocardioidaceae > Nocardioides > Nocardioides ginsengisoli. The sequence goes on from NZ_BAABAC010000013.1 coordinate 243,521, forward strand.
TCCTCGGGGATCTCGACCGGCGGGATCGTCGACGGGATGCGGGTCGGGGAGCCGGTCCAGGCCGGACGCTCGGGACGCAGCCGCAGCGCGGTGAAGATCTCGGCGACCTGCTCCTTGTCGAGCGTCTCCTTGTCGAGCAGGGCGAGCACGAGCGAGTCGAGCACGTCGCGGTTCTCGACCAGGATGTCGAAGGCCTCCTGGTGGGCGGCGGCGAGGAAGTTCTTGGTCTCCTCGTCGACGATCGCTGCGACGTCCTCGGAGTAGTTGCGGGAGTGGCCGAGGTCGCGGCCCAGGAAGGGCTCGGAGTTGGACTCGCCCAGCTTGATCGCGCCGAGGCGCTCGGTCATGCCGTACTGGGTGACCATCGCGCGGGCCAGCGAGGTTGCCTTCTCGATGTCGTTGCCGGCGCCGGTCGTCGGGTCGTGGAAGATGAGCTCCTCCGCGGCCCGGCCGCCCAGCATGTAGGCCAGCTTGTCGAGCATCTCCGAGCGGGTCTGGGAGTACTTGTCCTCGTCGGGCAGCACCATCGTGTAGCCCAGCGCCCGGCCGCGCGGCAGGATCGTGATCTTGTGGACCGGGTCGGTGCCCGGCAGCGCCGCCGCGACGAGCGCGTGGCCGCCCTCGTGGTAGGCGGTGATCAGCTTCTCCTTCTCCGTCATCAGACGGGTACGACGCTGCGGGCCCGCGATCACGCGGTCGATCGCCTCGTCGAGCATCTGCGCGGTGATGACCTTCTGGTTGCCACGGGCGGTGAGCAGCGCCGCCTCGTTGAGCACGTTGGCCAGGTCGGCGCCGGAGAAGCCCGGCGTACGGCGTGCGGTCGACATCAGGTCGACGTCGTTGCCGAGCGGCTTGCCCCGCGAGTGGACCTCGAGGATCCGCTTGCGGCCGGCCAGGTCGGGCGCGTCGACCTGGATCTGGCGGTCGAAGCGGCCCGGGCGCAGCAGGGCCGGGTCGAGGACGTCGGGCCGGTTGGTCGCGGCGATCAGGATGACGCCGCCGCGGACGTCGAAGCCGTCCATCTCGACGAGGAGCTGGTTGAGGGTCTGCTCGCGCTCGTCGTGACCGCCACCCATGCCGGCGCCACGGTGGCGGCCGACGGCGTCGATCTCGTCGATGAAGACGATCGCGGGCGCGTTCTCCTTGGCCTGCTCGAACAGGTCGCGGACGCGGGAGGCGCCGACGCCGACGAACATCTCGACGAAGTCGGAGCCGGAGATCGAGTAGAACGGGACGCCCGCCTCGCCGGCGACGGCGCGCGCGAGCAGGGTCTTGCCGGTGCCCGGAGGGCCGTAGAGCAGCACGCCCTTGGGGATCTTGGCGCCGACGGCCTGGAACTTGGCGGGCTCCTGGAGGAACTCCTTGATCTCGCCGAGCTCCTCGATCGCCTCGTCGCAGCCCGCGACGTCGGCGAAGGTGGTCTTCGGCATGTCCTTGCTGATCATCTTGGCCTTGGACTTGCCGAACTGCATGACGCCCCGGCCACCGCCCTGGACGTTGTTCATGAGGAAGACGAACAGCAAGATGATGAGCGCGAACGGCAGCAGCGTGACGAGCAGCGAGCTGAGGAAGCCGGGCTTGGGGTTCTTGAAGTTGTACTCACCGAGCTTGCCGGCGGCCTTCTGCTCCCGGACCGAGTCGATGAGCCCCGTCTGCGCGCCGTCGACGTAGTAGGACAGCACCTTGTCGCCCTGCTTGCGCGTGCCCTTCTTGAGGGTCGCCTCGATCGACTGGTCGCCGTCGACGAAGGTGATCTCGTCGACCTGGCCCTTCTGGATGTAGGTCGACATCTGCGAGGTGGGGACCTCGTCGTAGCCACCGCCGGGCGCGAGGAACTCGAGAGCGAGGACGACGGTCACCACCGCGACCGCGATCCAGAGCCACGGGCCCCTGAAAACTCGCTTCACTGACTTACTCGCTCCCCATCTCACCGGTCAGGATCAGACGACCGTACACGCCGTCGCACCTCTTCATTCTGGCCGGTCCATGGTGACCGTGCCACGGGTGTCCCCATCCCGTCCACCGTGCCCAACGGGCGAGAGCGGCTCGGGGTTCCCGCGCACCGCTGCCTCCCCTAGCTGTAGACCGAGGGGGCGAGGGTGCCGATCGAGCGCATGTTGCGGTAGCGCTCGCGGTAGTCGAGGCCGTAGCCGACGACGAACTCGTTGGGGATGTCCCAGCCGACGTACTTGGCCTTGACCGGCATCTGCAGCGCCTCGGGCTTGCGGAGCAGGGTGGCGATCTCGACGCTCGCCGGGCCGCGCGAGCCCAGGTTGGAGGTCAGCCACGACAGGGTGAGGCCGGTGTCGATGATCTCGTCGACGATGAGGACGTGGCGGCCGGTGATGTCGGCGTCGAGGTCCTTGAGGATGCGCACCACGCCGGAGGACTTGGTGCCGGAGCCGTAGGACGAGACCGCCATCCAGTCCATCTCGACGTGCCGGTCGAGCGCGCGCGCGAGGTCGGCCATGATCATCACGGCGCCGCGCAGGACGCCGACGATGACGAGGTCCTTGCCGTCGTAGTCGCGGTCGATCTCGGCCGCCATCTCGGCCACCCGGGCCTGGATCTGCTCCTCGGTGAAGAGCACCTCGACCAGGTCGTCCGCGACGTCGCTCGCATGCATGGCGTCAGCCTGCCACAGAGGTCGGCCGGAACCGGAGGTGGGAGCCGTCGCGGTAGGCGGTGAGGTGGCCGGGCAGCTGGACCTCGCCGCTGATGGCGCCCGTCGCGAGCCGCTGCAGGGCGGTGACGTGGACGTGGAAGAGCTCGGCGTCCAGCGCCCCGGCGTCGAGCGCGGCGAGCCGGAGGACGCGGGTGGCGATGGCCGGGAGCAGCTCGCCGAGCCCGCTCAGCGGGAGGCCGTCGGCATCGGCCAGGGCGTCGTACGACGTGGCGGCGAGGGCGTCGAGCGCCTCGACGTCGGCGCGAACCTGGTCGGCGGTCCGCGCCAGCGTCGCGGCGATGCCGGGGCCGAGCTCGTCCTCGAGCACCGGCAGCACCCGCTGCCGGACCCGGACCCGGGCGAAGCCGGGGTCGCTGTTGTGGGGGTCGTCCCAGAACGCGATGTCCTCGGCGAGGCAGGCGGCGACGGTGTCGGCGCGGGCGACGTCGAGCAGCGGGCGGACGTAGTGGTCGAAGCTGCGGCGCATCCCGGCGATGCTGCGCCCGCCGGAGCCGCGGGCCAGCCCGAGCAGCACCGTCTCGGCCTGGTCGTCGCGGGTGTGCCCGAGCAGCACCCGGACTGCCCCGAAGTGCTCGCGCAGCTGTTCGAGGACGGCGTACCGGGCGCGGCGGGCGGCCGCCTCGAAGCCGATCCCGTCGGGGTCGACCTGGACCCGCGCGGACGCCGTCTCGTCGACGCCGAGCTGGGCCATCTGGGCGACCACGTGGGCGGCGTGCTCGGCGGAGCCCTCCTGCAGACCGTGGTCGACGGTCGCGCCGATCACGCGCAGCCCGGCCTTGCGGCCCTCGAAGACCGTCGCGCTGAGCAGCGCGAGGGAGTCGGCGCCGCCGGAGCAGGCCACCACGACCGTCTCGCCGGGGTCGGCGCCGGCCAGCGCCCGCCGTACGCCCAGCCGGACGGCGGCGACGGCCGGGTGCAGCCCCATCAGCCGAGCACGCGGCGGACCCAGCCGTCGGGGTCGTTCAGCTCGGCCTTGCTCGGGAGGTTCTCGGGGCCGGCCCACACCGCGTTGAACTCGGTCATGCCGACCTTGTCGACGACGCCGCGGACGAAGCGCGCGCCGTCGCGGTACTGCGCCATCTTGGCCTCGAGGCCGAGGAGCCGGCGCACGATGCGGTCGAGCGAGCCGACGCCCTGCCGGCGGCGGGTGAACTTGCGGCGGATCTGGGCGACGCTCGGGATGACGGTCGGGCCCACGTCGTCCATGACGACGTCCGCGTGGCCCTCGAGCAGCGACATCATCCCGGTGACGCGGTCGATGATCTCGCGCTGCTCGGGCGTGCTGAACATCTCGACGATGCTGCCGCCGTTGCGCCCGGCCTTGATCGCCTCGGTGATCCGCTCGAGGCCGCCCTCGAGGAAGCTGGTCGGCTCGACCGAGTCGCTGATCGCGCGGATCTCGGAGAACAGGTGCTCGCGCATCCACGGCACCGCCGTGAACTGCACCCGGTGGGTCTCCTCGTGCAGGCAGACCCAGAGCCGGAAGTCGTGCGGGTCGACGTCGAGCTCGCGCTCGACGTGGACGATATTCGGCGCGACGAGCAGCAGCCGGCCGTAGGGCTCGTGGAACGGGTCGAACTGCCCCAGCACCTTGCCGGCCAGGAACCCGAGCAGGCCCCCGACCTCCGCGCCGGTGACCTTCGCGCCGAACTTGAGGCCGAGCCCGCTCGGCTGCTTGGTGGCGACGATCTTCTCGATCATCGGCCGGGTCGCCATCTCGAACGCCTCGGCGTTGGCCTGGATCCACCCGGGCCGGTCGACGACCAGCACCGGCGCCGTGCCGTCGGGCGCGTCGAGCCCGGTGAACTCCCGCACCAGCCCGGTCGAGCGTCCCGCACCCGCCCGCAGCTCGGCGACCGCCTCGGCCGCCTCGTCGCGCGTGACCACCGGCCCCTCGCCCGCCAGCCGGGACCCGAGCGACACCGCGAGCCCCCAGTCGATCATCGGGGGCAGCTCGGTGGCGGCGGACGTTCCGGTCATGCTCGCAGCCTAGGCCTCTCCCCCACACGACACCCCGAACGCGCTCAGCAGGCGCAGGCGCCCAGCCCGGCGGCCGCGTTGTCCATCGCGACCCGGGCGAGCAGCGACTTCGCGTCCTTGACCCGGTCGGCCATCAGCGCGAACGCCATCAGGTGCCCGTCCTCGTCGACGGCGATGCCGGCCAGCGAGGTGACGCCGGTGAGCGTGCCGGTCTTGGCGCGGACCCGGCCGCGGCCGGCGGCGGGACCGTGGTCCATCCGGTTGGCGAGCGAGCCGGTGTAGCCGGCGACGGGCAGCGCGGTCAGCAGCGGGCGCAGCTGCGGGTGGTCGGCGGAGGCGGCGAGCCGCAGCACGTCGACCAGGACGGCGGGCGCGAGCCGGTTGTCGCGCGAGAGCCCGCTGCCGTCGTGGAGGACGGAGCCGCGCATCGGGATCCCGTTGGCGGTGAGCACCCGCTCGACCGCACGCTGTCCGGCGGCGAAGGAGCCCTCGCCCTGGTCGGCGAGACCGATCTGGCGGAGCAGGATCTCGGCGGCGGCGTTGTCGCTGACCTCGATGAGGCGCTGCACGATCTGGGCGACGGTGGGGCTGGTGACCGTGCCGACCGCGGTGGCGGTGGTGGGCGCCTTGGCCCGCTGCACCGCGCCGACCACCTTGATGCCCTGCGCGGCGAGCGCGGTGCGGAAGGCGCTCGTGGCCTCGGCCGCCGGGTCGGCGACGGGCGCCTGCCCGGGGAGCGGGCGGCCCTCGTCGACCCACAGCGAGCTGATCGGGTTGATCTCCTCGGGCACGTAGTCGGGCCGCCAGCTCGGGTGGAGCGCCGGACCGGAGAAGAGGGTGTCGTCGAAGCCCAGCCGTACGACGCGCACGCCGTCGGCCTTCAGCTGCCGCGCGGTCCGCCTGGCGAGGGTGCCGACGTCGGCCCGCGCCGGCGCGTAGGTCGCACTGCCGGCCACCGGGGCGACGGGCGCGCGGGCCAGGAAGGGGTCGCCGCCGCCGACGAGCAGCAGGCGGGGCGTCGTACCGGAGCGGTCGAGGACGGTGGTGGTGTCGAACGTCTTGTCGGGCCCGAGGAGGAAGAGCGCCACGGTCGAGGTGACCAGCTTAGTCGTCGACGCCGGGATCGCGACCCCAGGCCCCTCCTGCGCCTGGAAGGCGTAGCCGGTGCCGTCGAGCGGTCCGACGGCGGCGATCACGTGCTTGCCGAGGTCGCGGCTGCCGAGGGGGCGCAGCGCCTGCCGCAGCGCGGCCCGGTCGAGGACGGCGGCGCCGTCGGCGGGACCCGCCACCGCCGCCGGTACGGCGAGCGGCGCGACCTGCACCTCGGACGGCGCGGCGACCGCGGCGGGGTCTTGGGGGTCGGCGCCGTCGGCGCGGAGCCGGTGCCACCAGTCCTCGGCGGTGCCGGTCTGCCAGGCGACGCCACCCCCGGCCAGGAGCGCGACGAACAGGACACCTACCAGCACCTTGAGGGTGCGGCGCGAGCCCCGATCCCGGCCGTGCTTCCCCACGAGTTCTCCCTCCGGACTACTCCCCGACTGCGCGTTCGGGGACATTGTGCGGGACAATGACCCGAATATCGGCGTCGGGAAGGTCAGCGAGCCTGCAGCACCCCCGCGCCGGACCCGTGACCGGGCCGACGATTGTGGAGGAAGCCAGTGCTGGAGTTCGACGTCCTCGTGGAGATCCCCAAGGGGAGCCGCAACAAGTACGAGGTCGACCACGAGACCGGGCGGATGCGTCTCGACCGGTTCCTCTTCACCTCGACCATGTACCCCGCCGACTACGGCTACATCGAGGACACGCTGGGCCAGGACGGCGACCCGCTCGACGCCCTCGTCCTGCTCCAGGAGCCGACCTTCCCGGGCTGCCTCATCAAGTGCCGCGCGATCGGCATGTTCCGCATGACCGACGAGGCCGGCGGCGACGACAAGGTCCTCTGCGTCCCCGCGGGCGACCCGCGCATGGAGCACCTGCGCGACATCAACCACGTGCCCAACTTCGACCGCCTCGAGATCCAGCACTTCTTCGAGGTCTACAAGGACCTCGAGCCCGGCAAGTCCGTCGAGGGCGCCGACTGGGTCGGCCGCACCGAGGCCGAGGCCGAGATCGTCGCGTCCTTCGAGCGGTTCAAGACCAGCGGCCACTGAGCCCCTGGCTCACTGACTCCTCAGGCGTCCTCGGGCGCCAGCAGCACCGACAGCCCTGCGGCGATCGCCGCGGGGCTGTCGTCGTACTCGGGCGGCATCGTCACGTAGCTGACCGCCAGCCGGGCCAGGGTCCGGCTCAGCGCCCGGACGCCGACCGGGTCGAGGCCCGGCCACGACCGCAGCGCCGCCGCCTCGAGCCGCTCGGCGACGCGGACCAGCAGCGGGCCGGCGTCGACGGTGACGATTCGGACCAGGTCGTGGTGGGCGTCGCCTGCCCGCACCCGCTGGATCAGCGGGTCGTCGGCGGCGGTCTCGAGGAAGAGCCGCAGGCCGTGCTCCAGGCCGTCGCGCGGCGACTCCGGGTGCTCGACGAGGGTCGCCGCGATCACGTCGCACAGCGCGTCGGCGAGATAGAAGGTGTAGGCCTGGGCGAGGCCGTAGCGCGAGCCGAACGAGTTGTAGAGCGTCTGCCGGCTGACCCCGGCGTCGCGCGCGACCGCCTCGAGGGTGACGGCGCCCCAGGGGTGCTCGAGCAGGAGCGAGCGCAGCGCGTCGAAGACGGCGGTACGGCGTTCGGTCGCCGCGCTCACGTGCGCTTGACCCCGCGGAAGTAGGCGATCGCGCCGGAGCGCTCGATGATCACGTCGTCGATGCCCTCGTCCCCGAGCCAGCGCGACAGCTCGGCGCTGCTGCAGCCCGGCCCGAGCAGCCCGGCCACGCGGCCCACCTGCCGCAGCGGCAGGAAGCGGATCCCGGTGTCGTTGAGCAGCGCGCTGCCGGTCAGGACGCCGCCGGGTCGCAGCACCCGCGCCATCTCGACGACCGCGCGGGCGGGGTCGGGGAAGCAGTGCAGTCCGGTGAACGTGACGACCAGGTCGAAGTCGGCGTCGGCGAACGGCAGCGCGCCGACGTCGGCGATCCGCGCCTCCACCTGGTCGGCGACGCCGCGCTCCTCGGCGACCCGCAGGGTGCGGTCGAGCATGGCCTGGGCGATGTCGGCGGCGACGTACGCGACGTCCTGGCCGGGCCGCAGGCCGCGCAGCGCGACGCCGCCACCACAGGGGATGTCGAGGATCCGGGCGCCCGCCGGCTGCCGGCCGATCTCGTCGGCGGCCTTGTAGAGCAGCCGCAGGTCGCTGTTGATGCCGACCCGCCAGATCGCGCCGCCGGCGCGCGGGTGCTCGACGGTCCAGTCGTAGAAGGACGCCCAGAGCGGGTCGTCGCTCCAGCCTCCGAGGCCGGGGACGCGGGCGACGGCGGTGCGGATCATGCCTCTCCTCCGACGAGTGCGGGTGCCCGCAGCAGCTCGCCGGGGACGGCGAAGGCGTCGACGAGCTCGCCGGCGATCGGCCGGACGCGCCGGCACAGGTCGCCCACCTCGCGGGTGATCGCCTTGGAGCGCTGGGTGCTGAGCCGGCCGTGCTCCATGAACCACGCGGCGTCCGACTCGATCTCGCTCAGCGCGTAGAGGTCGCAGAGCAGGTTCAGGGTGAGCTTGAGGTCGCCGTCCTCGAGCGCCTCGACCTTCGCGACGAAGGCCTCCAGCACCAGCCGCTCGACGTGGGCGCGGGCGGCGGCGATGACGTGGTCCTGGACGCGGGAGAACACCTCGCCCGGGTTCATGCCCGAGTCGACGCCGCGCTTGAGCCGGCGCGCCACGCCGCCGATCCGGTGCTCCTCACGGAACCGGAACATCGCCAGGTGGTAGTTGGGGTCGCGCAGCCCGCTGTCGGTGTGCCAGTCGTCGTTGCCGCCGGGCAGCACCGCGCGGATCTGCTCGAGCAGCTTGTGGGCGCTGGTGCGCTCCAGGACCGTGTCGACGGCGAGTCCCGCGACGAAGCGGACCATCCCGAGCTGGTCGAGGTCGGAGAAGTCGCTGGCGTAGTCGGTGAGCAGTCCCTTGCCGACCAGCTGCAGCAGGACGTGGTTGTCGCCCTCGAAGGTCGTGAACACGTCGGTGTCGGCCTTGAGCGCGGCGAACCGGTTGACGGCGAGATAGCCCGCTCCGCCGCAGGCCTCGCGGCACTCCTGGATGACGTCGGTCGCCAGCCAGGTCGACAGGGCCTTGGTGCCGGCCGCGCGCGACTCCAGCAGCCGCCGGGACTCCTCGTCGGGCGTGATCCCGGAGAAGACGTCGTGCAGGGCGCCCGCCAGCACCTCCTGGGCGAAGTGCAGTGCGTAGGTGCGCGCCAACCGCGGGAACAGCCGGCGCTGGTGGAGGCCGTAGTCGAGGAGCAGCTGCTCGGCGCCGTCCTCCGCCCCGGTGTCGAACTGGCGGCGCTGCAGGCCGTAGCGGACGGCGACCGTCAGCGCGACCTTCGCCGCACTGACGCCGGCCGCGCCGACCGAGACCCGGCCCTGGACGAGGGTCCCGAGCATGGTGAAGAAGCGGCGCCCGGCGCTCTCGATGTCGCTGACGTAGGCGCCGTCCTCGGTGACGTCGGCGAACCGGTTGAGCAGCGCCTCGCGCGGCACCCGGACGCCGTCGAACCAGATCCGGCCGTTGTCGACCCCGTTGAGGCCCATCTTGTGGCCGTCGTCCTCGATCCGGACGCCGGGCAGGGTCGCGCCCGCGTCGTCGCGCAGGGGGACGACGAGCGCGTGCACCCCGTGCCGCTCGCCCGCGACCTCGAGCTGGGCGAAGACCACCGCCACGCGGGCATGGCGTGCCGCGTTGCCGATGTAGTCCTTGCCGGCCTGCTCGGTGTTCGTGGTGATCACGAACTCCCCGGCGGCGGCGTCGTAGGTGGCGACCGTGCCCAGCGCCTGGACGTTGCTGCCGTGACCGGTCTCCGTCATCGCGAAGCAGCCGAGAAGACGGCCGGCGACGAGGTCGGCGAGATAGGCGTCGTGGTGGCGCGCCGTGCCGAGCTGCAGGATCGCGCCGCCGAAGAGGCCGAACTGCACCCCGACCTTCACCAGGACCGACAGGTCGCCGTAGGCGAGGGTGTCGAAGGCCGCGATCGAGGCGCCGATGTCGCCCCCGCCGCCGTACTCCTTCGGGAAGCCCATGCCCGCGGCGCCGGTGCCGGCGATCTCGAGGACGACCTCCTTGACCCGCTCGCGGAACGCCTCGCGCGACATCGTCTCGGCGTCCTCCAGCACGGAGGCGTACGCCGGCAGCAGGGTCCGCACCTTCGCTCGGACGTCGGCGTACCGACCGTCGAGCAGGGCGGTGAGCTCGGTGACGTCGACCGTCAGCTCGGGGGGCTCGGTCGCGGTGGACTCCTCGGCCATGCGCCGAACCTAGTGGACGATCACGGCCGCGCGTAGAAGTCGGGGGTGCGCCAGTAGTACATCGAGTCCTCGCTGACCGGGCGACCGGTGCGCGGGGCGTGGATGATCCGGCCGTTCCCGACGTACAGCGCGACGTGGTAGATCGAGCTCGAGCTGGGGCCGTCGCCCCAGAACACCAGGTCGCCGGGGCGCAGCTCGCTCGCGGAGATCGGGGTGGAGACGTCGTACTGGGCGACGGAGTAGTGGGGCAGGCTCTTGCCGCCCGCGGCCCACGCCTGGGAGGTCAGGCCGGAGCAGTCGAAGGCGTTCGGGCCGTCGGCGCCCCAGACGTAGGGCTTGCCGAGCTGGGCGCGGGCGTAGGCGATCGCGGCCCGGGCGCCGTCGCCGTCGGCCGGCGGCGCGGGCTCGTCGCCGGGCCGGGGCTCGTCGGGCTTCGGGTCGTGGGCGACGGCGGGCGTGGCCTTGACGGCCTTGGCCGCAGCGGCCGCCTCGGCCGCGCGCCGCTCCTCGCGAGCGAGCAGGATCGCGTCCTGGCGCTTGCGCGCGAGCCGGACGCTGATGCCCTGCAGCTTCGCGAGCCGCGCGACCAGCCGGGTACGACGCGCCTCGATCGCGGTCGCAGCGACGGCGGCATCACTGGCCGCGGCGTCGGCGGCGTCCTTGGCGACCCGCGCGTCGGCGAGCGCCTGCTCGGCGTCCTGCGACGTCGCAGCCGCCTTGCCGGAGGCCTTCTCGGCAGTGTCGGCCGCGGCGACGTACTCGTTGCGGCGCTGGTCGAAGCGCGCCTGCAGGTAGTCGCTCGCCGACGACCGCTCGAGCAGCGACTCCATGCCGTCGGCGGTGACGAAAGCGGTCGCGGCGTTGAGGTCGAGGCCGGAGTTGTGGGCGAGGACGATCGCGTCGCGGAACTGCTTGACCTGGACGGCGAGCGCCCGGTCGGCCGCCTTCGACGCCGTCGCCGCCTCCCGCGCGGCGATCCGCGCCTGCTGCGCCGTCCACCGCGCGCCGTTCCACGCCTCCGCGGCCTTCGCCGCCCGCACCGACGCGGCGTCGAGCTCGGCGTTGGCGGCGTCCAGCTTGCGCTGCAGGACGCCCACCGCCCCCTGCGCCGCCACCGCCCGGTCCTGCGCCGCGCGGACCTCACTCGCCGTCGGCGTCCCCGGCGTACCGGGCTTCGGAGTGCCGGGATCGGCCTGCGCACCGGGCACGAAGACACCCGCCGTCAGGACGAGGGCGAGGAGTCCGGTACCGAGGCTGGGTGAGCGCACTTGCGTCACCGTAGTGCGCTTTCGTCACATTAGCCACAAAAATCCCAACTTTCTCAGGGATCGTCGGCGTGTCGGCTTGACGAACTACACCGTTGTAATTCTCTCCGCTCTCTCGTCCACGTCGACGAGGGCCCTCCGGACGGACTGGACATCGGCGCGGATCCGATGAACCTGGTTGATGCAATCCGCGCCGATCACGCCCCGAGGCGCCCCGACGCAGGGTCGTGTGCCTGAGAACCCGCCCACAGGCGTTCTCAGGCACACGACCCCGCGTAAGAGGGGTCAGGCGGCCGCGCCAGCGGCGGCGCGGACGAAGTCCGTGCCGACAACCGCGCCGCCCAGCCGACCGGCCGGGACCCGCAGTCACGGACGGCGAAGCCGCCGCGCAGCGGGCCGAGCGCAACGAGGCTCCTTGACGGCGGGTGCCGGTCGGCTACCGCGCGGCCGCCGACCGACCCCGTGACTCCAGCCCGTGGATCAGTCCGCGTCGACCGGGATCTTCGACGTGGTCGTCGTCGGGTGCGACTTCAACCCGCGATCGAACTTCTGCCCGCTCGCGATCCCGCCCACGTAGAACGACACGATCGCGATCGCGATGCCCGCGACGTCGTCGGCGACGTAGTGCCAGCCGAAGTAGAGCGTGGCGATGACGGTGAGGCCGAAGTTGACCCAGAAGACGATCTTGAGGATCTTCGAGCGCAGCGTGTACTGCACCATCAGCGCGAAGAGCAGGGTGATCGCGCAGTGCAGGCTGGCGAAGCCGGCGATGGAGTTCACCGACTCGGTGACGCCGCCGTACAAGACGTTGCCGCGTGCTCTCACGATCGAGTTCATCAGGTCGGTCGTGCCGGTGTGGGCGAGGCCGCCGAGGCCGTAGTACTCCGACTGGTAGGCGATGCCGGGCCCGAGGGTCGGGAGCAGGTAGTACGACAGGGTGCCGAGCGACCAGGCGAGGCACTGGGAGGTGACGAACCAGTAGCCGAAGGACATGTTCCGCGACCACACCAGCCACGCGGTGACGGCGAGCGGCACGAGCGGCAGGAAGCCGAGGTAGATCGGCGAGAGCAGCTCGGCGGTGAAGGTCTTGCCGAGCAGGCCGTGCAGGACGTCGCTCGGGTCGTGGCCGAAGAAGATGACCCGGTCGAGCAGGTGCAGCTCGCGGTCGTAGGACAGCGCCTTGACCTCACCCGGCACGTGGTGCGGGTCGGAGCGGACGAACGGCAGGAACGACTTGAGGTTCCGGTAGCTCACATAGGTGAGGTAGAACGCGATCACGCCGATGGCGACGAGCATCGCGCGCTCCTTCGTCCAGTGCGTGCGCAGCCGCTCCCGGACGATCGGTACGACGCGGCTCGGCCGGGCGCGCGCCTTCCAGAGCGTCAGCGGCAGCAGGTCGAGCAGCAGGGCGCCGAGCAGCAGCAGCGGAAGCCGGATGTACGACGGTCCGAGGAAGCTGCCCTCCGGGTCGAGCAGCCGCCGGTCGAGGCTGATCGAGGCGTACAGCGCCAGGCCCAGCATGAGAGCGGCCGTGCCGATGAGGAGGGTGTAGGCGCGGCGATACACCCGACGGAGTCTAGGAGACGTCACCAGAGCCGACCGGCACAGCGCCACCCAAGGGCGCGATTCCGTGCCCTTCGACACGTACGACGACCCGCTCGCCGGCCCGCGGAGCCCAGCCCGCGGTCCCGACGGCGTCGAGCTCGCCGATCCCGTCGACGTCGACCACCAGCCGCGATCCGTCCGGCGTCAGCCGCGCCGCGCGCACCAGACCGGACGCCCCGGAGCCGGCCGCCCCCGGGCCGGACGGCGCAGCGACCACGGCGGTCGCCCGGACCGCGACCTCGCGCGCGACCGGCCGGTCGGCGAGCCGCAGCAGCGCCTCCGCCGCCTCGCCCACCAGCACCCGCGGATAGCCGAGGAAGAGGGCGGTCTCCGCATCGGCCGGCGCCGACCACACGTCGGCGGTCGCGCCCTCCTGCACGATCCGGCCGCCGCGCATGACGGCGAGCCGGTCGGCGACGGCGAAGGCCTCGTCCTGGTCGTGGGTGACCAGGAGGGCCGTCGTCCCGGCCTCGGTGAGGATCCGCCGCAGGTCGGCGGCGAGCCGCACCCGCAGGCCGGCGTCGAGCGCGCTCAGCGGCTCGTCGAGGAGCAGCAGGCGCGGGCGGGCGGCCAGCGAGCGGGCGAGGGCGACCCGCTGCCGCTCGCCACCCGACAGCGTCCGGGGCAGGCGGTCGCCGTAGCCGCCGAGGCCGACGAGGTCGAGCAGGTCGCCGACCGCGGCCCGCACGGCCGTCCGCGACTCCCCCTGCAGCCGCAGCGCGTAGCCGACATTGCCGGCGACGGTGAGGTGGTCGAAGAGCTGGCCGTCCTGGAACATCAGCGCGAAGCCGCGCCGGTGCGTCGGCGTCCCGGCCAGGTCGGCGCCGTCCCATGCGATCGCGCCGGAGCGCAGCGGCTCGAGGCCGGCGACCGCGCGCAGCAGCGTCGACTTCCCGCACCCCGACGGCCCCAGGACGGCGAGCACGTCGCCGTCCGCGACGCTGAGGTCGACGCCGTCGACCGCGACCGTGCCGTCGAAGGCGACCTCCACGCCCTTCAGGTCCAGCATCACCAGGCTCCCGTTCCCGGCACGCGCAGCCGATCGACGACGAGGATGACGCCCGCCGTCACCGCGGCGAGCACCACCGACGCGGCCATCGCCGTGCCGTAGTTGAGCGCCCCGGGGTGGCCGAGCAGCCGGTAGATGACCACCGGCAGCGTCGGCTCCGCCGGGCGCACGATGAAGGACGTCGCCCCGAACTCCCCCAGCGACACCGCGAACGCGAAGCCCGCCGCCGCCAGCAGCGGCCGCCAGACGACGGCGAGGTCGACGGTCCGGAGGGTCCGCAGCGGGCCGGCGCCGAGCGACGCGGCGGCCTGGCGCTGGCGGTCGTCGATGCCGGCGAGCACCGGCACGAGCGTCCGTACGACGAGCGGCAGCGCCACCAGCGCCTGCGCGATCGGCACCAGCAGCGGGCTCGCCCGCAGGTCGAGCGGCGGCTCGTCGAGCGCGATCAGGAAGCCGAAGCCGAGGGTCACCGCCGAGACGCCGAGCGGCAGCATGAAGAAGCCGTCGAGCACGGTCCGGGCGCGGCGGCCGGCGCGCGAGCGCATCCGCCGGGTCACCACGAACGCCACGACCAGGCCCAGCGACAGCGACATCCAGGTCGCGTCGACGGCGATCCGCAGCGAGGCCAGGAGCGCGTGGCCCACCGAGACCTCGAGCAGGCCGTCGGCCGAGCCGGCGAGGGCGCGGTAGAAGTCGAGCGTCCAGCCGCCGTCGCGCCGTACCGACCCCAGCGCGAGGGCCAGCACCGGCAGGGCCACCAGGGCGAGCGTCAGCGTGGTGACGACGATCGCCGGGACGTCGCGCCGCTGCGGGCGCGCGGGCGCCGCGGCGACCCGCCGCACCGTCGGGTCCGGTACGGCGCGCAGCCGGCCCACCACGACCAGCAGCGCCACCACCGCCAGCATCTGCACGAGCGAGAGCGCCGCGGCGGCGGGCAGGTCGAGCAGGTCGGCGGTGAGGAGATAGATCTCGGTCTCGACAGAGGAGTACCGCACCCCGCCGAGCACCAGCACCACACCGAACGCGGTCGCGCAGAACAGGAAGACCACGCTCGCCGCCGACACGATCGCCGGCCGCAGCGCGGGCAGGGTGACCGTCCGGAACACCTGCCACGGCGAGGCGCCGAGCGCCGCCGCAGCCTCCGCCGGGCGCCGGTCGAGCCCCTCCCAGGCCACCCCGACGGTCCGGATCACGACCGCCACGTTGAAGAAGACCAGGCCGATCAGGATCGCGACCGGCGTCCCGTCGAGCCCGAGGAAGCCGAGCGGGCCGGACGACGCGATCAGCTGTCGCACCGCGAGCCCGACGACGACGGTGGGCAGCACGAAGGGCACGAGCAGCGCGGTCCGGACCAGACCGCGGCCCCGGAACCTCAGCCGGTGCAGGACGTAGGCCGCCGGCAGGCCCAGCAGCACCGCGCAGGTCGTCGCGACCGTGCTCGTCCAGACCGTGAACCACAGCACCCGCCCGGTCCGCGGCCGGCGCAGGACGTCGAGCACCGCGCCCGGGTCGAACGACCCCGACGGCCAGGCGCCGCGGTGCAGCATCGCGCCGACCGGCAGCACGAAGAAGACCGCGACGACCGCGACCGGCACCGCGGCGAGGGCGACGTACGCCGCTCGCCCGGTGAACCGGCCGGCCGTGATCATCGGGAGACGATCTCGGTCCACTTCTGCAGCCACGCCTGGCGCTTCGCGGTGATCTCGGACGGCGCGACCTGCTCGGTGCGCTGCGGCTTCACCGCGAACTTCGCCCAGGTCGCGGGCAGCGCGGTGTCGGACGCGACCGGGAAGACGTACATCGACTCGGGCAGCGCCGCCTGGACCTCCGGCGACAGCAGCCAGTCGATGACCGCACGGGCGCCGGGGGTGTTGGTGGTGTCGCCGCGCAGCACGCCGGCGTACTCGACCTGCTCGAAGCAGCCGTCGAGCAGCGCGCTCGTCGACGTCTTCGTCTCCGCCTTGTTGAGCGTGAACGCCGGCGAAGAGTCGTAGGACACCACGATCGGGCGGTCGCCGCCGGAGAAGGAGAAGTCGGTGAAGTAGGCGTCCGACCAGCCCTTGACCACCTTGGCGCCGTTGTCCATGAGCTTGGTCCAGTAGCTGGCCCACCCGTCGCCGTACGTGGCGATGGTGGCGAGCAGGAAGGCCAGGCCCGGCGAGCTGGTGCTCGCGCCCGGGATGACGAAGAGGTCCTTGTAGGCGGGCTTGGCGAGGTCGTCGATCGACGTCGGCGCCGCGATGCCGTGCTTCTGGAACCAGGCGTCGTCGACGTTGACGCACACGTTGCCGTTGTCGATCGGCGTCACGGCGTGGCTGTCGTCGCCCGGCAGTGCGTACGTCGACGCGCCCTTCGGCAGCGTCGGCTGGTACGGCGCGAACACGCCCGCGTCGATCGCCCGCGAGGCGAAGGTGTTGTCGACGCCGAAGACGACGTCACCGACCGGGTGGTCCTTGGTCAGCACCAGCTCGTTGGTGAGGGCGCCGGCGTCCTCGAGCTTGCTGATCTTGAGCTGGTAGCCCGAGTCCTGCTCGAACTTCTTGACCAGCTCCTTGGGCAGGGCGAACGACTCGTGGGTCACCAGGGTGACCGTCTTGTCGTCGGCCTTGCGCCCGTCGTTCTCGTTGCTGACGAGCGAGCAGCCCGTCACGAGGAGCGTGGTCGCCGAGAGGGCAGCGAGGCCCGTGAGCATGCGCGAGCGCATCATGACTCCCTTCGCCGGTGCTAGCCGGATCAGGTTCGGAGGGTCTGCGGCGGATCCGCACTCTCAGCCCGCTCACGCGGGCTCCCCTGTCTGTACGCGCCCAGTCTAGATCGGGGCGGGGGCGGCAGCGCCCTCGGGTGGCCCCGGCCGAGTCGTGTGCCTGAGAACCCGTCCAGACGCGGTCTCAGGCACACGACTCCGCACAGCGGCAGGTCAGACCGACGTGTAGACGACCCCGTCGGGGCGGTCGACCAGCGTGGCCTGGCCGCGCGCGACGAGCAGGTCGAGGTGGGCCTTGGTCTCCATCGCGGCCATGCCCTGGCTGAAGACGTCGAGCTCGCCGAAGGCGCGCTCGTGGCGGGTCCAGCCGAGGTCGCGGGCGACGACGAGCGAGGTCGCGTCGCCACGCTCCTCGAGCGAGGCCAGGCACTGGTCGAGCCGCTCCTCGTGGTGGGCGAGCAGCTCGTCGACCCGCTCGTACGACGACGGCGCGACCGGCCCGTGCGCGGGCAGGATCCGCAGGTCGGGCAGCTCGCGGACCCGCGCCAGCGAGGCCATGAACTGGCCCAGCGGCTGGTCGGCGGGCGGCACGGTGAAGCCGATCGACGGGGTGATCGTCGGCAGCACGTGGTCGCCGGCGAAGAGCACGCCCTCGGTCTGGTCGGCGTAGACGTAGTGGCCGGGCGTGTGGCCCGGCGTGTGGACGGCGTCGATCCGGCGGCGGCCGATGTCGAAGGTGCGGTCACCCTCGAGCCAGACGTCGGGGAACGCCCAGTCGACCGGGCTGGGCAGCTCGCCGGGGCCGGCGGCCCACAGCTCGGCGATCTCCTCGGCGCCGGCGGTGCGCAGCACGGCGAGGAACGGGCTCTCGTCGAGACCGTCGTTGCCGGCGCGGTGGAGCAGCTCGAGGGCGGGCTGCTCCTCACGGCCGAGGACGACGTCGGCGCCGTACTCGTGGCCGAGGACGGTCGCCAGCGTGAAGTGGTCACGGTGGACGTGGGTGACCAGGAAGCGCTTGATGTCGCCGAAGCCCGACCCGATCGAGCGCAGGCTGGTGTCGAGCAGCTCGCGCGCGACCGGGATCGCCCAGCCGCCGTCGATCAGGGTGAGGCCGTCGTCGCCCTCGACGACGTAGACGTTGACCGCCTTGAGGGCGTCCATCGGGAGGGGCAGCGGGATCCGGTGGATGCCGTCGGCGACCCGCCACGCCCCCTCGTCCGCCCAGTGCCGGCCCGAGTCCGGCGAGACGGCGTGTCCGGTGGCGATCCCTCCCGATGTCATGAGCCCACTCTAGGTAGCGTTCACTTCCGCCCGGAGGTCGGGTAGCTGCAGGTCGAGGTTCGGCTCCTGGATCCCGCCGTCGACCTCGAGCATCTTGCCCGTGACGTACGCGCCCGCGGCCGAGGCGAGATAGACCACCGCGGCCGCGATGTCCTCAGCCTCGCCGATCCGCCCGAGCGGGGTCGCGTCCTCCAGCTGCTGCTTCATCTCGGGCACGCCCGCGACGAACTCCAGCGCGCTCGTCATCACCGAGCCGACGAAGATGCCGTTGACCCGGATCTCCGGGTTGAGGTCGGTCGCGGCGAGCCGCGACCAGTGCGCGAGCGCGGCCTTCGCCGTCCCGTAGGCCAGGTAGCCGCGGCCGGCCAGCCGGCCCATGGCCGAGGAGATCGAGGTGATCGACTTCTGTCGTCCCTCGCCGGCTGACCGCAGCATCAGCGGCACGGCCGCCCGGCTCAGCGCGTGGGCGGTGGCGACGTTGAAGTGGAAGGCCTCCTCCAGGTACGCCACGTCGGTGTCGAGGAAGGCGTTCGGGATGGTGCCGCCGACGTTGTTGACGACGATGTCGAGCCGGCCGAACTCGTCGTACGCCGCCTGCGCGAGCCCCGCGACCTCCTCGGTGTGCGCGAGATTGGCGGGTACGACGAACGCCCGGCGTCCCACGGCCTCGATCCGGCGGGCGACGTCGTGCAGCTGGGTCTCGGTGCGCGCCGAGAGCACCACGTCGGCACCGGCCTCGGCCAGCGCGATCGCGGTGGCGGCGCCGATCCCGCGGCCCGCGCCGGTGACGACGGCGACGTGATCGGTGACGGTGAAGCGGTCGAGGATGCTCATCGGGCCTCCTTCGTCCCGGCGACCAGGCCGCGGCCGGTGACCAGCGGCAGGTCGAGCGCGGTGATCAGGCCGGGCTGGGCGGCGACGACGGCCGGCACCGCGTTGATCAGCCGCTGGGCGGTGACGATCATCCCGGAGACGTTGTGGTCGCCGTGCTCGCCGTGGTGGCTGAACTCCAGCTTCATGCAGGGCTCGCCGGTGATCTCGACGCGGTAGCAGCCGTCGCCCTCGGCAGGCTTGGGCCACTCGGGCACCTGGTCGGGCGACGTACGCGTGACGTGCTCGAGGGTGATCCGCGGGACGCCGTCCACGGTGCCGATGACCTTGAAGCGGACGGCCCCCATGGTGCCCTCCGCGACGTCGAGCGACACGGTCTTGGTGTCGCGCTCGGCGGGACGCCGGTCGACCTCCTCGATCAGCGGCTCGTCGAGGGTGACGCCCAGGCCGGCCGCGAGCACGCGGACCACCGGGCCCCAGGCCGTGGTCAGGATGCCCGGCTCCCACAGCAGCGGCTTGACGTCCGGGTCGTCGAGCGGCTGGCCGAAGCCGAAGAGGTCGCGCATCACGACAGGCTGGTAGTACGTCGAGTAGTCGGCGATCTCGGCCACCGTGATGTGGTCGATCCGCTGGCTCAGGCTGGTCAGCACCAGCGGCAGCACGTCGTTGGCGAAGCCCGGGTCGATGCCGTTGACGTGCAGGCTGGCGTTGCCCTCGCGGCCGGCCTCGTCGATCGCGTCGATCATCTCGGCGGGCAGCGTGCCGTCGCGGTGCAGCAGGATGACCGGTCCGGACGAGACCACGTTGACGCCGTCCCGGATGAGTGCGGTGAGGTCGTCGATGGACTCGAAGACCCGGTCGTCGGTCATCGCGCCGTGGATGACGCAGTCCGGGCGCAGCGCGACCAGCTCGTCGCGGTCGGTGGTCGCCGTGACCCCGAGCTCACGGTCGAGGCCGGCCAGCAGGCCGGCGTCCTGGCCGTGCTTCTCGGGCGTGGAGGTCCACACGCCCACCAGCTCGAGGTCGGGGTGGGCGTCGACGCCCACGATGGCGTGGCGGCCGATGGTGCCCGTCGACCAGACGACGACCCGCAACGGCTTCTCCGGGATGACCTGTGACATGCAGAGAATGTAGAACAGGTTCTAGTTCCTGGGAAGGGGTTCCGGCCCCCATGCTCAGGGCGCCGGGATCACCTCACCCGGCGCCCACTCGGGACAGCGGGTGCCCGAGTAGATCGTGGGCATGCACCGGTTGCAGTGGATGCAGATCCCGCTCGCCGCGACGCCGGCCTGCAGCCGGTTGACCAGGTCCGGCTCGCGCAGCAGCGCCCGCCCCATCACCACGAAGTCGAAGCCGTCGGCCATCGCCTGCTGCATGGTGTCGAGCCGGTTGATGCCGCCGAGCAGCATGAGCGGCATCGCGACCGCGCTGCGGAACTCCAGTGCCTTCGGCTTGAGGTAGGCCTCCTCGAAGTCGTAGCTCTTGAGGAAGCTGCGCCCGACCGGGGTCTTCATCCCCCACCGCACCAGCGGCGGCATCGCCTCCGCGAACTCCGCGACCGGCGCCTCGCCACGGAAGAGGTACATCGGGTTCATCAGCGACGAGCCGCCCGAGAGCTGCAGCGCGTCGAGGTGGCCGTCGGCCTCCAGCAGCCGAGCGAGCTCGATGCCCGCCTCCGTGGTCACGCCGCCCTTGAAGCCGTCGGACACGGACACCTTCGCGGTCACCGCGACCGCGTCGCCGACCTCCTCGCGAACCACCCGCGCGACCTGCCGGGCGAGCCGGGCGCGGCGCTCGAGCGAGCCGCCCCAGCGGTCGCGCCGGCGATTGAGGCCCGGCGCGAGGAAGGAGGAGATGAGGTAGGAGTGCGCCATGTGCAGCTCGAGGACGTCGAATCCGGCGCGGACGAGCACGCGGGCCGCGTCGACGTACGCACGGGTGACGCGGGTGAGATCCTGCTCGCTCGCGGCGCGGATCATCTGCATGGACAGCGGGCTCGGCATCCGGCTCGCGGCGATCGCCGGGACGGCGTTCGACCGGCCGTTGGCGACCGGGCCGGCGTGGCCGACCTGGGCGGAGATCGCCGCGCCGGTCGCGTGGATCTCGTCGGCGAGCCGGGTGAGGCCGGGCAGGGTCCGCTCCCCCACGACGATCTGCTCGCGGTGGGTGCGGCCCTCGGGCGCGACGGCGAGGTAGGCGACGGTCGTCAGGCCGACGCCGCCCGCGGCGGGCGCGCGGTGGTAGGCGATCAGCTCGTCGGTCACCTCGCCGTACGGCGTGCGGCCCTCGAAGGTCGCCGCCTTCACCGTCCGGTTGCGCAGGCGGATCGGGCCGAGATCGACCGGGGCGAAGACGTCGGGAGCGCTCACGCGGCGCACTCTAGCGGCCAAAGTAGAATACGTTCTACCCCTGCGGGGCCTATCGTCGGCACATGGCCAAGACGCTGTGGCGCGACCGCAACGACGCTCTCGACGCCGAGACCGAGTACGTCCAGATCTACCAGAACCTGGCGCTCTACGAGTTCACCTGGGACATCACCCAGGCGCTCAGCTTCGCGCTCTTCCGCACCTACGCGGTGCCCAGCATCGGCCGGCTCCTGGACGAGACCGGCGCCTTCACCGGCGCCGTCCAGAAGCGGTACGACGACACCGCACTGCTGCTCGAGGCGCCCTTCGTCCACGGCTTCGACAGCGCGGCCTGCCGCACCGCGCTGCGCCGGATCAACCAGATGCACCGCTCCTACGACATCTCCAACGACGACTTCCGCTACGTGCTGTCGACCTTCGTCGTCGTACCGAAGCGCTGGCTCGACGCCTACGGCTGGCGCCCGCTCACCGACCACGAGCTGCGCGCCAGCGTCAACTACTACCGCGCGCTCGGGCGACACATGAACATCAAGGACATCCCGGAGACCTACGACGGCTTCATGCACCTGATGGACGACTACGAGCGCGCCCACTTCGCCTTCGACGAGGGCGGGCGCCGCGTCGCCGACTCCACCCTCGAGCTGCTGACGACCTTCTACCCGCGCGCCGTACGGCGGCCGGTCGAGGTGTTCAGTCGCGCCCTCATGGACGAGCCCCTCCTCGACGCCTTCGGCTACGCCCCCGCCCCGCCGCTCGCCCGCCGGCTCAGCCTGGTCGCGATGCGCGCCCGCGCCCGGCTGCTGCGCCACACCCCGTCCAACCGCAAGCCGGTGTTCACCGCCGACCTGCCGCGGATCAAGAGCTATCCGGGCGGCTATGCCCTGGGCGAGCTCGGCACGTTCCCGGTGCCGGGGGTCGCGGGGTGTCCGGTGCGGCACGCGGGGAGCGACGCGGGGGCGGCGGGCGGACACTTGTAACTCGGTGTCCATGTATCCACCACAGGGTCATGACCGGTCACAGCACCGTGATGGATGCACGAACACCGAGTTACATACGACGTCGGCCAGAGCGAGCACACGCGGCCACACGCCGGGCGGGCAGCGCCATCGGCAGGCCGCCGCCGTCCCATCCACCACGGTGCACCGGCATCCACCACGGGGTCATGACCGGTCACAGCACCGTGGTGGATGCATGGACACCGAGTTACAAGCGGCGTCGGCCCACCAGCGGCGGCCGCCCGTCAGGCGTTGAACTTCGGCGCCCGCTTCTCCACGAACGCCGCCACACCCTCACGCCCGTCCGACGATCCCGCGAGCGAGCGGATCGACAGCGTCTCCTTCCGCAGCGCGCTCTCCGGAGCCGGTACGACGGCCTCCCGCAGCAGCCGCTTGGCCGCGGCCTGGGCGGTGCCCGAGCCGGTGGCGAGGGACGCGACGACAGCGTCGACGGTGGCGGCCAGCTCGTCGGCCGGGACGACGCGCGCGACCAGGCCGGCGTCGTAGGCCTGCTGGGCGGTGAGCAGGTCGCCGAGCAGCGCGAGGCGCAGGGCGCGGTGGAGGCCGAGGGTGTGGACGAGCAGCGAGCTGCCGCCGTCGGGCGAGAGGCCGACCTTGGTGTAGGCGAGGCTGAACTTCGCGTTCTCGGCGGCGACGACGATGTCGGCCGCGGCGGCGAGCGGGAAGCCGGCGCCGGCGGCGGTGCCCTGGACGGCGCTGACGACGATCGCGTCGGAGCGGACCAGCTCGCTGACGACGCGGTGCAGCGCCTCGGCGAGGTCGTCGATGAAGCCGGGGACGTCGTCGGCGGCCGAGAAGGCGCCGAGGTCGCCGCCGACCGAGAAGAACCGGCCCTCGGCGGCGAGCACGATCACCCGGGCGCCGTCGCGGTGGGCGGAGCGGACGGCGTCGTGGAGCGCAGCGACCGAGTCGGGGTGGATCGGGTTGCCCCGGCCGCCGTCGGCGAGGGTGATCCGGGCGACGCCGGCGTCGTGGGTGTAGCGGACGAGAGTCATCGTGATCCTTCGGTTCAGCGGAACTGGTCGTGCCGGGCGGGCGGGAGCTGGAACAGCGGTTCGCGGGTCAGCTCCGCGCGGCCGAGGGTGGTCAGGTGGGCCTCGTCGGGGCCGTCGAAGATCCGCATCGCGCGATGCCAACCCCACAGCGCGGCGAGCGGCGTCGCGTCGCTGATCCCGGCGGCGCCGTGCAGCTGGATCGAGCGGTCGATGACCGACAGCACCGCACGCGGTACGGCGATCTTCGCGGCGGCGATGAGATGCCGGGCGCCCTTGTTGCCCTCGGTGTCGACGGTGTGGGCGGCGAGGTGGCACAGCGCGCGGGCCTGGTCGAGCTCGACGCGCGACTCGGCGATCTTCTCCCGCACCGCCGACTGCTCGGCCAGCAGGCCGCCGAAGGCAGTGCGCGTCTTGGCCCGGTCGACCATCATCGCCAGCGCCCGCTCGCCCGCGCCGAGCGCCCGCATCACGTGGTGGATCCGGCCGGGCCCGAGCCGCATCTGGGCGGCCGCGAAGCCACCGCCCTCCTCGCCGAGCAGGTTGCCGACCGGCACCCGGGCGTCGGTGAACTCGATGACGGTGTGGCCGTGCTGGTCCTGGCGGCCGAAGACCGGGTAGGAGCGCTTGATCGCGACGCCCGGGGTGTCGACGGGCACGATCACCATCGACTGCTGCCGGTGGGTGGCGGCCTCCGGGTCCGTCTTGCCCATCACGATGAGGACCTGGCAGCGCGGGTCGGCGGCGCCGGTGATCCACCACTTGCGGCCGTTGATGAGGTACTCGTCGCCGTCCCGCTCGATCCGGGTCTCGACATTGGTGGCATCGGACGACGCCACGGCCGGCTCGGTCATCGCGAACGCCGAGCGGATCTCGCCGTCCAGCAGCGGCCGGAGCCAGCGCTGCTTCTGCTCGTCGGTGCCGACCAGGTGCAGCAGCTCCATGTTGCCGGTGTCGGGCGCCTGGCAGTTGATCGCCTCGGGCGCGAGCTCGAGGCTCCAGCCGGACAGCTCCGCGATCGGCGCGTACTCGAGCTGGGTCAGCCCGGACTCGCTCGGCAGGAAGAGGTTCCACAGGCCGCGGGCGCGGGCCTTGACCTTGAGCTCCTCCACGACGGGCGGCACGGTGTGGTCGTCGGGACCGGCCTGCTCGCGGTGGCGCTCGTAGGACTCCTCGGCGGGGAGGACGTCCTCGGCGAGGAAGCGCTTCATCTCCTCGTACAGGCGCATGGCCTGCTCGCTCGGCGCGGCGTAGGCGGGGTACATCGGCGACGGCCCGGTCATGGGGCCACTATGGCGCAGCGGCTACGACGCACAGTCGCCGGTGTTGACCTCGCGGTCGGCGCCGGTGCCGGCACGGACGCTGTCGGACACCTGCGCGGCGGTCAGCGCATAGCCCGTCTCGGGGTCGGTGACCGACGCCGCGAAGACGACGCCGGCGACCTTGCCCTGCGGCGTGACGATCGGGCCGCCGGAGTTGCCGGGACGGACCAGGCCGCGCAGCGAGAACACCTCGCGGACGACGGTGCCGTCGCCGTAGATGTCGGGCGAGCGGAGGTTCTGCTTGGCGCGCACGCGGCCGGTCTGGATGTCGAACGGGCCGTCCTGCGGATAGCCGACGATCGCCACCGGGTCGTCGGCGCCGACGCTCTGGTCGAACCCGAGCACCGGGGCGTCGCCCGTGTCGAGCGCGAGGACGGCGACGTCGAGCTCGGGGTTGTAGAGGACGACGCGGGCCAGCTCGGTGCCGCCGTCGATGCTGACCTCGGGGTCGGAGACGCCCGCGACCACGTGGGCGTTGGTCATCACCCGGTCGTGGGCGACGACGAAGCCGGAGCCCTCGACCCCGCGGCCGCAGCGGTTGGCGCCGCGGATCTTCACCACGCTGGTGCGGGTCGCCTTCACCTTGGCGGTGCCGGGCAGGTCGGCCGGGCCGGGCGAGACCTCGACGATCCGCTCGGGCGCGAAGGGCTCGAGATAGCGCGGAAAGAAGCCCGTGCCGACGACATTGTTGAACGCCTGCAGCGCCTTGGGGGCGGTCGCGGGCAGCACCTTGTTGACCTCGCCCAGCACTACCGAGCTGCGCACCATCGAGGTGACCGCGCCGATCCGCGTGCCGGAGATGGCGAGGCCGAGCGCCCACGCGACGAGCAGGACGGCGAGCGCGCTGAGCAGCGCGCCGCCGACGGCGTCGAGGGCCCGCGCCGGCTGCCAGGTGATCCGCTCGCGGACCCGCGCGCCGGCGTACTGGAGCAGCGCCTGGCCCAGCGACGCGCACAGGATGACGACGAACAGCGCCCCCAGCGACACCGCGAGCGACGGCTTGAGCCCGCCGAGCACGACCGGCGCGAGCAGGATGCCGCCCAGACCGCCGGACAGCAGGCCGATCGTGGCGAAGGCGCCGGTGATGAAGCCCTGCCAGTAGCCCGACAGCGCATAGGCCGCGACGAGCAGCAGGAGCAGCCAGTCCAGGAGGTTCACTCGTTCGGCTCCAGGATGTCCATCCCGTTCATGCCGTCTCCTGCGTCGTCGTCGGCCGCTCGCTCGGTACGACGGACGTACTCGGCCAGCATGTAGTCCGGAAGATCATGCACCGGCGGGTCGGCGACGGGTGGGAGCCACCCGAGGAAGTCGAAGAATCGGGTGAGGATGCCGCCGGTGAAGCCCCAGAGGATGACGTCCTTGTCGGGCCCGATCAGGAAGCCCGGGCCCATCCAGCCGCCGGGGTGGCGGACCTGGATCCGGTGCTCGGGGGCGAACAGCTCCTCGAGCGTGACCCGGTGGATCGCGTGGACCTCGTCGGGCGAGGCGACCGTGATCGGCGCCGGGTCGCGCCACCAGCCGAGGATCGGCGTCACCGCGAAGTTGGACGGCGGCAGCCACAGCTCGGGCAGGCTGCCGAACAGCTCGACACCGGCCGGGTCGACGCCGATCTCCTCCTGCGCCTCGCGCAGCGCGGCCTGCTCGACGCTCTCGCCGGGGTCGATGCTGCCGCCCGGGAAGGAGACCTGACCGGGGTGGGAGCGCATGTCGTGGGCGCGCTCGGTGAGCAGCACGTCGCGCTCGCCGAAGAGCATGAGGACCGCGCCACGGCGTACCTCCCGGCCCTCGGGCGGCAGGAAGGCCGTCAGGTCGCTGCCCTTGATCTGCCGCGCGCCCTCGGCGACGGGGCGCAGCCAGTCGGGCAGGTCGGCGGGCAGGTCGGCGGGCAGGTCGGCGGGCAGGTCGGTGGGAAGCTCGCTCACGGGGCCACCGGCGCCTGGAGGTCGATGCCGAGGGTGTCCTTGACCATCGCGACGATCTGCGCGACCGACGTGACGCCGCCGGGGTGGGGCGGGGAGACGGTGCCGTCGGGCGCGACGAAGAGGAAGAACGGCAGCACGCCGGGCAGCTTGGCCTTGGTGTTCTGCAGGTCGCCGCAGCCGTCGGCCAGCGACGGGTAGGTGACACCGCTCTGATGGGCGAGGTCGATGGCCGCGCCCGGGTAGGTGTCGAGGTAGTTGACCCCGACGACCGCGATCTGGCTGCCGTAGGTCTCGTAGAACTTCTGCAGCGCCGGCATCTCCTTGCGGCACGGGCCGCAGTTGGACGCCCAGAAGTTGATGATCGCGGGGCCGTGGACGTCGGCGAGCGCGGCGCCCTCCTTGCCGCCGAGGCAGTCGAGCTTGAGGCCGGGCAGGCCCTTCGCCGCCGCGCCGTCGCCCACCGACCAGGCCTGCGGCGTGCAGTCGGCGATGCCGGCGGCGACGCGGTCCTTGATCAGGTCGGGGCTGTCGGCGTCGACCTTGCACGCCAGCGCCGGCGCGACGCCGTCGCAGGCGGTGAGCAGGACCGCCGACGCGACCACCGCGACGACCAGGGCGAACAGGCGACGCATCAGTTGGGCCCCTCGGTGCGGACCAGCTTGTCCGCCTCGACGGGGTCGGTCGGCCCGGTGCCGTAGGACGGGCACCAGCGCGCCACGGGACACGCGCCGCACGCAGGCTTCTTCGCGTGGCAGCGGCGGCGGCCGTGCCAGATCAGGTGGTGGCTGAGCATCGTCCAGTCGCGCTTGGGGAAGAGCGCGCCGACCGCGTGCTCGACCTTGACCGGGTCGGTCTCGTCGGTCCAGCCGAGCCGGCGCGCGAGCCGGCCGAAGTGGGTGTCGACGGTGATGCCGGGGACGTCGAAGGCGTTGCCGAGGACCACATTGGCGGTCTTGCGGCCGACGCCGGGCAGCGTCACCAGGTCGTCGAGGCGCGCGGGCACCTGGCCGTCGTACTTCTCGACGAGGGCGGCGCTGAGCTTGAGCAGCGACTCGGTCTTGGCCCGGAAGAAGCCCAGCGGGCCGACGATCTGCTCGAGGTGGGCGCGGTCGGCGGACGCCATCGACGCCGGGTCGGGGTAGGCCGCGAAGAGCGTGGGACGCACCGCGTTGACCCGCTTGTCGGTGGTCTGCGCCGAGAGCACGGTGACGACCAGGCACTCGAAGGCGTTGTCGAAGTCGAGCTCGGCCTTGGCGTCGGGGTAGGTCTCGGCGAGGACCCGGTCGATCTTGCGCGCCCGTCGGACGAGCTGGGTCGGCGTCTCCTCGGTGATGTCGATCGGCCGCACGGAGGTCACCCTACGGTGTGGCTCCGACAGCCTCCGTCGGCGTGTCCACCCGGGCACGACCCTGCGCGCCTGTTAGGTGTGACATGCCGCACTGGCTAGGATGCCGCCGACCGGGTTTTACGCAACTTTGGAGGAAGCGTGGACAACGACGTACTCCGTCAGGCGCCACTGTTCAGTGCCCTCGACGACGAGGCCATGGCAGCGCTGCGCACGTCGCTGGCCACCACGCGGCTGCGCCGCGGTGAGGTTCTGTTCCACGAGGGCGACAGCGGCGACAAGCTGTACGTCGTCCTCGAGGGCAAGGTGAAGCTCGGCCGCACGTCCTCCGACGGGCGCGAGAACCTGCTGGCGATCATGGGCCCCGGCCAGATGTTCGGCGAGCTCTCGCTCTTCGACCCGGGCCCGCGCTCGGCCACCGTCACCTGCGTGACCGACGCCGAGTTCGCCTCGCTGTCGCACGAGGACCTGCTGCGCTGGCTCGAGGGACGCCCGGTCGTCGCCCGCGGCCTGCTCGCCCAGCTCGCCGCCCGCCTGCGCAAGGCCAACGACGTCGTCGCCGACCTGGTGTTCTCCGACGTCCCCGGCCGCGTGGCGAAGGCGCTGCTCGACCTCGCCGAGCGCTTCGGCCGCACCGCCGACGACGGCGTCCACGTCCACCACGACCTCACCCAGGAGGAGCTCGCCCAGCTGGTCGGCGCCTCCCGCGAGACGGTCAACAAGGCGCTCGCCGACTTCGCGTCGCGCGGCTGGCTGCGGCTCGAGCCGCGCTCGGTCGTGATCCTCGACATGGAGCGCATGTCGCGTCGCGCCCGCTGAGATTCTTCTCGGCCGTCCACCCCCGGACCGCCCGCTCCGTGCGTAGGAGTGGGTGAAAGGGGGTTCGACGCATGCCCGACCCGTCCCGCAACGCCTTCGAGCAGTTCGTCCACGCACGTACGCCGGCCCTCACCCGGACGGCGTACCTCCTCACCGGAGACGCCCATCTCGCGGAGGATCTCGTGCAGACGGCACTCTTCAAGGCGGCGCGCGCCTGGCACCGCATCGACGGCGACCCCGAGCCGTACGTGCGTCGCATCCTGTATACGCAGAACATCTCGTGGTGGCGTCGGCGCAAGGTCGACGAGACCATCGGCGCCCCGTACGACGCCGCGGCCACCGCGCCCGACGCCGACCTGCGGTTGAGCCTGGAGGCGGCGCTCGCGCAGCTGACCCGGCGCCAGCGCTCGGTCCTGGTGCTGCGCTACTTCGAGGACCTGACCGAGGTGCAGACCGGCCACGTGCTGGGCATCTCGGCCGGCACCGTGAAGTCGACCGGCCGCGAGGCGCTGGCCCGGCTGCGCACCCTGGCGCCCCATCTCGAGGAGCTGCTGGAGGGCGTGGCATGAGCGGCGAGCAGCTGCGCGACGAGCTCCGGCGGATCGCCGAGGGCGCGCCCGCCGTGCACGTGCCCGGCGACACCTTCGACCGTGGCCGGCGCGCGGCCCGGCGGGCCCGCATCGCCGCCGCGGTGGTCACCGTGGGGTGCCTGGCGCTGCTGGCGGCGATCGTCGTACCGCTGGTGCGGACGCCGACTCCCCCGGTCGCCGACGGCCGCCCGGCGCTCGGCGTGCCGAACCGGCTCTACGCCACCCCGGCCGGCGTACGACGGGAGCAGCCCGGGGCCACCGGCGTCACGGTGGCGGCGGCGGTGCTGGTCGACGAGTCCGGCAACCCGACGCTGGTCGACGCGGCCGACGGCAGCTATCACCCGCTGGACGTGTCGCTGCGCAGCGAGACCCAGCACACCGGCAGCTCCTACCTGACCGATCTCCCGATCGCCCTCTCACCCGACGGCAGGACACTGGCCTGGGCCTGGCTCGACGACCTCGGCAACAAGGCACGCACCGGCCTGCGGATCCTCGACCTGACGGGCGGCAGCCATCACGACGTGCCCCTGACCTTCGAGACCGGCGCCGCGCTGATCCCCCGCACCCTGCGGTGGTCGCCGAACGGCCGGCGGCTGGCCTGGAGCGGCTACCGGGTCAAGCAGTGGACCAGCACCACCATCGACATCGGTGGCTCCTGGGCCGGCGCCCTGGGCGCCGATGACGCGAGATCCACCTTCGCGCAGGTGCCGGAACCGGTGATCGAGAGCGGCGGCGGTGCGACGGGCGGCGACGTCCCGTTCGACGCCGCGGTCTCCGACACCGGCGACCTGGCGGTCGTCAGCGGCAACCTGCTGCTGTGGAAGGGCGACCGGACACGGTTCCCGGCGCCCGCGAACGCCACGCTGACCGGGCTGCGCATCGTGGGCGGCGCGGTCCAGGCGACGATCGGCTCGCGGCTGGTGACGCTGCCCGGCGGCGACGTCCGCGCCGTCTTCCCCGACGCCGAGCCGACCGACCTCGGCCCGCTCGACCAGCGACGAGTGCTGCACCTGGTCGGGGACGGGCCGCGCGAGGTGCAGGTCGTCAGCGCCAGGGGTCCCGGTCGCCCGACGCCGATCATCAAGGTCGACGACGGCGTCGCGCAGGTCTCGCTCGCCACCGACCTGATGTCGCTCGCACAGCCGACCGTCACGCGGCCGGCGCCGGAGTGGCCGTGGTGGACCGGCCGCGTCACGTCCCTGCTCGTGCTCGCCGGGCTGGCGCTGGCCGGGCTGGTCGTGGCGCTGGGCTGGGCGTGGCGCCGCCGTCAGCGCCGCCGTCAGCGCCGCCGTCAGCGTCGGGCCAGGTAGGCCAGTTGCGCCCGCACCGACGACTCCGCCGCGCCCCACAGCGACTCGTCGACGTCGGCATAGACCACCTCGACGACCTGCCGCGGCAGGGTCGGGTGCTCCGCGACGTCCGGCGGCAGGTCGCTCGGCGCGAGCCCGAGCCGTGGCAGCGCCGCCTCGACCTGGGCGAGCCGGTCGCGCCGGTGGAGGACGTAGTGGTCGAGGACGCCGGCCGCGTCGGGCAGCACCGGGCCGTGCGCCGGCCACAGCGAGTCGACCCGGCCGGAGGTGACCAGGGCCCGCATCCGGGCGATCGAGTCGAAGTACGAGCCCAGGTCGCCGTCGGGATGGACGATCACCGTGGTGCCGCGGCCGAGGACCATGTCGCCGGTCAGCAGCGCGCGGTCGGCCTCGACGAGCAGGGAGATCGAGTCCGTCGTGTGGCCGGGGGTGGTGAGCACCTCGACGTCGAGGCCCCCGACCGACAGCACCTCGCCGTCGGTCAGCGGGTCGGAGCGCCAGCACTGCGCGGGATCGAGGCCGCGGACGCCGCAGCCCATCCGCTCCGCGAACGAGCGCGCGGCCTCGGTGTGGTCAGCGTGGTGGTGGGTGACGACGACGGCGTCGACCTGCCCCGCCACCGCCGCGACGGCGTCGAGGTGACCGTCGTCGAGCGGCCCCGGGTCGACGACGATCGAGCGGCCCGAGCCGGGCTCCCGCAGGATCCAGGTGTTGGTGCCGTCGAGCGTCATGATGCCGGGGTTGGGCGCGAGGACGCAGCGCCCGCGGTCGCCGTACTCGCCGCCGTGCCAGGCCTCCATGTCAGCTCCGGCGGCCGGCGACGAGGGAGCGCAGCCCGGGCGGCATCGACAGCGTGAAGCCGTCGTCCAGCGGCTCGACCTCGGGCATGAACATCTCGACCGTGCGGCCGGTGCTCGCGGCCATCACGTCGACGGTCGTGGCGTGCGTGCCGACCTCCAGACAGGTGAGGTACGTCGGCGGCAGCATCGCCAGCTCGCCCGCGTCGGCGCCGTCGGCGGCCGCGGTCGCGTCGATCCAGACCACCTCCGACGACTCGGTCGACACGTCGCGCGTGACCTGTCCCTCGGGCAGCTGCGCGACGAAGAACCAGGTCCGGTAGCGCTTCGGCTCGAAGATCGGCGTCAGCCAGCCGCTCCAGATGCCCAGCAGGTCGGTGCGCAGCACCAGTCCGCGCCGGGTGAGGAAGTCGGTCATCGACAGCTCGCGCGACTCGAGGGCGACCCGGTCGGCCTCCCAGTCGGCGCTCGTCGTGTCGGCGACGACGCTGTCGGCGGACGTGCCGGCGAGCAGGACGCCGGACTCCTCGAAGGTCTCCCGCACGGCGGCGCACACCAGCGCGCGCGCGACGTCCTCCGTCGTCCCGAGCCGCTCGGCCCACTCCGCCGGCGACGGCCCGGCCCACGCCACGAGGTGGTCGTAGTCGCGCGGGTCGACGCCGCCGCCGGGGAACACGCACATGCCCCCGGCGAAGTCCATCGTGGTGTGCCGCCGGAGCAGGTAGATCTCCGGCCGCCCGTCGGCGCCCGCGCGCTGCAGGACCACCGTCGCCGCGTCGCGCGGTACGGCGGCCTCGCGCCGCCCGTCGGCGTACTCCGCGGCCAGGTCGGCGACCTTGGCCGGCAGCGGCACCGGCGGCAGTGGAATCCGCTGCGTCATCGGTCCGAGCGTGTCTGCGGTGACGCCGCCGGGAACCCGCAGCCCGCTGTCCACTCGCGGTCCGCGACCGGCGTCGTCCCCTCCCGCCACGCTGCCGGACATCAGCCCACGCCGCCGATCTCGGCGATCACCTCGACCTCGACCGGTGCGTCCAGCGGCAGGACCGGGACGCCGACCGCGGAGCGCGCGTGCACGCCCGCGTCGCCGAACACCTCGGCGAACAGCTCGGACGCACCGTTGGCGACACCCGGCTGCCCGGTGAAGTCGGGCGTCGAGGCGATGAACGCGACGACCTTGACGATCCGGACCTGGCTCAGGTCGCCGGCCATCGAGCGGATCGCGGCGATCGCATTGAGCGCGCACTGACGAGCGCAGTCGTAGGCGTCCTCGGGGCTCACCGTGCCGCCGACCTTGCCGGTCGTGATCAGGGCGCCGTCGCGCATCGGCAGCTGGCCGGACGTGTAGACGCGCTCGCCGCTGCGGACCGCCGGGACGTAGGCCGCCACCGGCGGGACGACGTCAGGGACGGTGAGGCCGAGCTCGGCCAGCTTCTCCTCGGGGGTCGCCATGGCTCAGCCCTCCGCCGGACGCTTGAAGTACGCGATGTCGTTGCCGCCCTGGCCCGGGACGAGGGTGACGAGCTCCCAGCCGTCCTGGCCGAAGTTGTTGAGGATCTGCGCCGCGACGTGGTTCAACACGGGCGCCACCTGGTACTCCCACTTGGTCATGCTCCGCACCCTACTCAGTGCCGGACGGCGCACGCAGAGCAGAGTCGTGTGCCTGAGAACCCGCCCACAGGCGTTCTCAGGCACACGACCCCGCAGCGCGGGCCGTTCACCCGTAGCGGTTCACGACCCAGAGCAGCTCGCGGTAGGTGTCGTCCTCCTCAGGCGGGTGGGGGTCGACGTCCTGCGACGTGCGCAGCGTGGCGGGATCGACGGGCGGCGGCAGGTGCTTGAAGCGCGATGGCGACGACTCGGCCATGACGACTCCTTCCGATGGCGTCGAGCGTACGCCGCGTCCACCCGCGGAACCACCGGATCCACCCGTGGTCTGACGCCCCGGCTCCGCGCGCCGTCTACGGTGGCGGCGTGGCACGGCGGACGAGGGCGAACCGGCAGCCGTGGCGGCTGGGGCCCCGCGGTGAGCGCTGGTTCGACGTCGGGCTGACGGTCGCCTTGCTGCTTCCGGTGCTGCCCTACGCCCTCGTCGTCGACGCACGCGACGGCGTCCTCATGCTGGCGCAGATCGTGCCGCTGCTGGTTCGTCGCCGGCACCCGGTCGCGGTGTTCGCGGCGGTCGCGGTGGGGTGCGGGATCCAGGCACTGCTGACGGACTATCCGCTGTGGAGCCAGGCGGCCTTCCCGATCGCGACCTACTCGATCGCGCGCTACGCCGCTCCGCTCTGGTCACGGGCGGCGCTCGTGGTCGGGCTCGCCGGGGCGGGGATCGCGACCTTCCGCTGGCTCAACGGCTTCGGCGCCCAGCTGTTGAGCGTCGAGAATGTCGTCGCCTACTACACGACCATCGCGCTCTTCGTGGTCGTCGCCTGGACCCTCGGCACGCTCGGCCGCACCCGCCAGGCGTACGTCGACGCGCTGGTCGAGCGCGGCGAGCGACTCCAGCGCGAGGCGACCCAGCAGGCCGCGCTCGCAGCGATGGAGGAGCGGCACCGGATCGCCCGCGAGATGCACGACGTCGTCGCCCACGGGCTGACCACGATCGTGGTCCAGGCCGACGGCGCCCGCGCGGCCGCCCGGCACGACCCGTCGGTCACCGACCCGGCGTTCGCGACGATCGCCGCCACCGGCCGGGAGGCGATCGCCGAGCTGCGCCGGATGCTCGGGCTGCTGCGCGCCGAGGAGGCGCCGATCGCTCCGCAGCCGCGACTGGCCGACCTGGTCCCGCTCGTCGAGGAGGCCCGGGCGGCCGGGACGCCGGTCCGCGCCGACCTGGCGGACCCGCTGCCGCAGGTGTCCGACGGCGTCGCGCTCACGGCGTACCGGATCGTGCAGGAGGCGCTCAGCAACGTGCGCAAGCACGCCGGCCCCGGCGCGACCGCGACGGTCGCGATCGACCTCGACCCGGCGAGCGGCAGCATCGTCGTCGCGGTCACCGACGACGGCCGCGGCGCCGCCACGCCCGACGACGGCCGCGGGCTCGGCCTGACCGGCATGCGCGAGCGGGTCGCCGCTCACGACGGCACGCTGTCGACGGGCCCCGCATCCGGCGGCGGGTTCGCGGTGTGCGCGAGGATCCCCCTGTGAGCGAGCAGATCCGGGTGTTCCTCGTCGACGACCAGGAGCTGGTCCGCGCCGGCTTCCGGATGCTCATCGACGCCCAGCCCGACCTGACCGTCGTCGGCGAGGCGGGCGACGGCGGCGAGGCGCTGGAGCGGCTGGCGGTGACCCGCTGCGACGTCGTGCTGATGGACGTCCGGATGCCGCGCCTCGACGGCGTCGAGACGACCCGTCGCCTCGCCGAGCGCCCCGACGCGCCGCAGGTGATCGTGCTGACGACCTTCGACCTCGACGAGTACGCCTTCGCCGCGATCCGCGCCGGCGCCGCCGCCTTCCTGCTCAAGGACGCCACGCCCGAGACGCTGCTCGGCGCGATCCGGACCGTCCACGCCGGCGACTCCGTCGTCGCCCCCAGCACCACCCGCCGTCTGCTCGAACACTTCGCGACCGCCCTCCCCGACCCTGCGGCCGCCACGCCCGCCGACGACCGCCTCGACCCGCTCACCGAGCGTGAGCGCGAGACCCTCGTCCTGGTCGGCCGCGGCCTCACGAACGCCGAGATCGCCGCGGAGTTCGTGGTCTCCGAGGCGACCGTGAAGACCCACATCGGCCGGCTGCTGGCCAAGACCGGGTCCCGCGATCGGGTGCAGCTCGTCGTCCTCGCCTACGACGTCGGGCTGGTCCGTCCGTGACCCGCTCCGACGACGAGGTCGCCGAGGCGGCCGCGGCCGCCGGAGCCGCCGTCGTCCGCGCCCGGTACGGCGAGCCGCTGGTCCGGCACGCCAAGTCCGCCACCGACTTCGCGACCGACGTCGACCTCGCCGCCGAGCGCGCGATCCTCGACGTCCTCGCCCGCGAGCGCCCTGCCGACGCCCGGATCGGCGAGGAGCACGGCGCCTCCGGCGACGCCGACGGACGCCGACGCTGGCTGGTCGATCCGCTCTGCGGCACGCTCAACTTCGCCGCGGAGACGCCGCTCGTCGCGGTCAACGTCGCGCTGCAGGTGGACGGCCGCACCACGGTCGGCGTCGTCGTCGATCCGCTCACCGGCGACACGTGGACGACCGCCGCGCCGCCCACGCCCGGCGCGGCCTCGACGCTCGTCGACATCAACTGCGACGGCCCCACCGACCGTCCCTTCGTCGGCGGTGGACTGGTCGCGGATCCCGCACTGCGCAAGGCTTTCGGGCCCCGCGTGCTCTCCACGACGTTGGCGCTCGCGTGGGTGGCCGACGGCCGGCGCGCGGCCTACGTGACCGACGGCGACGGGGCCGCGCTCACCCGGAGTGTCCACTTCGCCGCCGGCATCGCGGTCTGCCGCGCGGCCGGCTGCGTCGTCACCGACCTGCGCGGAGCACCTCTGGAGGGCGGTCGCGGCCTGCTCGTCGCGGCCGACGCCACCACCCACGCCGAGCTCGTCGACCTCGTCCGGCCCCACCTCGGGCCGGCCTGACCGTCGTACCGGACGGTTTGGTCGCGATATCGCCCCTGGTGCGACCAATTCGTCCGGTACGACGGTCAGCGCCGCCGTCCACCTGACGTCGGACACCCGGATCAGCCCGCAGCCTGACGATCCGAGGCTCTCGGACGACGAGGCTCGACGCATGACCGAACTCGCAGCCAGCGCCCGCGGCCTGACCAAGTCCTACGGCCGCGGCGACACCCTCGTGCCCGCCCTCCGCGGCGTCGACCTCGACCTGCCCGCCGGCCGGTTCACCGCGATCATGGGGCCGTCCGGATCCGGGAAGTCCACCCTCATGCACTGCCTGGCCGGCCTCGACCAGCCGACGACCGGCAGCGTCACCGTCGCCGGGCAGCAGCTCGAGCAG
This sequence comes from Nocardioides ginsengisoli, assembly GCF_039537225.1. Lineage (NCBI taxonomy): Bacteria > Bacillati > Actinomycetota > Actinomycetes > Propionibacteriales > Nocardioidaceae > Nocardioides > Nocardioides ginsengisoli. The sequence continues at coordinate 279,697 of NZ_BAABAC010000013.1, forward strand.
CTCGACGACGACGCGCTGACCCGCTTCCGCCGCGACCACGTCGGCTTCGTGTTCCAGGCGTTCAACCTGCTGCCGATGCTCACCGCGGAGCAGAACATCCGGCTCCCCCTCGAGCTCGCGGGCCGCGACCAGCACGCCGTACGCGACCGCTTCGCCGCGATCGTCGGCACCCTCGGCCTCACCGACCGTCTCGGCCACCGCCCGGCCGAGCTCTCCGGCGGCCAGCAGCAGCGAGTCGCGATCGCCCGCGCGCTGCTGAGCTCGCCCGCGATCCTGTTCGCCGACGAGCCGACCGGCAACCTCGACAGCACCACGTCGGCGGAGGTGCTCGCGCTGTTGCGCCAGTCGGTCCGCGAGCTCGGCCAGACCGTCGTCATGGTCACCCACGAGACCGACGCCGCCGCCTACGCCGACGACGTCATCGTGCTCGCCGACGGCCTGATCACCCGGCGGGACGCGGCCTGATGCGGACCGTCCTGCTCGCCTCCCTCCGCACCCACACCCGCCGGTACGGCGCCGCGCTGCTCGCCGTCGTCGTCGGCGCCACCTTCATCGTGGTCACCGCGGCCCTGTCGTCGTCGGTCCGCAACGGCCTCAGCGCCGGGCTCGACGAGCCCTACGACGGCGCCACGGCCGTCGTGAAGCACCCCTCGCCGTCGGCGGCAGCGGCTCTCCTGAAGGCCGCACCCGGCCGGCAGTCGGACGCCTGGCTGATCGGCTGGACGCTCCAGCAGCTCAGCGTCGACGGCAAGGTCGTCGACACCAGCGCCGACATCGGCCAGGTCCCCGATCGTCCCGGCCACCGCTGGCAGAAGCTGGTCGACGGTCGATTCCCCGGAGGCACCGGCGAGGCCGTGGTCGACACGAACACCGCGAAGGTCGACCGGATCGGCATCGGCGACCGGCTCCGCGTCGGCACCGGCGCCGGCGCGCTCGACGTCACCGTGGTCGGTCTCGTCGACTCCCCCTCGACGGCCGCGGTCGCGTCGGTCTACGTGCCGTGGGCGGACCTGTCCCGCTGGCAGGACCGGCTCTACGTCACCAGCGTCGCCTGGAGCGGCGGCGACCCGACCACCGCGATCCGCGGCGTCGTACCGGACGCGACACCGGTCTCCGTCGACTCCTACGTCCAGGAGCTGCAGCAGGAGATCAACAACGGCGTCGACGTGATCGCCATCGTGGTGCTGCTGTTCGCGGCGATCGCCCTGCTGGTGGCGGTCCTGGTCATCAACAACACCTTCGCGATCCTGTTCGCCCAACGGGCGCGGGACTTCGCGCTGCTGCGCTGCGTCGGGGCGACCCGCCGCCAGGTGGTCCGCTCGGTCCGGACGGAGTCGCTGGCGCTCGGCGTCCTCGCCGCCGTGCTGGGCGTCGCGCTCGGCCTCGGCATCGGGCACGGGCTGGTCGCCTTCGTCCGCGCGCAGTGGCCCGGCGCCCGCCTCGGGACGGCCGACGTCGGCATCGGCTGGCTGCTCGTCGCGGCGATCGTCGCGGTCGGCGTCACCCTCGTCGCGGCGTGGCTGCCGACCCGCCGCGTGGTGCGGGTCAGCCCGCTCGCGGCCCTGCGGCCCGACGACAGCACGCAGGTCCGGACCAGCAGCGGGCGGCTGCGGATCGCGCTGGGCCTGCTCACCGTCGCCGCCGGCGCCCTCGCTCTGGCCGCCGCCGTCGCCGCGGCCAGCCCGCCCGTCCTCGTCGTCGGCGGTACGGCGGTCTTCGTCGGCGTGCTGCTCCTCGGACCGGTCCTGGTGCCCGCGCTGATCCGCGCCGCCGGCACCCTGGCCCACCGGATCCTCGGCCCCGCGGGACGTCTGGCCGCCGGGAACGCCGTACGGAACCCACGACGGACCGCCGCCACCGCCGCCTCCCTGCTCATCGGCGTCACGCTCACGACCGCCGTCCTCACGGGCATGGCGAGCTCGCGGTCGGCGCTCGCCGCGCAGATGGACCGCGACTACCCGATCGACCTCGCCGTCACCGGCGCCGGAGCGCTGCCCGCCGACGTCGTCGAGCGGCTCGGGTCGGTCGACGGGGTGGTCGCCACCGCCGCCGTGCCCGGCGCCCCGGCGAAGGTCGGCGGCATCGAGCTGCCGATCGTCGCCGCCCCGGCCGTCGACGACGTCACCCACGGCGCGGTCCGCCGGCCGCCTGCGGGCACGGTCGTCGTCCCCTGGGACCACCTCGGCGACGGCGTCTCCGCCGGCGACCGGGTCGCCGTCACCGTCGGCGACCGCACCCTGCGGCTCGAGGTCGCGGGCGGCGACGGCTGGGGCGACGCCGCCCTCGTCCGCCGTACGACGCTCGACCGGCTGGCCCCCGGCGCCGCCACCCAGGCGGTCTGGCTGCGCGCCGACGCCGACGTCGACCCGCAGGACCTCGCCGGCTCCGTCGAGGCGGTCGCCTCCCCGGTCGGCGCCGGACTCGAGAACGGCCTCGCCCGTCGCTCGTACGTCGACGTCCAGCTCGACGTCGTCACCGGCGGCGTCGTCGGCCTGCTCGGCATCGCCGTCGTCATCGCCCTCGTCGGCATCGCCAACACGCTCGGCCTCTCCGTCCTCGAGCGCGGCCGCGAGCACGCACTGCTGCGGGCGCTCGGCCTCACCCGCCGCCAGGTGCGTCGGATGCTCGCCGCCGAAGCCGTGCTCCTGTCCGTGGTGGCGACCCTGATCGGCACCACGCTGGGCGTCTCCTTCGCGTGGGCCGGCGTCCGGGCGCTCGTCGAGCCGGCGGTCCACGGCGCAGGCCTGGTCCTGCCCTGGCCCCAGCTCGCCGCCGTGGTCGGCGTCTCGGCCCTGGCCGGGCTGGTCGCCGCGGTCGTGCCGTCGCGGCGTGCGGCGCGCGTCACGCCGGCAGCCGGGCTGCGTCTCGAGTAAGCCCCCCCGGTCCCCCGGTCGCTCGCTAGGCTCTGGCCTCGTGAGCGATTGGGGGAACGTCCGCCTGCACGTGGTCACCGGCAAGGGTGGCACCGGCAAGTCCACGGTGGCGTCTGCGCTCGCGCTGGCCCTGGCCACCCCCGGCAAGAACGTGCTGCTCTGCGAGGTCGAGGGCCGCCAGGGCATCGCGCGGATGTTCGACGTCGACCCGCTGCCCTACCAGGAGCGGCGACTGACGACCGGCCTTCCCGATGACAGCGCGGACGGCGGCGGCCGCGTCCCGGCCGGCCGGGTCCATGCGCTGCACATCGACGCCGAGGCGGCGCTGCTGGAGTACCTCTCGATGTACTACCGGCTCGGCCGCGCCGGCAAGGCGCTCGACCGCTTCGGCGTCATCGAGTTCGCGACCACCATCGCGCCGGGCGTGCGCGACGTGCTGCTGACCGGCAAGGTCTACGAGGCGGTGCAGCGCAACAGCCGCAACAAGGGCGCGATCGAGTACGACGCCGTCGTCCTCGACGCCCCGCCGACCGGCCGCATCACCCAGTTCCTCAACGTCAGCAACGAGCTCGCCGGGCTGGCGAAGGTCGGGCCGATCAAGTCGCAGTCCGACACGATGATGACCCTCTTCCGCTCGCCACGGACGGCCGTCCACCTGGTCACCGTGCTCGAGGAGATGCCGGTCCAGGAGACCGCCGACGGCATCGCCGAGCTGCGCTCCGCGCGGCTCCCGGTCGGCGGCGTCATCGTCAACCAGGTCCGCCCGCAGGACCTCAGCTCCGACGAGCTCGCCGCGGCCCGCGCCGGGACCCTCGACCGCGACCGCATCGAGCGCGACCTGGCCGACGGCGGCATCGAGGTCGCCCCCGGACTGGTCGACGGACTGCTCGCCGAGGCCGCCGACCACGCCGAGCGCCGCGCGCTGGAGGACTCGCAGCGCGACATCGTCGCGGGCCTCGGCGTGCCGTCGTACGAGCTGCCGCGGATCGCCGGCGGCATCGACCTCGGCGGGCTCTACGAGCTCGCCGCACTCCTCCGAGAGCAGGGCATGGCATGAATCACCCCAAGCGGTTCCGCGCCTCCCCCGGTTCGCTCCTCCGACGCACAACCGCTCGGGGACCCCGATGAGCCGCGACAGCGCCCACCACCGGCCGTCCCGCGTCGGCCCGGCCACGCCGCCCGGCCATCGCGCCGGCCCGCTCGACGTCGACGCTCTGCTCGACGACCCGACCACCGGCATCATCGTGTGCTGCGGGTCCGGCGGCGTGGGCAAGACGACGACCAGCGCGGCGCTCGCGCTGCGGGCCGCCGAGCGGGGCCGGAAGGTCGTCGTCCTCACCATCGACCCGGCTCGCCGGCTCGCGCAGTCGATGGGCATCGAGGAGCTCGACAACACCCCGCGCCCGGTCAAGGGGCTGCGCCTCCAGTCGCCCGAAGCCGCCAGCGGGGGCGCGACGGGGGGCGGAGCCCCCCGTCTGGACGCGATGATGCTCGACATGAAGCGCACCTTCGACGAGGTGGTGCTCTCGCAGGCCAGCCCCGAGAAGGCGAAGCAGATCCTCGCCAACCCCTTCTACATCGCGCTGTCGAGCTCGTTCGCGGGCACGCAGGAGTACATGGCGATGGAGAAGCTCGGCCAGATCCACCGCGATGCGCAGGCGGCCGGCACCTACGACCTCATCGTCGTCGACACCCCGCCCTCACGCTCGGCGCTCGACTTCCTCGACGCGCCCGAGCGGCTCTCCAGCTTCCTCGACGGGCGCTTCGTGCGGCTGATGCTGGCGCCGGCGAAGGGCCCGGCCAAGCTGATGACGGCGGGCTTCAGCCTGATCACCCATGCGCTGACCAAGATCCTCGGCGCGCAGTTCCTCAAGGACCTGCAGACCTTCGTGACCGCGCTCGACACCGTCTTCGGCGGCTTCCGGCAGCGCGCGCAGCAGACCTATGCCCTGCTCAAGGCCGACGGGACGGCGTTCCTCGTCGTCGCCGCGCCCGAGCAGGACGCGCTGCGCGAGGCGGCGTACTTCGTCGAGCGGCTCAGCGACGACGGCATGCCGCTGGCCGGCCTGGTCGTCAACCGCGCCAGCCCCGCCCCGGGCGGCGACCTGTCGGCCGACGAGGCGATGACGGCGGCCGAGCGGCTGCGTCGTAGCGACGACGGGTCGCTGACCGCGGGACTGCTGCGGCTGCACGCCGACCGGGTGCGGATGGTCGAGCGCGAGCGCGTGCTGCGCGACCGATTCGCGACCGCGCACCCGCAGGTGCCGACGGTCGTCGTACCGGCGCTGGCCGGCGACGTGCACGACCTCGACGGTCTGCGCACGGTCGGCACGCTGCTCGCGCGCTGACCGTGCGGCGACCTTCCGACGGCCGCCGAAGCGGCCGATGAGACGCGGAGAGCGTCAGACCGCGGGGGTCGTCTGCTCTTCGCGGGCGGCCTCGAGCACGTTGCGCCACGAGGCGTTCGGACGACGACGCAGGAGCGCACGACGCTCCCGCTCGGTCATCCCGCCCCAGACGCCCCACTCGATCTGGTTGTCCAGTGCCTCAGCGAGGCACTCCGTCCGCACGGCACATCCGGTGCAGACCTGCTTGGCCTTGTTCTGCTCGGCCCCACGGACGAACAGCTGGTCCGGCTGCTCGTCCCGACATGCGGCGCGCGGCGCCCAATCCTCTACCCACATGGTTGTCCCCTGACAGTTCCCACAACCGAGGAGCCAGCACCCCCACAGCGCTTGGTCTCCTCGACCGAATCAAAGTAAAGGAGGATCTCCAATACCGACACCGCTCATTGGGCCCAACCTGTCTAGTCACATCGGACTAGACGAGGGCCATCCGCTCCGCCTCCCCCGCATGTCACACGTCCCGCGACGACGCTCCGTGCGGGTTCTCCACAGCCGAAATCGCCGAGTCGGGTTCCTGCGGGACCCTCACGTACGCTGACCGCATGTCTCGAACCCGGTTCGACGGCCTGCCGCCCGGCAAGGTCGCCTCCCATCTCGGCGTGATGTTGGCCGTCGCCGCCGTGCTCGGCGTCGTCGTCGCCGGCCTCGCGATCCCGTTCGCGGGCGTCCTCGGCTTCACCGCGCGCAATGTCGCGCAGTCGGTCGACGACCTGCCGCAGGAGCTCGAGACCGAGCAGCTCCCCCAGCGCACCGAGATCCAGGACGTCAACGGCAAGACGATCGCGACGCTCTACGACCAGAACCGGGTCAACGTCCCGCTCCGCCAGATCTCGCGCACCATGGTCGAGGCCATCGTCTCGATCGAGGACTACCGCTTCTACCAGCACGGCGCCCTCTATCTGAAGGGCACGCTGCGCGCGCTGTTCACCAACCAGGCCGCCAACGGCGTGGTCCAGGGCGGCTCCTCGATCACCCAGCAGCTGGTCAAGCTGACCCTGCTCAACCAGGCCGACACCGACGCCGAGCGCAAGGCCGCCACCGCCGACACCTACGGCCGCAAGCTGCGCGAGCTGCGCTACGCGATCGCCCTCGAGAAGCACCACAGCAAGGACTGGATCCTCGAGCGCTACCTCAACACCGCCTACTTCGGCGACGGTGCCTACGGCATCCAGGCCGCCGCGCAGCACTACTTCAGCGTCAACGCCAAGGACCTCAACCTCCGCCAGGCCTCGCTGCTCGGTGGCCTGGTGCAGAGCCCCGAGGCCTACAACCCGACCAAGAACCCGGCTCAGGCCAAGGTCCGCCGCGACATCGTCCTCGAGCGGATGGCGCAGCTCAACGTGATCACCCAGGCCCAGGCCGACGCCACCAAGGCGAAGTCCCTCGGTCTCAAGGTCCGCTCCCAGCCCAACGGCTGCGTCAACTCCGAGGCGCAGTTCTTCTGCGACTACGTCACCCGCTGGCTGATGACCGACTCCGCGCTCGGCGCGACGGTGCAGGAGCGCAAGCGGCTGATCTTCAACGGCGGCCTCACCATCCGCACCACCCTCGACATGCGCGACCAGAAGGCCGCCCAGGGCTCGGTGTCCTCCCACGTCTACAAGGGCGACGGCGCCCTCGGCGCGCTCGCGCTGATCGAGCCCGGCACCGGCAACGTCAAGGCGCTCGCCCAGTCCCGCCCGATGGGCAAGGGCAAGGGCGAGACCTTCCTCAACTACACGGTGCCGCAGAAGTACGGCGACTCCGCCGGCTTCCAGCCCGGCTCGACCTTCAAGGCGTTCGTGCTCGCGGCGGCGATCAACCAGGACATCCCCCTCACCAAGACGTTCCCGGCCCCCAACCCCGGCCACTTCCCGCTCAACGAGTTCGAGACCTGCGACGGGCCCTATCAGAGCAGCGAGGTCTGGTCGCCGAAGAACTCGACCAGCTCGTCGGCCAACCCCAATCTCTACGAGGGCACCCAGAAGTCGGTCAACACCTTCTTCGTGAATCTCGAGAAGACCACCGGCATCTGCGAGCCGTGGAAGCTGGCCCGCGCCATGGGCATCGACCTGTCGAAGGAGTGGCAGAAGCCCGCCTTCACCCTCGGTGTCGCCGACGTGAGCCCGCTCGACATGGCCGCGGCCTACGCCACCTTCGCCGCGCAGGGCGTGCACTGCGCCGCTCGCCCGGTCCTGCAGATCGCCGACGCCCAGGGCAACGTGCTCAAGAAGTACGACAAGCAGTGCACCCAGGTGCTGGCCAGCCCGGTCGCCAACGCGGTCAACGACGTGCTCCGCGGCGTGCTCGCGCCCGGCGGCTTCGGCCAGGCCCTCTACCCGGGCCAGCCGGCGGCCGGCAAGACCGGTACGACCAGCGAGAACAAGGCCGTGTGGTTCGTCGGCTACACGCCCAACCTGGCCGGCGCCGCCACCGTCGCCGGCGTCAACCGGGCGGGCCAGCCCGAGTCCCTCGACGGGAAGTCCGTCGGCGGCCGCACGCTGTACTCCTCGTCCGGATCGACCACCGCCGGCCCGATCTGGGGCGACACCTTCAAGATCATCGCGCAGTGGCTGCCCGATGAGGCCTTCGTCCGGCCCTCGACCACCGACATCCGCGGCCTGCTGGTGACCGTCCCGTCGGTCGCCGGCCAGTCCTACGACAGCGCCCGCAGCACGCTCGAGGGCCTCGGCTTCACCGTGGTCAACGGCGGCAACGTCGACTCGTCCTACCAGCGCGGGCTGGTGGCCTACTCGGCCCCCGGCACCGGCTCCCGCCTCGCCACCGGCGACACGGTGACGCTCTACGTCTCCGACGGCACCCCGGCCAAGCCGAAGGGCGGCGGCGGCAAGGGCGGCAAGGGCGGCAAGGGCGGCAGGGGCGGCGGCCGCGGCAACGGGCACTAGGACCGCGCCGCCCGGCCGACCCTCAGGTCGACGCATACGGCCCCGCAGCTCCAGGAGCTGCGGGGCCGTACGTCTGTTCGGGACCGGACTCAGCCGAGCTGGCGCCGGACCTCCGCGGCGACGGCTGCGCCGTCCGCCCGGCCCTTGACCTGCGGCGTGACGACCCCCATCACCTGGCCCATCGCCTTCGGGCCCGCGCCCGCGGCGCCGGCCTGCTCGACGGCGGCGGTGACGATCGCGGCGATCTCCTCGGGCGAGAGCTGCTCGGGCAGGTAGTCCTGGATGACGGCGGCCTCGGAGCGCTCCTTGGCGGCCATCTCCGGGCGGTCGCCCTCCTCGAAGGCGACCGCGGCCTCGCGGCGCTTCTTGGCCTCGCTGGACAGGACGGTCAGGACCTCGTCGTCGGTGAGCTCCTTGGCGACCTTGCCGGCGACCTCGGCGTTGGTGACGGCGGTGAGGATCATCCGCAGGGTCGACGAACGCACCTCGTCGCGAGCCTTGATGGCGGTGGTGAGGTCGTTGCGCAGGCGGTCCTTGAGGGTGCTCATGGTCCGATTCTGCCTGGCGTCTGTCAGGCTTGCCGAATGGGATTCGTACGGGCGCTCGTCCGGGCCGCGGGCCTGGGGGCGACCGCGGGGGCCGCGGTGACGTCGTACGCGCTGTGGGAGGCGCGCCAGTACACGCTGCGCCGCTACGACCTGCGGATCCTCCCGACGGGGATGCGGCCGCTGCGCGTGCTGCACCTGAGCGACATCCACATGACGCCCGGGCAGGCGCGCAAGCAGGACTGGATCCGCGACCTCGCCGCCCTCGACCCCGACCTGGTCATCGACACCGGCGACAACCTGGCGCACCGGGATGCCGTCCCCGTCGTCCTCGACAGCCTGGGCGGGCTGCTCGACAAGCCGGGGGTGTTCGTGCACGGCTCCAACGACTACTTCGAGCCGGGAATGCGCAACCCCTTCCTCTACCTGTTCCCCGACGGGCACCGCTACACGAACGTCCCGCACCTGCCGTGGCGCGACCTGAGCGCCGGCCTGACCGGTGCCGGGTGGCTCGACCTCACCAACCGCCGCTCGTCGCTGCGGGTGGGCGAGACGGTCCTGGCGTTCGCGGGAGTCGACGACCCGCACCTCGACTACGACGACCTCGCGGCCGTCGCGGGACCGGCCGATGCGGAGGCCGACGTCCGGCTGGGCGTGGCGCACGCGCCGTACCTGCGGGTGCTCGACCAGTTCGCCGCCGACGGCTACGACGCGATCATCGCCGGACACACCCACGGCGGCCAGGTGTGCCTCCCCTGGCCCGGAGGCGGCCGGAGTCTCACCACCAACTGCGACCTCGAGCCGGCCCGCGCCCGCGGCCTGCACCGCCACCCCGCGGACTCCCGCCCGGGCGACCCCGGCTCGGCCTGGCTGCACGTCTCGGCCGGTCTGGGCTCGAACCCCTACCTGCGGATCCGGGTCGCCTGCCGCCCCGAGGCCACCCTCCTCACCCTGGTCCCCCGCTGATCCGGCCGCTGCGCGCAGGCGCCGTCCGGGAAGCGGCTGCCGATTGCGAGTCCGGGCGCGGGCTCCGCTATGCTCCGATGCTTGTGAGCCGGCTTCTTCGAGGCGGGATCATGGCGGGCTGTGGCGCAGTTTGGTAGCGCGCCTCGTTCGGGACGAGGAGGCCGCAGGTTCAAATCCTGTCAGCCCGACCAGAGCAACGGACCCACGCATCGCGTGGGTCCGTTCGCCGTTTTCGCACGCCACGAGCGCGAACCACCTCGATTCCGCCCACCGGCCTGCCGCCGACGCGCAGGTCAGTCGTGACACACTGCATGTCATGTCTGACGAGCAGGACAAGCTGAAGCTCAGCTTGGAGGCGCCCAAGCTGTTCGGGCGCAAGAAGAAGCCGGACGCCGCCGCGGCGCCGGCTCCCGCACCCGCCACGGCCGCCGCCGAGGTCGAGGCGGAGCTGCCTGCCGTCACCGAGGACACCGCCGCCGAGGACACCGCCGCCGAGGACACCGCCGCCGAGGACACCGCCGCGGAGGCGGTCGCCGAGCCCGAGCCGACCGTCGTGCTCGAGGAGGTCACGCCCGAGCCCGAGCCCGCTCCCGAGCCCGCGGCAGTGGCGCCCGCCGCCGCGCCGGCCACGGCCCCGAAGGCCGCCCCGAAGCCAGCCCCGAAGCCAGCCCCGAAGCCCGCCCCGAAGGCCGCAGCCGTCACCGTCGTCCCTGAGCCGGTCAAGGCCACCAGCGCGGACCTGGAGGACGCCGAGATCGCCGCGCTGGCGGCGTCCGGCCCCAGGCTCGGCAGCTACCGCGCCGCGGCCCTCACCGGGCTCGTGGTGGGCGCGGCGATGGTCGTGCTGACCTGGCTGTCGCTGCGCGGCTGCGAGGCCGTCCGCGGTACGGCGTCCTGCGGCGGCGGTCCCGGCTTCCTGTTGCTCGTCGCCACCTTCGCGCTGTGCGTCCTGCTGGGGGCGCAGCTGCTCAAGGCGTTCTCGATCGCCGATCCCGGCAGCAGCAGCTTCCTGGCGGTCGGACTGGCGGCGGTCGTGGCACTGCTGTTCCTGGTCCAGTACCTCGACCACTGGTCGATGCTCATCGTCGTCCCGCTGCTCAGCATCGGCGCGCACCTGGTGTCGATCTGGGTCACCAAGACCTTCGTCGACGCCGCCGACGGCTGACCGCCGGCTGACCGACGGCTGTGGGCGCCCGAGGTGCCCGCAGAGACGCCGCGAGGGC
>NZ_BAABAC010000013.1:290640-295219 GCF_039537225.1 Nocardioides ginsengisoli
GCCCTCGTGCGCGCGGGGCCGGTCAGCGCGAGGCGGCGATGAGCTCCGCGATCTGGACCGTGTTGAGCGCGGCGCCCTTGCGCAGGTTGTCGTTGGAGACGAACAGCGCGAGGCCGCGGTCGCCGTCGACGCCCGGGTCCTGGCGGATCCGGCCGACGTACGACGGGTCCTTGCCCGCCGCGGCGAGCGGGTTGGGGATGTCGGCGAGCTCGACGCCGGGGGCGCCGGCGAGCAGCTCGCGGGCGCGCTCGGGGGTGAGCGCGCGCTCGAACTCCGCGTTGATCGCCAGCGAGTGGCCGGTGAAGACCGGGACGCGGACGCACAGGCCGGAGACCCGCAGGTCGGGGATGCCGAGGATCTTGCGCGACTCGTTGCGGAGCTTCTGCTCCTCGTCGGTCTCGTTGAGACCGTCGTCGACGAGGTTGCCGGCGAACGGCAGCACGTTGTAGGCGATCGTCTTCTTGTAGACGCCCGGCTCGGGGAAGGCCACGGCCTCGCCGTCGTAGGCGAGCTCGCGGGCCTTGTCGCCGGCGGCGGCGACACCGGTGGCGAGCTCCTCGACGCCGGCGATGCCCGAGCCGGAGACGGCCTGGTATGTCGACGCGATCAGCCGGACCAGGCCGGCCTCCTCGTGCAGCGGCTTGAGGACGGGCATCGCCGCCATCGTCGTGCAGTTGGGGTTGGCGATGATGCCGCGGCCGGCCGCGATCACCTCGGCGGCGGCCTCCGGGTTGACCTCGGAGACGACCAGCGGGATCGACGGGTCCTTGCGGAAGGCCGAGGAGTTGTCGACGACGATCACGCCGGCGTCGACGAACCGGGGCACGAGCGCGCGCGAGGCGGTGGCGCCGGCGGAGAACAGCGCGACGTCGAGGCCGGTCGGGTCGGCGGTCTCGGCGTCCTCGACGGTGACCTCACGGTCGCCGAACTGCAGCACCTTGCCGGCCGAGCGGGCCGAGGAGAAGAAGCGGATCTGGTCGACCGGGAAGTTCCGCTCGAGCAGGATCTGGCGCATCGCGACGCCGACCTGGCCGGTCGCGCCGACGACTCCGATGTTGATGCCCATGGTTCAGCGCCCCGTTCCGCCGTAGACGACGGCCTCGATCTCGTCGGAGCCCAGGTCGAAGGCGGCGTGGGCGGCGTTGACCGCGTCCTGCACCTGCGACTCGGCGACGACGACCGACACCCGGATCTCGGAGGTCGAGATCATCTCGATGTTGACGCCGGCCTCGGAGAGCGCCTCGAAGAAGCGCGCGGAGATGCCCGGCGAGGAGCTCATGCCGGCGCCCACGACGGACACCTTGCCGACGCTGTCGTCGTAGAGCAGGCCCTCGTAGCCCACCTCGCCCTTGAGCCGGTCGAGCGCGGTCATCGCGGTCTGGCCCTCGCCGCGCGGCAGCGTGAAGGAGATGTCAGTGAGGTTCGTCGAGGCGGCCGACACGTTCTGGACGATCATGTCGATGTTGATCTGGGCGTCGGCGACGGCGCGGAAGATCGCCGCGGCCTCGCCCGGCTTGTCGGGGACGCCGACCACGGTGATCTTGGCCTGGCTGCGGTCGTGGGCGACCCCGGTGATGATCGCGGCTTCCATGGAACCTTCCTGAACAACATCCTCGGCCTTGACGACCCAGGTGCCCTCCTTGTCGGAGAAGGAGGAGCGGACGTGGATGGGCATGTCGTAGCGGCGGGCGTACTCGACGCACCGCAGGTGCAGGATCTTGGCGCCCTGCGCGGCCATCTCGAGCGTCTCCTCGTAGGAGATCCGCGGGACCTTGCGGGCGCGGGGCTCGATGCGCGGGTCGGCGGTGAAGATGCCGTCGACGTCGGAGTAGATCTCGCACACGTCGGCCTTCAGCGCGACGGCCAGCGCCACCGCGGTGGTGTCGGAGCCGCCGCGGCCCAGCGTGGTGATGTCCTTGGTCGTCTGCGAGACGCCCTGGAAGCCGGCGACGATGGCGATCGCGCCCTCGTCGATCGCGGCCTGGATGCGGCCCGGCGTGACGTCGATGATCTTGGCCCGGCCGTGCTCGGCGTCGGTGATGACGCCGGCCTGCGAGCCGGTGAACGAGCGCGCCTCGTGGCCGAGGTCGTGAATCGCCATGGCGAGGACCGCCATCGAGATCCGCTCACCGGCCGTGAGCAGCATGTCGAGCTCGCGCGCGGGGGGCAGCGGCGAGACCTCGTTGGCGAGGTCGATCAGCTCGTCCGTCGTGTCGCCCATCGCCGAGACCACCACGACCACCTGGTGGCCGAGCTTCTTGGTGTTGACGATGCGCTGCGCGACGCGCTTGACGCCGGCGGCGTCGGCGACCGACGAGCCGCCGTACTTCTGCACGACAATGCCCACTCCGGAATCACTCCCTGTGGCTGCGGGGAAGGGGGAACAGGCCACGACGTCGGGGCCAGCCCCGATTCTACGAGAGAGCGCTAGGCGTTTTCGCCGCTGTCCAGCGCAGCGGCCGCCGCCTGGATCTGCTCGAGCTCCATGGTGCTCGCGACGTCGGCGTCGAGCCGGTCGTGCGCGACCACCGAGAGCAGCGCCTTCATCGACGATCCGGCCAGCGCGCCCCACGACGAGACGTAGGAGAACTGCCACCACCACAGCGCCTCCTCGACGTCGCCCGCCTCGTAGTGGCGGACGCCGACGGCGAGGTCGGCCGCGATGCTGGTGAGGTCGTCGGAGAGCTGTCCCTCGATCATCTCCGGCGCGTAGGGGTCGAAGACGTAGCTGTAGGTGTCGACGTTGCCGAGCAGGCCGGCGAGCCGCATCCGCAGCTCGTCGAGGTCGGGGTCGGGGCCGTCGTCGGGCTGGTACTCGTCACGCGGCGCGAAGTCGCGGTGGACGCCGAGCCGGGCGCCGGTGAGCGCGATCTGACTGATCTGGAGCAGCAGCAGCGACACCGCCTGGCCGCCGGTCGCCTGGAAGGCGACCACGCGCAGGCCGTCGAGGAAGGAACGCACGGCCGCCGCGATGTCGTCGGCGAAGCGGACCGTCTCGGCCTCCTCGGCGATCAGCGCCTCCAGGGCCACCAGCCCCGGGAGCGGCTCGGCCGGCCGGGTCACGCCGGTGATGCTCGGCGCCCCGCTGCTCGTCGTACCCATGCCCGTGTTGTCCGTCATGTCGCTGCCTGCCTTCCCACGAATGCCCGGCCGAGAGTGACCTCGTCGGCGTACTCGAGGTCTCCTCCCACCGGAAGTCCACTGGCCAAACGTGTCACGCGCAACCCCAGGGGGCCGAGCATGCGGGTGAGGTACGTCGCCGTGGCCTCGCCCTCGAGGTTGGGGTCGGTGGCGAGGATCACCTCGGTCACCGTGCCGTCGCCGAGCCGGGTGAGCAGCTCGCGGATGTGCAGCTGCTCGGGGCCGATGCCGTCGATCGGCGAGATCGCGCCGCCCAGGACGTGGTAGCGGCCGCGGAACTCACGGGTCCGCTCGATCGCGACGACGTCCTTGTACTCCTCCACGACGCACAGCACGCTCGGGTCGCGCCGCGGGTCGCGACAGATCCGGCACTGGTCGTCCTCGGCGACGTTGAAGCAGATCGAGCAGAACTTCACCTTGTCCTTGACCTCGATCAGGACGTCGGCGAGGCGTCGCACGTCGGCCGGGTCGGCCTGCAGCAGGTGGAACGCGATCCGCTGGGCGCTCTTCGGGCCGACCCCGGGCAGCCGCCCGAGCTCGTCGATGAGGTCCTGGACGACGCCTTCGTACATGGCGGGCCGCCGGACTAGAAGCCGAGCTGGCCGGGCGCCTGGCCCGGCCCGCCCATGCCCGGAAGGCCCAGGTCGGGCATGCCGCCGCCCGCCAGCGGGCCGAGCAGCTGCTCGGCGAGCTCGTCGACCTTGGACCTCGCGTCGCGGGCCGCCGCGACGATCAGGTCGCCGAGGTCGGACAGCGCGTCGGCGTCGGTGCCGTCGAGTGCGTCGGGGGTGATGGTGACGGCCGTCAGCTCACCGGCGCCGGTGAGCGTGACCGTGACGGCGCCGCCGGCGACGCTGCCGTCGACGGTCGCGTCCGCGAGGCGCTGCTGGGCGTCGGCGAGCTGGTCCTGCATCTGCTGCGCCTGCTGGAGCAGCGCGCCGAGGTCGAGGCCGCCGAGGCCGCCGGCGTCGCCGCCGAGGGCGTCGAAGGGGTTCTGCGTCATGGGATGTCTCTTCTCTACGGTGACGTGCGGATCGGTTCGGGGGGGTACGGCGGCTCGGCCGCCGCGAGGGCGGTCAGCCGCGGCGCGGGATCTCCTCGATCACCTGCGCGCCGAGCTCGCGCGCGAGCAGCTCGGCACTGGACTCGGCGTCGACCTCGGCGTCGGAGTCGAGGTCGACGGCCGCGTCGGGGTCTTCGGGCGGGGCGTCGACCTGGGCGCTGGCCTGCGCCTGGATCTCGGCGACGCGGGACCGGCGCGAGACCGGCTCGTCGGACGGGTCGGGCGGGTAGTCGTCGTCAGGCGGCTCGGTGGCCCACGGCGGCGGGTCGTCGTCGCGCGCGGCAGAAGCCGCGGGAGCGGCCTGGGGGGCGGCCGGCGCGGCGGCCTGCGGGGCGGAGGCCGGAGCCGGGGGCTGGGCGGCGGCAGGGCCGGCCT
>NZ_BAABAC010000014.1:0-33171 GCF_039537225.1 Nocardioides ginsengisoli
CTCAACGAGGACTCGCTCAACGCCGCCTGAAACAGCGGAGGTTGACACAGGGCAACTCATCGGAGGGCCTCCTCGAGTCGCAGCAGCGCGATCTGACGCAGGTTGTCGACGGTCTCGGCGCGCTCGGCGGCGGCGTCGTTGCCGAGCCGCCGGTCGAGCTCGGCGAGGATCGCGGCGGCGTCGCGACCGGCCGCGCGGATCAGGAAGACGTGGCCGAAACGCCGTTCGTAGGCGGCGTTCCCGTCGGCCAGCCGGGCCGCGGTGTCGCCGGCGGCCGGGTCGACCCCGGCCTGCTCGCGGCGTGACTGCGCTCCCCCGCGTTCCCCGATCCGAGGGTGGCCGGCGAGTGCCTGCGCCAGCTCGTCGTCCGCGAGCTCGAGGGCCGCGGCGTCGGCGGTGGCGAGGAGCGCCGGGACGTCGTCGTAGGGCTGGCCGGTGAGGACGTCGTCGGCCCAGCGCGGGACGGCGAGGCAGCCCAGCAGCACCTCGCGCGTCGTACGCACGCCGGCCATCAGCAGAACCCCGGTACCGCGAGCCATGCGTCGCCCTCCGGCGGCGCGCCGTCGCGCACGACCTGCGCCTCGATCAGGCCGTAGGGCCGGTCGGCGGCGACGAAGACCTCGCCGTCGTTGGTCAGCCCGTCGACCCGGAACCCGCTGAAGTCGACGAGGAAGTGGTGCTTGTTGGGGGCCGAGAAGCGCACCTCGGCCAGGCTCGGCTGCGCGTCGAGCAGTGCGCATCCCATCGCGTGGAGCGTCTCCTGCAGGGCGCGCGAGTAGGTGTCGGCGAAGGTGCGCAGCAGCGTCGTGAGCGCGCTGTCGTAGGAGGCGTTCCAGTCGACGTCGGTCGAGGTGTGCTGCCACCGCGCGACCAGCGAGGTCGCGAGGATCCGGTCGTCGGCCTCGGGCAGCGTCGTGAACTCGTCGCGCAGGAAGCCCTTGAACTCCGAGTCGGTGGAGTTCATCAGCACCAGCTCCTGGACGCCCGACAGCACCTGCGCCCCGTCGCGGTCGACGGTCACCACGGCCGTGCGCACCGCCCCGCCGCGGCGGACGAAGGAGTGGTCGCCGAGCCGGTCCCAGGCGTACTGCTCGACCTCGACCTGCGCCTGGCGCGCGGCCGGGCAGGCCTCGAGCAGCCGCCGTCCGAGCGCGAGCGCGTAGTCCTCCGGCGACGCGACGCCGTGGATCTTGGCGTAGGCGAAGGCGGTGTTCTTCTGCGAGTCGGTCGGCAGCACGGCCGCCTGGTCGCCCCGCGTGTGGGCGTCGGCGAAGTCACCGCGCAGCGCCGTGGAGACGTTGAGGTCGTGGATCTCGTGCACCGCGGTGTCGCGGACGATGCGCACGACCCGGGACTCGGCCTTGCCGTACTGGTTGAACCCGAGGTGGCTGCTCATGAGGTCCTCCCGACCGGCCGGCCCGCGGCCAGGGCGCGCAGTGTCTCGACGTCGGTCACCTCGACCGGGTCGACGGCGCCGCAGTCGACGCCCCGCAGCAGGTACGACGCCAGCGCCCGCGCGGTCGCCGGCTCGTCGGCGATGCCACCTCCCTCGACGTCGCCGAGGTAGGCGCTGAGCCGGTCCGTGGCGCGGGCGAGGCCGGCGCGGTAGAAGGCGTACGTCGCGGCGTAGCGCGTGGGCAGCTGGGCCGGATGAAGGTCCCAGCCCTGGTAGTAGCCGTGCTCGAGCGAGCGACGGACCAACGCGAGATGGTTGGCCCAGGCCGCCCGCACCTCGTCGGCGCCGCCGACGGGCAGGATGTTGGTCGAGCCGTCGGAGAGCCGGACGCCCGTGCCGGCCACGGCGGCCTGCATGACCAGCTTGGCGTGGTCGGCCACCGGATGCGCGAGCGACTGCTGCTCGGCGGAGATGCCGCAGAACGCCGAGTAGTCGTAGGTGCCGTAGTGCAGCGCGGTCACCCGGCCGTCGGCAGCGTGCACCATCCGGGCGACCAGCGCGGTGCCGTCGGAGCCGAGGATCGACTGCGGCGTCTCGACCTGGACCTCGAAGCGCAGCACCCGGTCGCCCAGCCCCAGCTGCTGTTCCAGGGTCCGGCACACGTGGACCATCGCGGCGACCTGGTCGACGCTCGTCACCTTGGGCAGCGTCACCACCCAGTCGGTGAGGTCGACCCCCGCGTCGGCCAGCGTGCCGACGTACGACGTGAGGGTGCGCAGGCCGCGCGCCCGCGTCGCCGGGTCGAAGCTCTTGATCCGGATCCCGCCGAACGGAGCGGCCTTCGGGCTCTCGGCGAGTGCGGTGGCGGCACGCACCACGTCGGCGTCCTCGACGGCGTCGGACCTGCCGAGATAGCCGTCCTCGAAGTCGACGCGCAGGTCCTCGACCGGCTCGGTGGCCAGCTTGGCGCGCACCCGGGCGACGAGGTCGTCGTCACCGACCAGCTCGGCGAAGGCGGCGGCGTGCTGGCCGAGGACGGCCAGCGCCTCGGCTCCGCAGCGGGCGACCAGGCCGGCGTCGTAGCGGTCGGCGGGGACGTAGAGGGTGTGCACCGGCTGCCGCCCCGGCCGCTCCCCCGGATAGTCGCGCGCCAGCGCGGCGTCGGCGTCGGCCAGACGGACGTCGAGGTCGGCGACCAGGTCGGCGATCAGCGCGTCGGCGGTCATCGCGCCGCCACCTCCGCCTTCACCTGACGGCGCCGCCGGTGCAGGATCGGCTCGGTGTAGCCGGACGGCTGGGTGAGCCCCTCGAAGACCAGCTCGCGCGCGGCCGCGAAGGCCTGACCGTCGAAGCCGGGCGCCATCGGCCGGTAGCCGTCCCCCGCCTGCTGCTCGTCGACCACGGCGGCCATCCGGCGCAGCGCCGCCTCGACCTCCTCGGCGGTGACGACGCCGTGGCGCATCCAGTTGGCGACGTGCTGGCTGGAGATCCGGCAGGTCGCGCGGTCCTCCATCAGCGCGACGCCGTGGATGTCGGGGACCTTGGAGCACCCGATCCCGTCGTCGATCCAGCGCTTCACGTAGCCGAGGACGCCCTGGAGGTTGTTGTCGACCTCGGCGGCCTTGTCGTCGGCGGTCCAGGCCTGCACCGTGGCGTCGTCGGCCAGGGGCACGGTGAGCAGCTGCTCGAGCGTCGTACGACGGGCGCCGGCGAGCTCGCGCTGGCGGGCTGCGACGTCGACCTCGTGGTAGTGCAGCGCGTGCAGGGTGGCGGCCGTCGGCGACGGCACCCAGGCGCAGCTCGCGCCGGCCCGCGGGTGCCCGATCTTCTGCTCGACCATCGCCGCCATCGCGTCGGGCATCGCCCACATGCCCTTGCCGATCTGGGCGCGTCCGGCGAGGCCGCAGGCGAGGCCGATGTCGACGTTCTGGTCCTCGTAGGCGGCGATCCAGGTGGTGCCCCGCATGTCGGCCTTGCGGATCATCGGGCCGCCCAGCATCGACGTGTGCAGCTCGTCGCCGGTGCGGTCGAGGAAGCCGGTGTTGATGAACGCGACCCGGCCGCGCGCGGCGTGGATGCAGGCCTTGAGATTGGCCGACGTACGGCGCTCCTCGTCCATGATGCCGAGCTTGATGGTGTTGCGCCGCAGCCCGAGCAGGTCCTCGACCGCGCCGAAGAGGTCGTCGGTGAACGTCACCTCGTCGGGGCCGTGCATCTTCGGCTTCACCGCATACATCGCGCCGACCCGCGAGTTGGGCAGCTCGCTACGGCCCTGCAGGTCGGGGAGGCTGCACAGCGCCGTGACGATCGCGTCGACGACGCCCTCGGGGACCTCCGCGACGCCATCGTCGCCGTCGAGCAGGATCGCGTCGGTGGTCATCAGGTGGCCGACCTGGCGCACGAAGAGCAGCGAGCGGCCGGGCAGGGTCACCGGTCCGTCGGGGCCGTCGTAGACCCGATCCGGCGCGAGGCCGCGGACGAAGGTCGTGCCGCCCTTGGTCACCTCGGCGCGCAACCGGCCCTGGTTGAGCAGCAGCCAGTTGCGGTAGCCCTCGACCTTGTCGGCGGCGTCGACGGCGGCCACCGAGTCCTCGAGATCCATGATCGTCGAGATCGCCGCCTCGACGAGCAGGTCCTTGACCCCGGCGGCGTCGTCGCGGCCGATCGGGTCGGTGCGGTCGACCTGGATCTCGACGTGCAGCCCGTGGTGGACGAGCAGCACGCCCTCGGGCGCCGCCGGGTCGCCGCGGTGCCCGACGTACTGGGTGGGGTCGGCCAGCGCGGCCCGGTCGTCGTCGAGGGAGACGACGAGCGCACCGTCGGCGACGGCGTACCCGGTCGCGTCGGCGTGGCTGCCGTGGTCGAGCGGGAAGTGCTGGTCGAGGACGGCGCGAGCGCGCGCGATGACCGCGGCCCCGCGCCGCGGGTTGTAGGACCCGCCGCGCTCGTGGCCGTCGTCCTCGGGGAGCACGTCGGTGCCGTAGAGCGCGTCGTAGAGCGAGCCCCAGCGGGCGTTGGCGGCGTTGGCGGCGAAGCGCGCATTGAGGACCGGGACGACGAGCTGCGGCCCCGCCTGGACGGCGACCTCGGCGTCGACGTCGCCGGGATCGATCGTGAAGTCGGCCGGCTCGTCGACGAGGTAGCCGATCTCGCGCAGCATCGCGACGTACGCCGCCTGGTCGCGGACCGGGCCCGGGTGGGCCTCGTGCCACGCGTCGATCCGCCGCTGCAGCTCGTCGCGACGGGCGAGCAGCTCGCGGTTGCGCGGCGCGTAGGCGACGAGGATCGCCTCGACGCCGGCCCAGAACGCGGCCTCGTCGAGCCCGGTCCCGGGCAGCGCCTCGTCGCGCACGAACGCGTGGAGGACCGGCGCGACCTGCAGCGCGCCGAGGGTGATCCGGGCCGTCGGGTCCGTCTCGGGTGACATCGCGTGCCTTTCCGCCAGGAGACCCTGGCGCATTCGCTGTGACGGGGATCACCACGAGGATACGGGGCTCGGCGGCGGCCCGTGGCCCTGGCACGAGTCTGCACTGCGGCCGCGACGGGTAACGCCGAGGCGATTCCCGACCACAGAAGGAGCCGTCATGGGTGATGACGTCGTCGACCTGATCATGAGCGACCACCGCGAGCTGGAGCGCCTCTTCGACACGCTGGAGAACGAGCCCGACAAGCGGGCGGCACTGCTGCCCGTGATGACCACGCTGCTGACCGCGCACAGCCGCGCCGAGGAGTCCGAGGTGTATCCCGCGGCCCGCGAGGCCGGCGGCGAGGACGACGTCCAGCACAGCCAGCAGGAGCACCTGCTCGCCGACCAGCTGGCGGAGAAGCTGGCGGCGACCGACCCGGACTCCGACGCGTTCCCGGCCGCGCTCAAGGAGCTCGTCGACGCGGTCAAGCACCACGTCGAGGAGGAGGAGACGACGGTCCTGCCGGGGATGCGCGAACGGCTCGACGACGCCCGGCGCGCCGAGCTCGGACAGGCGTTCCTCAGCGCGCGCGAGGAGCACCTCGGGCAGCAGCCGGGCGAGGTGAGCAAGGCGGAGCTGAATCAGCAGGCCGCCAACGCGGGCATCTCGGGCGCGTCCTCGATGAGCAAGTCCGAGCTGAAGAGCGAGCTGGAGGACGCCGCCGAGGAGTGACCTCGTGAGCGGGGCGCTCAGCCCGCCTGGGCGTCCCGCTCCGCCGCGAGGAAGCGCTCCACGCGGCGGTCGGGGACCAGCCACATCGCCGCCACCACGACCATCGGCGCGATGCCGACGACCGGCTCCCACAGCGCGAGCAGGATGCCCGCGATGTAGAGGACCGGCGAGATCTTGCCCTTGAGGTCACTGCCGAGCGCGGCGGCGGCCCGGTCGCCGGACGGCGTGTGCCGGATCGAGCGCTGCAGGATGAAGTATGCGATCGCCGCGCCGAGCAGGTTCACGCCGTACACGATCGTCGGGACCTCGGCGATCCGGCTCTCGTCGAGCCACGACGTCGTGAACGGGTAGAGGCTCAGCCAGAACAGCAGGTGCAGGTTGGCCCACAGCACCGCGCCGTCGACATGGTCGACCAGCTGGAACAGGTGATGGTGGTTGTTCCAGTAGATGCCGACGTAGACGAAGCTCAGGATGTAGGTCAGCAGGCCCAGGCCCGAGGTGTGGAAGAGGGCGTGCCAGTCCTCGCCGTCGGGCGGCTTCAGCTCCAGCACCATCACGGTGATGACGATGGCGAGGACGCCGTCGCTGAACGCCTCGAGACGACCTGTGCTCATGCGCGCAGCCTAGGGCCGAGCAGGCGCGGATCACTGCAGGTAGTTCTCCACCACCGACTCCGAGCGCACCTCCGCGCCCGCCGGGTCCTCCCCCGCCTCGCGCCGCGCGCGCCGCTGGCGCAGCAGGTCCCAGCACTGGTCGAGCGCCAGCTCGATCTCCTTCAGCCGGGCCCGTTCGTCGTCGCCGACCGGTCCGCCCTCGTGGAGGTCCTGGAGGCGGTGCTCCTCGTCGGCCAGCTCGTTGATCCGTCGTACGACGTCGTCGTCTGCCATGGACCCATCTTGCGCGCGCTCGCGCCGCTGACGCTAGGGCAGCGTGCCACGGTCTCCCCACGCCTTCAGCTGCGCCTGGGACGTCGGCCGCACCGTCGCGAACAGGTTCTTCCGGGCCGGCTCGACACCGCCCACCGCCGCCGCCCCGCACTGGAGATGCAGCGAGCTGAGGGGGCTGACCGACGACTTCCAGCCGAGCTCGGCGGCCCGCTCCTCCAGCGCGTCGCAGTCGACACCGGCGGCGACCACCACATAGCCCAGGACGGAGGCGCCGTCGGTGATCTGCTTCTCCCGGTACCGCGCCTTCTCCACCCGGACGACGCCCGGCAGGTCGGTCAGCGCCTTCGCCAGCACCGCGACCTCCGCGGTGCAGTCGGTCGCCTCGCACGACGGCACCTTCGCCTCGCGGTCGGCGAGCTCATGGTTCAGCTTGTCGATCGGCCGCTCCGTGCAGCCGGCGAACGCCAGCAGCGCCAGCACGGCGACGACCCCGGTCCGAGCGCGCGTCCTCATGGCGCCCGCGTGATCGTGTAGGTGCTGGTCGAGACCGGATCGGTGCTGCCCACGAAGCCATCCTTGCGCAGCTGGTCCTTGGTCTCGGCGAGCGAGGGGTCGTCGGACTGGTCGACCAGCTGCCCGCCCCGCGAGTACGAGTCGAGGCCGTGGTTGCCGCCGACACTGCCGGTCGGGTGGTCGAAGCGGACGGTCGTCCGGTTCGGCTGGTCGGGGTTGTCCTCGCCGTCGGTGAGCGGCACCAGGTCGCCCTTGTTCTCCAGCGACAGCACCTGGATGCCGTCGGGGATGTGCGGCACCTGCGCGGTCGGCGCTCCCGCGGTGATCACGTGCTGCACGTTGAACCGGTCGGTGAACGCGGGGTTGCTGGCCAGCTGTGCGGCCGTCATGCCGCCCTGCGAGTGCCCGACCAGCGCGACCGGCGCGCCCGGCGGGATGCCGGCTCGCTCCATCGCCTCCCGGATCCCGCGCGCGTACGCCGTCTCCTGCCCGCCGACCAGCTGCAGGTTGGCCAGGCTGTCGCGGGCTTCCGAGCCGCCGATGCCGAAGCTGTCGGTGCCGGGCAGGTTGACGATATAGCGGGCGTTGTCGCCCTCGCCGATCTTGACGATGTCGATCTCGCCGTCGGCGCCGTCGTTGGTCAGGCTCAGGTTGTCGATGAGGTCCTGGATCGAGCCGGGCGCGGGCAGCGACCGCGGGTCCTCGCCGGGCGCACCGCCCTCGGTGACCTTCGCGTCGGTGTCGTCGAAGAGCCCGGCCAGGTCGCCGGCGATGTCGTTGGTGGTCGGGTGGGCCGGGTCGAGGCCGAGCTTGGCGAGCAGCGCCTCGCGGACGCCGGGCGGCAGGTTGTCGAGCAGCCCGTCGACCAGTCCGCCGCCGCCGTTGATCAGGTGCTGCACGAGCTCGGGATGCTCCTGCAGCAGGTCGATGAGCTCCTGCTCGGTCAGCTTCGAGATCTCGTCGCGGTGCAGATAGGCCAGCAGCCCGAGCTCGGGATGGGCCGCGAGCGTGATCAGCACCCCACCGGCGCCGGCGAGGAGCAACCCCGGCAGCGCGAAGCCGAGCGCGCGCCCGACCAGGTAGTCGAGTGCCTCGATCGCCTGCCGCCGCAGGTCGTCGGCCCCGCGCAGGATGAACACGTTGGCCTGCATCGCCAGCGCGTCGACCTCGAGGTCGAGCGCCTCGAACGCCAGCCCGCCGGGGCCGATCGTCGCAGCCAGCACGGCGCTCTCCGCGGTCGCGAAGGTGAGCGGCGACAGGATCGAGGACTCGACGAGGTCGCCGTTGACGACGATCCCCTTGTCCTCCCACGCCCGCGAGCGCAGCTCGTCGCCGGTGTCGTCGAAGATCCGCGCCAGCGTCTCGATGTCGGTGTACTTCGCCTCGATGCCCCCGGCGCCGCCGGTGACCGAGACGATGCCGCCGTCGCCCTCAGACATCACGCCCCCAGACCCGCGCCAGGACCGGACCGACCGACCGCGCCAGATCCCGCGGTACGGCGGCCCGCGCCCGCGCCACCGGGAAGCCGGCGACGGTGTCGGGATCCACGGCGTACCACTGGCCCGCGACGCGCAGCCACACCACGACACCGGCCACGTCGGGGCGTCGTCCCGCGACGACGACCCGCAGCCGTGCGGTCATCCGGTCGTGCACGGTGTGCAGGAGCGTGAGCGCCTCGCCCGCGTCGTACGGCGTGTCGTCGGCGCCGGTGACCGCACCCGGGAAGCGCTCGACCAACGCCGGCAGCAGCTCGTCGCGGTGCCGCGCGGCGCCCGCCTCAACCGCCGCCAGCAGCTCGACCGGGATCGTGAAGCGGTCGGGGAGGTCGGCCTCCTCGGGGTCGTCCGGGTCGTCGGGGTCGTCGGGGTCGGCGGGCAGCCGCACCAGGTGGGCGAGCATCTCCGGCAGCGCCGCGGTCGCGCCCCACGCCAGCTCGAACTCCGCGCCGCTGACCGTCGCCAGCGACACCGCGGTCTCGCCGCGGACGCCCACCCAGGCCCGCGCCTGGGCCGGTGCGTCGGGCCCCAGCCGGAGCCCGAGCTCGACCTCCAGCAGCGCCTCGGCGTCGGCGAGGACGCCGATCGCCTCGGTCATCGCGGCCCGCGCGGCGGCGCGGTCGGCGTCCGTGCTGGACTCGCGGACCCGCCCCGCCTGCGCGGCGAGCAGCAGTGCCACCTCGTCCTGGGGCGAGGCGGCGTCGGGCGAGAGCCGGGCATACCAGGCGCGTCGCGCCTCGTCGGCGGCCGAGCCCGAGCCCTCGGCGGTGGCGGTGAGCGCGGCCTCGACCGCGCTCACGTCGAACGGCAGCCGGAACGGGCCGGCCTGCGCGAGCGCGACCAGCTCGGCGACCTCGAGCCGCACCCGCCCGGGGACGACGACCCGCCGCTCCTCCTGGGCCGAGCCCAGGCTACCCAGGTTGCCCAGGTTGCCCAGGTTGACGGTCGGCATCAGATCCCGATCCCCAGCTGGTCGGGGACGTCGAGCCAGCCCTTGTCGCCCGGCGGCGGGCTCGCGAAGCGTGCCAGCTGCACGTCGCGCGGGTCGGGCGCGTCGCCACCGCCGCCGGTGAGGAAGTCGCCGACCGCCTTGACGCCGTCCTTGACGCCCTCGACGACGGCGTGGCCGGCGTCCTTGATCCGGTCGATCGCGCCCTCCACCAGGCTGGTGACCTTGCGCTCGATGAGGGTGATCAGCGCCTTGAGCTCGTCGACCTTGTCGGCGTGGGCGCGCAGCTTGTCGGCGGCGTCCTCGTAGTCGGCGGCGATCCCCCGCAGGTTGGCGGCCCGCTCACGGACCTGGCCGCGCATCCGCTCGCCGCTCACCGACCACCAGTGCGCGGTCTCGGCGGAGGCGCTGAGCTGCTCGGCCGTGGCACGCAGGTCGGTGGCGCGCTCATCCATCTGGCTCGCCAGCCGTCGGATCACCGTGGTGTCGCCGTACATGCGGCTCTGACTACCCCGCGCGGCACCGGCGCCAAACCTCACCATCCGGACCAGCGCGGCGCCCGTCGCTCGAAGAAGGCGGTGATCCCCTCGGCCACGTCGGCCGAGGCCAGCAGCCGCTCGTGCGCCGCATGGCTGGCCGCCCAGCTCGCCGTCTCGTCGCCGTTGATCTCGGCATGGGACAGCGCCAGCGCCTCCCGTACGGCGAGCGGCGCGTTGCCGCAGATGGTCGCCGCCAGCCCGAGCGCGACGTCGAAGGTGGCGCCCGGCTCGACCAGCCGGTTGACGAACCCGAGCCGCTCCGCACGCTCCCCGTCGATGGGCTCGCCGGTCAGCAGCATCTCCCGTGCGACGTTCGCGGGCAGCACGCGCGGCGCGCGGAAGACGCCGCCGAAGTCGGGCAGCAGCCCGCGCTTGACCTCGGGGAAGCCGAAGGTCGCGGTCCGGGACGCGACGACGACGTCGCAGCACAGCACCAGCTCGAGCCCGCCGCCGAGCGCATAGCCCTCGACCGCGGCGATCAGCGGCTTGGTCCGGACCCGCGACATGATGCCCGCGATCCCACCCCGCTCGGTCGGCTCGCCCGGCCCCTCCGCGAGGTCGGCGCCGGCGGAGAAGATCTCGCCGCCGCCGGTGAGGATCCCGCACCAGAGCTGGTCGTCGTCCTCGAGCAGGTTGAGCGCCTCGTCGAGGCCCTGGGTCACCGCGCCGTTGATGGCGTTGCGCTTCGCGGGGCGGTCGAGCCCGATGACGAGGGTGCGGTCGACGCGGATGGTCTGCACGGCCCGGGCGCCGGCGGTGTCGGTCATGCGGGACAATCTACGAATGACGATCGCGTTCATCCACGAGGAGATCCCGACCGAGCAGGTCGAGCAGCGCGAGAAGGTGCTGTCCTCGCTGACCGACGCGGTCCGCGACCTGGTCGACGCGACCATCCGCAGCACGGTCGCCGACGACGAGCTCGAC
The DNA here is from genome assembly GCF_039537225.1 of Nocardioides ginsengisoli. Taxonomy (NCBI): domain Bacteria; kingdom Bacillati; phylum Actinomycetota; class Actinomycetes; order Propionibacteriales; family Nocardioidaceae; genus Nocardioides; species Nocardioides ginsengisoli. The sequence goes on from NZ_BAABAC010000014.1 coordinate 10,844, forward strand.
GCCGTACGGGCGGAGGTCGAGGCGCTCGCCGCGCGGCTCCGCGCCGCCCAGCTGCCCGGCCCGGCCGGCGTCCGCTACAACTCCGAGGGACGCTCCTGGAACTGGGGCAATGCCGTCGTCGGACGCGGCAATGCGGTGGCGCCCCCGGTCGACATCACCCACGACGAGTTCGGCAGCGCGTACGCCGAGCTGACCCTCGGCGCCGCCTACGAGGGCCCGCCGGGCATGGTCCACGGCGGCGTCTCCGCGCTGCTGCTCGACCAGATCATGGGCGAGACCGCGAGCGGCTTCAAGCGGCTCACCATGACCGGGACGCTGACCCTGCGCTACCGCCGTCCGCTGCCGCTCGGGCCGGTGCGGCTGGAGGCGCAGATCGACCGCGAGAGCGGCCGGAAGATCACCGTCGAGGCGCGGATCGGCGTCCCCGGCGAGGACGCGGCGGTCGAGGCCACCGGGCTCTTCCTGATCCCGAGCTGGGCGCCGCTCGACGAGTCCGCCGCGAGCTGGTCGCGCTCGGCGGAGGGCTGAGGCCCGACCTCAGGCGCCCGGACGGTCGACCAGGTCGACGAGCCGCTGCGGCGCCTGCAGGCAGTAGGACTCGGTGAGCAGCTCGCCGAGCTCCTCCCAGTCGGTGTCGTCGTCGATGAGCATGCCGACGACATTGCCGCCCCACTCGGCCCGGAAGTAGGGCGCGCCGAGGTGCTGGAAGGCCATCACCTCGTCGGGCTCGGCGCGGAAGATGATGCGGAAGAGCTGGTCCTCTCCGCCGAACACGTGGGCCACGGTGGCGGTCGTGCCGGCGACGCGCCAGCGGACCCCGACCCACGCGTCCTCCTCGGTGCACTCGGGCAGCCGCGCGAGCAGGCCGCGCAGCTCGGCGAGATAGGTCTCGGGGACGTCGGGACGGGTCGTGCGGGCCACGTGCTGAATCTCCCACAGACCACCGACATCCGCGCCCCTGGCGTACGTCAACGAAATCTTGACAACGGCCGAGTGTCAAGGGAATGTTGACGCATGCCCTCCTTCGCCGCCGCCCCGTTGTCGCTCGTCATCGCGGGACTCGCCCTGATCACCGTCGGCAACACCTTCCACGGCCTCTCCCGCGGGCTCTTCCAGGGCGCCGGCGTCACCATGGTGCTCATCGGCGTGGCCGTCATGTCGGCGTCGCGCCGCGCCGGCAAGGGCACCGACCCGGCCGGCGAGCAGGACGGCGAGCAGGACGGCGAGCAGGACGGCCGGGGCATGTGGCTGCCGAGCCGCGACGAGGACCAGCGGTGAGCGACCTCGCCGACACCATCGGCCGCGCGATCCTCGCCGACGCCGACCCGGCCGACCAGCTCGCCCTCGTCCGCCGTGCGGCCGACGCCGACCGCGCCGCCGGCGACCTGCTCCAGCAGGCCGTCAACGCCGCCCGGGCCGCGGGTCACAGCTGGTCCGCGATCGGCGGCACGCTCGGGCTGACCCGCCAGGCCGCGCAGCAGCGGTTCGGCAAGGCCGAGGAGACGCCGCCGTCCGAGGCCGAGGAGCGGTGGCTCGGCCCCGTGACGGCGTTCGACGAGATGCACGAGCTCGAACTGGCCGGCCAGCGCGGCTGGCACACCGTCGGCGCCGGCCTCCTGCGCCACCGGATGGTCCGCACGCCCACCCGGTGGGAGCACAAGCGGGTGATCTGGACCGGCAGCCTGACCCGCTACCAGCGCGACGGCTGGCAGGTCGGCTGTCGCGCGCTGCCGTGGGTCTACCTGGTCCGCGACACCGGCGAGCCCGCGCTCACGCCGTGAGCTCGCCGACGTCCTCCCGCTCGCCCTGGAAGTAGGAGTCGAGCAGCCACTGCGCCCGCCGTCCGCCCCACGCGGTGAGGCGGTCGCGGCCGCCGGGCAGCCGCGTGAGCACCCGGTAGCGCAGCGTGTTGAGGGCGAACAGGTAGGTGTGCGCCCACGGCGGGCGCGGCGCCAGGCCGAGCTCGCGCATGCTCGTGAGACCGAGGAAGACGGTCAGCATCGACAGCAGCCGCTCCCGCTCGTAGCGCGCCCGGACCACCTGCAGCGTCGCCGGCCAGCCCGGGTAGTGGCGCAGCGCCTGCGCCTCGACCACGGCCTGGGCCAGCTGGGGGCCGGCCTCGGTCATCGGGCCCTGGGCGAGCAGCACGTGGTAGTCGATGCGGTGCCGCTCCCACTCGTCGTCGACGAGGAAGTCGGGATGGACGCCCATGACCCAGCCGACGTACTTCCACAGGTGCATGAGGGCCCGCGACTCCTTCGCCGACACCGGTACGCCGAGCGCCCGCGCGCCGATGAGCAGCACGCCGTCGAAGAGCCCGAGAGTGGAGGCCTGGTCGGCCTGGTTGATCGGCAGGCCCCACGTGTCGGCGTCCCAGGAGTCCTCGAACGCGTGGTTGACGAGGGCGTGCATGAGCCGGACGTGGACGGTCAGCCGCCAGCCCTCCCCCGGCGCCTGCCCGTCGCGCGGCGGCAGCAGCGAGCCGGGTTCGCTCAGGCTGGCGCCCCACTTCTGGGTCTCGGCGAGCCGGCGCAGCGTCGCGCCGCCGGTGAGTCCGCCGGTCGCGACGAGCAGGTCGGTCGGCCCGCCGAAGCGGTAGCCGCCGACCAGCGACAGCTGGAGCAGCACGTCCTGGGCGTTCTGGCCGAGCCGCCGGAAGACCCGGGCGCCCTCCTCCACCAGGTCGCGGTCGAGCCACTCCGGCTCGTCCTCGACGGCGGCGAAGAACGCGCGCAGCGCCGGCGGCGCATCCGCTACGGCGGCGATCCCGCCCGTCAGCGCGGCCCGGAACTGCTCCATCCGCACCCGCCCCGCGGCGTCCCCTCGCAACCGGATCGCGTCCGCGAGCCGTGCGCCGACCTCGTCGCGCTCGTACATCGCCCGCCCGATCCGGTCGAGCAGGGCGTGGTCGACGCCCTTGACCCGGCCGACCAGCTTGAGCGGCCGGCCGAGGCGGCGGTTGCGGTCGCCGCCCGCCCGGAACCGGGTCGGGTACGGCTGCTGGACAGGGGCGTCGGCCGTGCCGGCGAGGTCCGTCGTCATGCGCCCATCCTGACGCGAGCAATAACTCGCTTTCAACTCGTGAATATCGCCCGATAGGGTGCCGACAGGGAGAGCGCGAGCTGGGGCTCGCCTACGGAGGGAGCTGCGCATGACCGACACCACGGGGCTCGAGAGGCTGCTGCTCGCGGTCCAGGAGCTCTCGATGGCACCCGACCTGTTCGCCGTCCAGGAGGTCGTCCGCACGGCCGCCCGCGAGCTCGCCGCCTGTGACGGCGCCACCTTCGTGCTGCGCGACGGCGACCTGTGCTTCTACGCCGACGAGGACGCCATCGCTCCCCTGTGGAAGGGCAGCCGGTTCCCGATGGAGACGTGCGTCAGCGGCTGGGTGATGACCCACCGCACCCACACGGTCATCCCCGACATCGAGGTCGACGACCGCATCCCCCAGGACGCCTACCGACCCACCTTCGTGCGCAGCATGGTGATGATGCCGGTGCGCACGCTCGACCCGATCGCCGCGATCGGCGCCTACTGGGCCGAGCCCCACACCGCCACCGACGACGAGGTCCGCCTGCTCCAGGGGCTCGCCGACGCCACGTCGGTCGCGCTCGACAAGCTCGCCGTCCACCGCCAGCTCGCCTCCGCGGTCGCGCTGCGCGAGGCGACCCACCACCTCGCCGCCACCGACGAGCTCACCGGACTGTGGAACCGCCGCGGCTTCTTCGAGCAGGCGCGCATCCGCTGGCCCGGCGACGACGTGGTGTCCTCGGTCGCCTTCGTCGACCTCGACGGGCTCAAGGCCGTCAACGACACCGAGGGCCACAGCGCCGGCGACGCGCTGATCCGCCGGATGGCCACCACGCTCACGACCAGCGTCCGCGACAGCGACGTCGTCGCGCGGCTCGGCGGCGACGAGTTCGCCGTGTTCTGCCCGGGCCTGGGCGCCGACGAGCTGCACGCCCGGCTGTCCGGCGCCGCCGGTCGCCGCGCGAGCATCGGCACGGCGGTCGTCCCCGACATGGGACAGATCGCCGAGGCGCTGCTCGAGGCCGACGCCCGGATGTACGACGCCAAGCGCCGACAGCTCACCGGCCGCACCGCCTGAGTGCCCCGGCGCCGGACGCCCTAGAGTCCGTCCCGTGCGCAAGGCCCCCCAGCAGGCCCGGTCCCGGGTCATGGTCGAGCGGATCATCGCCGCCGGCCGCGCCGTTCTCGTCGAGCGCGGCTACGACGCGTTCAGCACCAACCGCGTGGCGACGACCGCCGGCATCAGCCCCGGCTCGCTCTACCAGTACTTCCCCGACAAGACCGCGATCCTCGACATCGTCATCGACCGCTACTGGGAGGAGGTCGCCGAGCGCGTCGCGGCCTCCCTCGCCGACCGGATCGGGTCCTTCGGCCCGGCGATGATCCGCGAGACCGCCGACGCGCTCGTCGTCGCCCTGGAGGCCGACCGCGAGCTGCTCCGGGTGGTCTCCGAGGAGCTGCCGATCCAGCGCAGCCGCGATCGTCGGGCCGCCCTCGAGCGGCGGGTCCGCGAGCTCACGTCGACGTACCTGATGGCGCGACCGGACCTCACCCGCCGCCCGTCGCCGGCCACGACTGCCTGGGTCGTCGTCCTCGCGATCGAGAATCTCGCGACCCGCTGGGTGCTCGACCAGCCCGCCGGGATCGACCGCGACGCGCTGCTCGACGAGATCGTCGCGCTGGTCGGGGGCTATCTCTCGGCGTGACCGGTGAGGGCCATCCCGATGCCCAGCCCGATCATCGAGGTGCCGCCGATGGCGCCGAGCACGCTGCCGCGCCGCTCGGACGCGACGAACCAGTCGCGCGCCCGCCCCGCCGCCAGCGCCCACGTCGAGTCGCACAGCAGGCCGATCGTGATCGCGACGCAGCCGAGGGTGAGCATCTGCACCGGCACCGACGCCGCGTGCGCGCTCCGGTCGACGAAGGGCGGCAGCAGTGCTCCGAACATCATGAAGCCCTTCGGGTTGCTCACCCCCACCACGAAGCCCTGCCGCAGCGCAGTCCAGCCGGTCAGCGGCGCCCGCGGCTCGCCGTCGCCGAAGCGCATCTCGTCGCGGTGGCGGAACGCCTGGACGCCGAGCCAGACCAGGTAGGCAGCGCCCGCCAGCTTGATGACCGTGAACACCACGACCGACTCGGCCACGACCGCGCCCAGCCCGAGGCCGACGAGCGCCATGACGAGGAACAGCCCGAGCGTGTTGCCGAGGACGCTGGTCAGCGCCACCCGCTGCCCGTAGGACACCGCGCGGCCGACCACGAAGACGACGCTGGGCCCGGGGATGACGATCACGACCAGCGCAGCGAGTCCGAACCCGAGCAGCTGGTCGAGACCGATCATCAGTCGGCCTGGTGCTTCTCGGTGTCGCCGGAGTCGGAGTCGACCGGCTCGTCGCCGTAGACGCCGGCGTCCTTGGCACGCGAGGCGGTGCGCAGGCTCTTGGTCAGGGCCCAGCCGATGACGGCGACGGCGAGGATCAGCAGGATGAAGACCGCGAAGCCGGTCCACCCCGCGACGACGTCGTTGTCCTCGGGCTTCTTGTCCTGGGCGGCCAGGAGCGCGTGGACGGCGGTGACGGCGAGCGGATGCATGTCCTCAGTCTCTCAGGCGGGGTGCTCAGGCGTCGGGGGTGACCCCGGCGAACAGGTCGTCCTCGGGCACCGACGACGGCACGTGGCTCTCGACCAGCTCGAAGTCCTCGGTCGGCCAGACCTCCTGCTGCAGCTCGCGCGGGATCGCGAACCAGAAGCCGTCGGGGTCGATCTGGGTCGCGTGCGCCAGCAGCGCCTGGTCGCGGACGCCGAAGTAGTCGCCGCACGGGACGCGCGTGGTGATCCGGTCGTCCCACTCGGGCTCCGGCTTCCACTCCTTGAGCCGCTCCGCCCACGGCGACTCGAGGCCGTGCTCGAGCATCGCGTCGTGCAGCGCCTGCATCCGCGGCCGGTTGAACGAGTGGTGGTAGTAGAGCTTCAGCGGCTGCCACGGCTCCCCCGCGTCGGGGAAGCGGTCGGGGTCGCCGGCCGCCGCGAACGCCGCGACGCTCACCTCGTGGCAGCGGATGTGATCGGGGTGCGGATAGCCGCCCCGCTCGTCGTACGTCGTCATCACGTGGGGCCGGAACGCCCGGACCTCGCGCACCAGGCGCTCGGTCGCCTCCTCGAGCGGCACCAGCCCGAAGCAGCCCTCGGGCAGCGGTGGCTTGGGGTCGCCGTCGGGCCACCCGGAGTCGACGAAGCCCAGCCAGGACTGCGTGATGCCGAGGATGTCGCGCGCGCGCTCCATCTCCTGGCGGCGCACCTCGGTGATGTTGGCGAGGATCTCGGGGCGGTCCATCTTCGGGTTGAGGATCGACCCCCGCTCGCCGCCGGTGCACGTGACGACACGCACCTGCGCGCCCTGGGCGGCGTACATCGCGGTGGAGGCCGCGCCCTTGCTCGACTCGTCGTCGGGGTGGGCGTGGACGTGCATCAACCGCAGCCCGGAGCGGTCGGTGGCGGGCGCATGCGAGGTGGGCATGCGCACCATCGTAGGAAAGTCCTGCATGCGACGATGAACCGGTGAGCTCAGCCCCCGATTCCCTGGCCCAGAGGTACGGCGCGCCGTCCCGCGGTCGCCGTACCGTCCTGGTCGTGGTGGTGGTCGCCGTCGCGGCCGCCTTCCTGGCCTGGCTGCTGTGGGCGATGCTCTTCCACGCCAACCCACCGGTCTCCTCCGAGGAGATCGGCCACCAGGTCGTCGACGACCACACCGCGACGATCAAGGTCAACATCCAGTACGGCGACGGGCCGGTGAAGGCGACCTGCGTCGCCCGCGCGATCTCCCACGACAAGGCCGTCGTCGGCGAGCAGTCCTTCACGCCCGACCCGAAGAACGGGACCTACGAGGTCACCGTGAAGACCGAGCGGCGGGCCACCACGGTCGAGTGGATCGGCTGCAAAGCCGCCGATCAGCCGCGGTATCAGTAGAGTTGAGATTTCACTATCCGCAGGGATATTCGAATGAGCAGTTTCAGGAGCAACCGATGACGCAGACCGACCAGAGCGGCGGCCAGAACACCATCTGGCTGACCCAGGACGCCTTCGACAAGCTGAAGGCGGAGCTGGAGCACCTCGAAGGTCCTCGGCGTGCCGAGATCGTCGCCGAGATCAGCGCTGCGCGCGACGAGGGCGACCTGAAGGAGAACGGCGGCTACCACGCCGCCCGCGAGGAGCAGGGCAAGAACGAGGCCCGCATCCTCCAGCTCAAGGACATGCTGCGTCGTGCCGAGGTCGGCGAGACCCCGCCCGACGACGGCGTCGTCGAGCCCGGCATGGTCGTCACCTACAAGTTCGAGGGCGATGACGACGACGAGGCGGAGTCCTTCCTCCTCGGCGCGCGCGAGATCGACCCTGAGGGCCTGACCGTCTATTCGCCGCAGTCGCCGCTCGGCCAGGCCATCAACGGCCGGAGCAAGGGCGAGACGGTGACCTACGAGGTCAACGGCAAGACGCAGACGGTGATCATCCTCGACGCCAAGCCCTACGTGGCCTGACCCACGTGGTGAGCTACGTGGCCTGAGCTACGTGGCCTGAGCCTCCGTGGTCTCCGGACCGCCCGTCCCTTCGGGGGCGGGCGGTCCTGCCATTTCGGCCAGGTGCAGGACGACGGCGTTGGCCGCGGCCGCGAGCGGGACGGCGACCAGCGCGCCGGCGACGCCCGCCACCAGCACGCCGCCCGCGATCGCGAAGATCACGCCGAGCGGGTGCAGCGAGACCCAGCGCCCGAGCAGGAACGGCTGCAGGACGTGGCCCTCCAGCTGCTGCACGCCGATCACGACGGCGAGCATGAGCAGCGCGGTGAACGGCCCCTGGTCGACGAGCGCGACGAGGATCGCGACGCTGCCGGCGACGGTGGCCCCGACCATCGGCACGAAGGCGCCGAGGAACACCAGGACGCCGATGGCCAAGACGAAGGGCACCTTGAGGATCGCCGCGCCGATGGCGATGCCGGTGGCGTCGACGAGGGCGACCACGACGGTGGCGCGGACGAACTGGACCAGCGAGACCCACGCGACCCGGCCGGAGCTGTCGATCCGCTCGCGGGCGTTGCGCGGCGCGAGCCGGACCACCCAGGCCCAGATCCGCTCGCCGTCGGCGAGGAAGAAGTACGTCGAGAAGACCGCGATGAAGAAGCCCGCGACCACGTGGCCGAGCGCGGAGCCGACCTCGGTGACCTGGCTGATGACCGCGCCGTCCTTGGACCGGCTGCTGATCATGTCCTGGGCGCTCTTGATGTAGTCGTTGATCTGCGAGTCACTGGCGTGGAGCGGACCGTCCTTGAGCCAGTCCCGGATCTCCTGCAGGCCCTTGACCGTCGAGTCGGCCAGGTCGGTCGCGCCGGCCGCGACCTGCTGCCCGGCGAAGGTCAGCAGTGCGCCGACCACCGCGAAGCCGGTGATCACCACGATCAGCGCCGACAGCCCGCGCGGCACCCCGATGCGGGTGACCGCAGCCACGAACGGCGCGGCCAGCGCGCTGATCAGCAGCGCCACCGCGACCGGGATGGTGACGACCGCGAAGTAGCCGACCACCCGCGCGATCAGGTAGCCCGCGGCCGCGATGAGCAGCACCCGCCACGCCCAGCCGGCCGCCAGGTCGAGCCCGTGCGGGACCTCGGCCCGGCGCAGGTCGGACGGACCGGTCGCGAAGGACGGCGCCTCGTGGCGGCGTTCCTCGCGCTCCTCCCGCGCCAGCGCCCACTGGTGGGCGAAGCGGCGGAACAGCCGCTCGTCGCGTTCGCGCTGGGCGCGCTCGGCGCCGTCGCTCGGCGACGGACCGAGCGGCGCGTCGTCCGACTCGTCCGCGCCGGGCGCGGGGCGCAGCTCGTCGTGGGGATCGGGCTCGGTGGGTCCGTCGCTCGTCACGAGGTCAGGCTAGACGGTGGTGGACAGTGCGCGGTCGAGGTCGGCGAGCTGGTCGTCGGAGGTCTCGATGCCGACGCTGAGCCGGACCAGGTCGGCCGGGACCTCGAGGTCGGTGCCCGCGACGCTCGCGTGGGTCATCCGGCCCGGGTGCTCGATGAGCGACTCGACGCCGCCCAGGGACTCCCCCAGCGTGAAGACCTTCGTCGCCGCGCAGATGGCCAGCGCCTGCTCCTCGCCGCCCTTGACGCGGAAGGAGACCATGCCGCCGTACCGCTTCATCTGGCGCGACGCGATCGCGTGGCCGGGGTGGTCGGCGAGCCCGGGATAGATGACCTGGCTGACCGCCGGGTGCGTGCTGAGGAAGTCGGCGACCTTCTCGGCGTTGTCGCTGTGCCGCTCCATGCGCAGCGCGAGCGTCTTGAGGCCGCGCAGCACCAGCCAGGAGTCGAACGGGCCGGCCACGCCGCCGATGGAGTTCTGGTGGAAGCCGATCCGCTGCGCGAGCGCGTCGTCGTCGACCACGAGCGCGCCGCCGACGACGTCGGAGTGACCGCCGGCGTACTTGGTGGTCGAGTGGACGATGACGTCGGCGCCGAGCGCGAGCGGCTGCTGGAGGTACGACGACGCGAAGGTGTTGTCGACGACGAGCAGCGCCCCCGCGTCGTGGGCCACCGCGGCCAGCGCCTCGATGTCGCCGATCGACAGCAGCGGGTTGGTCGGCGTCTCGACCCACACCAGGCGGGTCTCGCCCGGACGGATGGCCGCCTTCACCGCGTCGACGTCGGTCACCGGCGCCGGGCTGTGCTGCACGCCCCACGCGGTCGCGACCTTGTCGAAGAGCCGGAAGGTGCCGCCGTAGGCGTCATTGGGAAGCACCACGTGGTCGCCCGGCTTGCACAGCGCCCGGATCAACGTGTCCTCCGCCGCCAGCCCCGACGCGAACGCATACCCGTGCGCCCCGCCCTCGAGCGCGGCGAGGGTGTCCTCGAGCGCGGTGCGGGTCGGGTTGGCGGAACGGCTGTACTCATAGCCGTTGCGCAGCCCGCCCACGCCGTCCTGGGCGTAGGTGGAGGTCGCGTAGATGGGCGGGATCACCGCGCCCGTGGTGGGGTCAGGCGTGTAGCCGGCGTGGATGGCCCGGGTCTCGAAGCCTGCGTGGTCGAGGTGACTGTGGTCGCTCACCGTTCGAGCCTACTCAGGGCGCGGCGGCACGCCCCAGCACGTCGGCGATGTCGGGTACGTCGAGCGTGCCGTCGGCCACGCCCATCACGAGATCGAAGGCCTGGTCGTCCGGCAACTCGACCACGACGTCGTTGATCCGCAGGAAGACGTCAGTCGCGAGCCACGCCAGGCGCTTGTTGCCGTCGACGAGCGCGTGGTTGCGGCAGATCGAGTGGAGCAGCGCGGCGGCCTTGAGCACCAGCCCCGGATAGGCGTCGTCCCCGAACAACGTCGTCCGCGGCCGGGCGACCGACGCCTCGAGCAGTCCGGCGTCGCGCACCGGACCTGCCCGGAGGTCGTCGGTCAGCGCCAACAGGTCCTCCAGGTCGAGGAACTCGACCATCAGACCGAGCCGAGTCGGTCGAGAACGTCGCCCCACCGCTCACGTGCAGCGGCCGACGCTCCGGCGACCCGCTGCTTGTGCTGCGCGCGTTGGTGCATCTCGAGCACCGCCTTGCGCACGACCTCCTGCTTCGACAGGTGCTGCGCCTCGGCGAGCTCCGCCAGCGCGGCGTCGAGCTCGGCGTCGGTGCGCAGCGTGAAGGCCATAACCGTCATCGTATCCCCCTTGGCATCAAAGTGATACCGCCATCTTGAGCGCCTCCCCCGCCCCCGTCGACCGGCTTGCGGCAACCTTGCCGCGTAACCAAAGCGAGCATTCACTCGTTTCCAGGACGTGACTCTTCAGCCTCGGCTGCTCACTCTCGTCCTCGCGCCTCTGCTGGCCCTCGGCCTCACCGCGCCCGCCACCGCCGCGCCCGTGCCGGCACCGACACCCGCGCCAGCGCCTGCGCCCGGTGACCCCGACCCGCTGCGCAGCATCCTGCTGCCGCCGCTGGACGGGCTGGTCGGGATGCTGCCGGCGATCCCGGTTCCGGCGACGCCGTACCTGGGAGACGTGTGCGCCAGCGGCGCCGACGCGTGCATCGACGACGTCATCGACCGGATGAAGGTGCGGCTCGACCGGCTGGCCTCGAGCTGCAGCCACAGCGCGATCTTCTCGCTGGCCTACCTGCGGGTGACCGAGAACGTCCGGGACGCCGTACGCAGTGGCGTCTTCGCCGACCACGCCTGGCTCAACCGCGTCGACGCCGTCTTCGCCGGGCTGTACTTCGACACCACCAGCCGCTGGGAGGCCGGCGATCGCACCAACATCCCCACCGCCTGGCGGATCGCTCTGCAGGCCGAGGACGACCGGGCGATGAGCGGACTCGGCAACTTCCTGCTGGCCATGAACGCGCACATCAACCGCGACTTCCCGCACGTCCTCGCGACCGTGGGCCTGAGTGGCCCGGACGGCAGCCACAAGGCCGACCACAACCGCTACAACAACCGCCTCGACAGCCTCTACATGCCGGTGTTCGCCGAGGAGGCCGCCCGCTTCGACCCGACCTTCGACGACATCGACGCGGGCAGCGCCGACGAGGCCGTCGCGGGCGTGATCATGCGCGGCTGGCGGGAGATGGTGTGGCGCAACGCGGAGGCCCTGGTCCTCGCGCGCACGCCGGCCACCCGCCGTGCCGTCGAGCGTGAGATCGACACCTACGCCGCCCTCCAGGCCCAGCTGATCCGCTCCGTGTTCGTCGCCCGTCCGGCCAGCCGCGACGCCTGGTGCGCCGCGCACGGCATCACCGGCTGAGCCGCCCGCCGGGGCCTTGCGTGCCCGACGACAATGGAGGCATGTTCTCCCGCCGCAAGACCGAGATGATCGACCCTGCTCAGGCGCTGCCCGGCCGCGCCACCCCGGCGTACCCCCTCCCGACGCTGCACGAGGTCCTGCACACCCCGCTCGTCACCGACGAGGTCCCCGACGGGCTCGAGGTCGCGGTCTTCGGGCTGGGGTGCTTCTGGGGCGCCGAGGAGATCTACTGGCAGATCCCGGGCGTGTGGTCGACGTCGGTCGGCTACGCCGGTGGCGTGACACCCCACCCGACATACGAGGAGGTCTGCAGCGGTCGCACCGGTCACACCGAGGCCGTCCGCATCGTCTTCGACCCCGACCAGGTCTCCTACGCCGACCTGGTCAAGCAGTTCTTCGAGGTCCACGACCCCACCCAGGGCATGCGCCAGGGCAACGACATCGGCACCCAGTACCGCTCGGCGATCTACTTCACGACGCCCGAGCAGGAGCAGACCGCGCGCGAGCTGACCAAGGTCTACGGCGACGAGATCGCGCGCCGCGGCTACGGCGAGATCACCACCGAGATCGAGCCGGCGGGCGCGTACTTCTACGCGGAGCCGCACCACCAGCAGTATCTGCACAAGGTGCCGAACGGCTACCGGTGCCACGCGAACACGGGGATCCCGTTCCCTGCCTGATCGCTCAGGCCCGACAGCGGCGCCCCGAAGCCGAGTCGTGTGCCTGAGAACCCGGATATCCGGGTTCTCAGGCACACGACTCCGATGCGATCACCGATGAACACCCGGGAAAGGGGACGCACGCAGTTGCCCCGACCCCGACAATGGAGGCATGGCTGACCTTCCCCGCAAGGCCGCGGCGCGTACGGCGCGTCTCGCGGCGCTGCCGCTCGGGTACGCCGGCCGCACCGCGGTGGGCTTCGGGCGGCGGCTCGGTGGGGCGCCCGCCGAGACGGTGATGTCCGAGATCCAGCAGCGCACGGCGGAGCAGCTGTTCCGCACGCTCGGGGAGCTCAAGGGCGGGGCGATGAAGTTCGGGCAGGCGCTGTCGGTGCTCGAGTCTGCGCTGCCGGAGGAGATGGCCGCGCCCTACCGCGCGCAGCTCACGCGTCTGCAGGACTCCGCTCCCCCGATGCCGACGCAGACGGTCCGCGACATCCTCGCCGCCGACCTCGGCGCCGACTGGCGCGAGCGGCTGGTGTGGCTCGACGGGGCGCCGACCGCGGCGGCCAGCATCGGGCAGGTCCACGAGGGAGAGTGGTACGACGGCCGCCGGGTCGCGGTGAAGGTGCAGTACCCCAACGCCGGCGACGCGCTCCTGTCCGACCTGCGCACCCTCGCCCGCGCGGCCCGCGCGATCGGACCGCTGATCCCCGGTGTCGACATGAAGCCGCTCGTCGAGGAGGTCCAGGCCCGGGCGCGCGAAGAGCTCGACTACGACCTCGAGGCCGACGCCCAGCGCGAGTTCGCGCAGGCGTTCCGCGACGACCCGCACATCGTCGTCCCCGACGTCGTCGCGGTCGGCCCCCGCGTCCTGGTCACCGAATGGCTCGACTCCGCGGGCTCGCTCGCCTCGATCATCGCCGACGGCACGCCCGAGGAGCGCGACCACTACGGCGAGATCTTCACCCGCTTCCTGTTCTCCGGGCCGGCCCGCACCGGCCTGCTCCACGCCGACCCCCACCCCGGCAACTTCCGCGTCATCCCCCACGACGACGGCACGCCGGGCCGGATCGGCGTCCTCGACTACGGCGCCGTCGCCCGCCTGCCCCAGCGCGGCCTGCCCGAGCCGATGGGCCGGCTGATCACGCTCTGCGCGGCCGGCGACGGCGACGCGCTCATCGCGGGGCTGCGCGACGAGGGCTTCCTCAAGGACCGGATCCAGATCGACCCGCAGCTGCTCATGGACTACCTCTCGCCCTTCGTCGACCCGACCCTCGTCGAGCGGTTCCGGTTCAGCCGGGAGTGGATGCGCGAGCAGTTCCAGCGGATCAACAACCCCCGCGACCCCGCCTACACGGTCAGCATCAAGCTCAACCTGCCGCCGTCGTACGTCCTCATCCACCGGACCTGGCTCGGCGGTGTCGGCGTCCTCAGCCAGCTCGAGGCCGAGGCGCCCTTCCGCGCGATCATGCAGGAGTTCCTGCCGGGGTTCACTCCGGACGAGCGTCCGTGAGGCAGTAGACCCGGCCGGTCGGATCGCGCATCACCGTCCAGTGCGGCAGGACGGCGAGCACGTGCGCGCCGATCGCCAGGTGCCGCTCGGTCTCGGCCGCGCGGTCGCTGGTCGCCCAGTCCAGGCGCGCCCGGACGCCGCCGTCGTCGCCGGCGCCCAGCCGTTGGAGCAGCAGCCGCAGCGGCTGCCCCGACGGCGGCACCAGGAACCGGAAGTCGTCGGTCACCGACGAGCTCCGCTGGTCCCAGCCGGTGATCGCGTGCCAGAAACCCAGCTCACGCTCGTACGACGCCCGCGGGACGTCGATCGCCACCTGGTAGACCCGCGACCGGCCGCCGTGCCCGTGGTCCAGCGCCGCCGGCACCCGGGACTCCCCCGCCTCGGGCACGAGGCAGAACACGAAGCCGCCCGGCGACGCCATCACGACGTGCCCGCGGTCGACGACGAACGTGCCGCCCGCGGCCAGCACCCCGGCCACCGCCGCTCGCGGGTCGGTCACGTGCAGGTCGAGGTGGATCCGGTCGTGACCCTGGTGCAGCCGCTGCACGCGCAGGAAGGCGTCGCCGTCCGGCGGGACGAGGGTCGCGAACTCGCCGTCGTCGCCGCGCGGCGCGGACACCGCGTACCCGGTCGCCTCCTGCCAGAAGCCGACGCTCTCGTGGTGGTGGGCCCCCGCGCTGTCGAGGAAGGCGGTCACCCAGGTCGGGCTCATCCCGGACGCGGGCCGTCGGCGTGTGCCGCCGGGCGGTGCAGCACCGCCGCGGCCGGTACGACGACCACGTCGTCGCCGTCGGCCCGCGCGGCGCCGTCGACCAGCAGCGTGAAGCCGTGCCGTTCGCGCGGCGGGAACACCAGCGTCACCGTGGGGTTCTCGGCCAGGTTGCGCAGCGTGCCGCGCCCCGGACCGGCGACCCGCAGCGAGCCGTCGTCGCCCGCGACCGGGTCGACCGTCACTACCTTCACCTCCGGCGACGAGGTGGTGAGCAGGTAGCCGCTGTCGAAGTCGGCGAGCGTGGCGCGCAGGTCCGCGATGTCGACCGGGATGCTCATACCGGGCAGCCTACGACCACCCGACCTCGGCCGGCGGGCGCTCGTCGTACCGCCGGGCGACCTCGCGGGAGGTCGCGACGCAGTCGGAGACCAGGCTGACCTGGACGGCGTCGCCGGCGTCGTCGACGCGCAGCGTCAGCACCCCCTTGCGCCCGGCGGCCCAGCCGTCGGCACGCAGGACGGCGGCCGTGCGTTCGGGCGGGATGCCGGAGGGCGCCGGGAACCGGAGGAGGGTCCGGACGACGACACCTCGTGGAGCGAGCGCGTCGCCACAGATCGCGAAGCTCCGGGCGCCTGTCGGCGCATCGAGGCGCAGGGCGATGGCGAGCCGGTGGAGGACCCCGGCGACGGCGGCGTCCGACGCGCGCACGGCCTCGTCGACGGCGTACCGCCCACCGTCGGACGGGCCGCAGCCGGCGAGCAGCAGGGCGAGGACGAGGAGCCACCTCATCGCCCCCACCCGCCCAGGGCGAACCGGCTGTGCTCGAGCAGCCATCCGCCGGCGGCCGCGAGCCCGTGGGCCGCGCTCGCGGCCGTGGACGCCCCGACCAGCTCGGGCAGCGTCAGATGTCCGCCGCCGGGCGCGCCGCGGCGGGCCTGCGAGCTGACCTCGTCGTCGGCGCCGGAGACGACGTGGGCGAGGTTGGCCAGCGACTCCCCCTCGAAGTACGACGTGTGGTGCGCCAGCAGCCGCTCGACCCGCAGCTCGCCCCCGCCCGCCGCGAACCGGCGGGCGCCGAAGGCGTCGTCGGCGGGGTCGTGCCCGAGCAGGCCGACGCCGCCCCGGTCGCCCGTGCCGAGCAGCGTGACCGGGTCGTCGTCGCGGGCGCCGACCCAGACGTCGGCGTCGGTCAGCTGGCGCGCAGTCGCGGCCGGAACCCCCGGACTGCCGAGCAGGACGGCGTCGTCGACGGGCGCGCCGTCGAGGAGGGCGTAGCCGAGCGTGGTGGATCCGTAGCTGTGCCCGATCACGGTCAGGTGCGCCCGATCGCCCTGGTCGGAGGCGCGCAGTCCGTCGACGAAGTCGGCGAAGCGGGCGCCGCCGTCGCGCGCCTTGGCCGGCAGCGCGACGCCGTCGAAGTCGGCCTGCCCGAGCGGGTCGAGCGGGTCGATCGGGTTGCCGCTGGGGGCGTCGTAGTCGAGCCAGTAGATCGACGCGACGCTCCCGCGGCCGTCGTCGAGGGCGGCGAGGTGGAGGTCGTAGGTCTTGGCCAGGTTGGCCGACGTACTGGAGGTGTCGGAGGTCAGGCCCGGGACATGGCAGAGACCTGGTCGGCGATGTCGGGGTCGCCGAACGAGATCGCCACGCCGCCGTCGCCGGAGTGCAGGGTCGGCTGGTAGCCGATCAGCTCGGTCAGCGCCCGGCCGGTCGCGGGGTCGATGAGCGGGGCGTAGTCGTCGAGCGCCTCCTGCACGTCGTCCGCATTGGCCAGGCGCCCGCCGTCGTGCGCCAACCGCGCCCGGTTGGCCTCGTCGCGGTCGGTGACGGGGATCCCGTCGGCGTTGCCGACCAGCTCGGGGTGCTCGGTGGTGAGCGCCTCCTGCTCGCGACGCGAGAGCCGCCGCCACCAGGCGGCCAGCGCCACCGGCGCGTGGAGCAGGCCGCGCAGCTCGCCCGTGAGGCGCGCGGTGTCGGGGCGGTCGACGTCGACCGGGACGCCGCACAGCGCGGTGACGATCTCGGCCTCGGCCGCGGCATAGGCCCGAGTCCAGGCCGCGATACGGCGGCGCAGCTCGGCGCGGCCGGCGTCGTCGACGGTGGCGCACGCCGCGACCAGGTCGAGCCGCCACTGCCGCAGCCGGACCAGCCGGTCCTCGAACCGGTCGGCCGCGGTGACCACCCGGTCGAGCACCGCCTCGAGGACGTCGAGACGCCGGGCGAAGCAGGTCGCCGCGTGCGCATGCGCCTCGGCCGCCGCCCCCGCCCACCCGGACGCGTCCGCCCACCCCGGTGCCGCGATCGACGCCGCCCACGCCTGCACGTCCTTCACCGACACCGTCACCCCACGCAGGTCGACGCCGAGGGTCTGCGCGCCCAGTGGCGTCGAGTCCATCGGCGGCGGCGCGACGACCTGACTCATCGGCGCACCACCTGCGCCGCGTGCTCCGCCCACGGCAGCAGCGCGCGCAGCCGCTCGGCCTGCTCGCGGTCGGCGAGCACGACCTGCCCGCCGTAGAGCACGAAGGCGTCGGCGTGGTCCTGTGCCTGTCCACCGAGGGCCTTGAGCTCGTCGGCACACGGATCGCGGAACTCCTCGACCGCCCGCGTCACCGCCGCCGAGAGGCCGGACGTCGACGCGCGGGCCAGCCGCCGCCAGCAGCGGTCGAGCTCGTCGGCCGCGGCAGCCCAGCGGTCGCGGGCCTCGCGCAGGACGGCGTAGGGGACGTCGAGCTCGATGACGGCGAAGGGGTCCGGCGTGGGTTCCATGCACCACCGGCTGCCCGACGGCCACCGCCCGGAAACAAACGATTTCGGTTGTCCACAGGCAGCCCGGATCTGAGCGTGATCAGCCCACCCAGAAGCCGCGCGAACCGAACCAGTCGCCGTAGGAGCCCGGTCCGCCCGAGCCGCGACTCCCCTGTCGCGAGCCCAGGTAGGAGCCCACGACGGCCGCCCCGAGGTCGTCGGACTCGGGCGCGATGACGGTGCCCTCGACGCGCCGCGCCATCGACTCGATGAAGCGCGCCAGCCCCGGGTCGTCGCCGAGCCGGAAGAAGGTCGTCTGCGCGCCGAGCCGCCGCGCGTTGTCGAGCTCGCGGACCGCGAGCGCGATCGTCATCGGGTGCGGCGGGTAGGAGAAGAAGACGTCGCCGCTCGACTCCAGGTGCGACGTCGGCTCACCGTCGGTGACGATCAGCAGCACCGGCTGGGCGTTGGGGTGCTTGCGGAAGTGACGGTTGGCGAGCAGCAGCGCGTGGTGGAGGTTGGTGCCCTTCGCCCAGCGGGCGTCGAGCGCGGTGAGCTCCTCGATCCGCATGGTCTGCGCGTGCCGGCCGAAGCCGATCAGCTCGAGGTCGTCGCCGCGGAAGCGGGTGCCGATCAGCGTGTGCAGGGCCAGCGCGGTCTGCTTCATCGGCACCCAGCGGCCGTCCATCGCCATCGAGAAGCTGGTGTCGACGCAGAGCGCGACGGCGGCCTGGGTGCGCGCCTCGGTCTCGGCGATCTCGACGTCGTCGATGGCGAGCATCGGGCCGCCGTGGTCGCCGGCGCGGCGCAGGACGCCGTTGAGCAGGGTGCGCGGCAGGTCCCAGGGCTCGGTGTCGCCGAACTCCCACGGCCGGGTGGCGCCGGACAGGTCGCCGGCGGCACCCGCCTGGCGCAGGTCGCGCTGGCCCTGGCGGCCGGACAGCCGTTGCGCGACATCGCGCAGCAGCGCCTTGCCGAGCTGGCGCATCGCCTTGGGCGTGAGCCGCAGCTCGCCGTCGAAGCCGCGCTCGAGCGCGCCCGACTCGCGCAGCGCCCGCTCGAGCTCCTGCAGCTTGCGGGCGTCGACCGCGGCCTCGTTGCCGAGCTGGCGGGCGAGCTTGTCGAGGTCGACCCAGGAGAAGTCAGCGGAGCCGAGGCGGGCGCCGCCTCCGTTGCCCGACTGGGCGAGCTGGTCGGCGAGCGCGTCGAGGTCGGCGAGGTCCTGCAGGACGCCGGTGCCGTCGCCGAGGCCGAGCCCCTCGCCGCCACCGAACTGCTCCGAGCCGCCCCAGTCCTCGCCCGGACGCAGCGACATCAGGTTCGCGTCGAGCCGGTCGAGCTGCTGCATCAGCGCCGGCGAGCCGAACGCCTGCGCCGACAGCTGCATCAGCTCGGCCCGCTGCTCGGCGGACATCGAGTTGAGCATCCGCTGCGCCGCTGCGGAGCGCTGGGCGAGCGCGTCGAGGAGCTCGTCGATGTTCTGCGGGTTCTCCGGGAAGTGCTGCCCGTGCTTGGCCATGAACTCGGCGAAGTCGTCGGGCCCGTCCTCACCGCGCGCGTGCTTCTCGAGCAGGTCGTTGAGGTCGGACAGCATCTCGTCGATCGCCTGCCGGTCGGCGTCGCTGGCGTTCTCGAGCGCCTGCTTCATGCCGGCGAAGCGCTGGTCGAGCAGCTCGCGGCCGAGCAGGTCCTTGATCTGCTCGAAGGCCTCGCGCGCCTCGCGCGACTGCCAGTCGTAGTCGCTCAGCTCGGTGACCGCGGCGGCCGGCGAGTCGGGCAGGCTCTCGAGCCGCATCTCGCGGAAGGCGCGGTCGCCGTCGTCCATCATCGCGTCGCGGGCGAGCTGCTTGCGCTCCTCGAGCACCGCCTTGTCGAGCAGCTCGCGGACCTCGTTGAGCGTGCCGTCGAGGTTGTGCCGCTGGAGCAGTTCGCGGCGCCGCTCGGCGACCCGGCGGGCCAGGTCGTCGAGGCCGGTCTGGTCGGAGCCGCCGCGGCGCAGGAACTCCTGCAGCGCGCGCTCGGGGCTGTAGCCGGCCATCACCTCCTCGCCGATGGCGTCGAGCGCCTCGGCGATGTCGACCGGCGGGGCGAGCGGGTCGCCGCCGTCGTACCTGCGGTAGCGGCTCATGGTTCCCTCCTGCGTACGTCGGCGCCGGCCCGCAGCGCTCGCGGGATCTCGGCGACCTCGTCGACGACCTCCAGCAGCAGCCCGATCCGCGCCGGGTCGGCCGAGGAGTCGATCTCGACGTCGTAGCCGATGCCCTTGGAGACCCAGAGGTCGTCGAAGGCGCCGTCGGCGGTGACCGCCACCCCCTCGACGGGTACGGCGAGCCGCCGTGCCTCGCGGTAGACGTCGTTGAGCACGCACAGCGCGACCGCGAGATGCAGCACCTGCGCGCCGTTGGTGGCGGGTGCGGCGAGCACCCCCTCCTCCGTCCAGACGTGCGGCAGCACGACACCCTCGCCCTCGCGGAGGGTGCCGGCGCCGGCGCGCACGCCGAAGGGAGAGAGGTCAGCCATAGACGGTCTCGGATCCGTCGGAGTCCTTGCCGATCCGGCGGGCCAGGAAGAGGCCCTCCAGCGCCAGCTCGATCGCGGCGGCGCGCTCGCCGTCGGTGCGGCCGCCACCGGGGCCGTTGACCCGCTCGCAGACCTGGTCGTAGAGGTCGGACTCACCCAGCACCGGAAGGCCGGTGAGGACGTCGCGTGCGGTCACCTGGCCGCCGGTGACGACCGTGGCGCCGTCCTCGATCGCGCCGACGAGGAGCGCCAGGTCGAGGCCGCGGAAGCGCTCGCGGACGGTCTCGGCGGTCGCGGTGCGGAGCAGATGGGTGAGGATCTCGTCCTCGCGCCCCTCCTCGCCGGACTCGAACTCGATCTTGCCGCCGAGCACCTCGACCGCGGTCTCCAGGTCGACGACCCGGGCGACCGCGCGGTCCTCGCGCTGGATGGTCGCCCGGCGCAGCGCGGCCGCGGCGATGGTCTCGGCGCCCGCGATCGCGAAGCGCGCCGAGACGCCGGAGCGCTGGTCGACCGCGCTCGACTCGCGCAGGTTGCGGGTGAACCGGGCCAGGATCTCGATGAGGAAGTCGGGGACGTCGACCCGCTCGGGGAGCAGGTCGGCCTCCTGCCGGACCACCGCGATCTCGGCGTCGAGCTCGCGTGGGTAGTGGGTGCGGACCTCGGCGCCGAAGCGGTCCTTGAGCGGCGTGATGATCCGGCCGCGGTTGGTGTAGTCCTCGGGGTTGGCGGAGGCGACGACGAAGACGTCGAGCGGCAGGCGCAGCACGTAGCCGCGGATCTGGATGTCGCGCTCCTCCATCACGTTGAGCATCGCCACCTGGATCCGCTCCGCGAGGTCGGGCAGCTCGTTGATCGCCACGATGCCCCGGTGGGAGCGCGGGATCAGGCCGAAGTGGATGGTCTCCGGGTCGCCCAGCGAGCGTCCCTCGGCGACCTTCATCGGGTCGACGTCGCCGATCAGGTCGGCGACGCTCGTGTCGGGCGTCGCCAGCTTCTCGGCGTACCGCTCGCTGCGGTGGCGCCACGAGATCCGCAGGTCGTCGCCGTGGGCCGCCGCGGCCGCCTTGGAGGTGACCGTGATCGGGTCGTAGGGGTGCTCGCCCAGCTCGGAGCCGGAGATGACCGGCGACCACTCGTCGAGCAGCCCGGCGAGGGTGCGGAGCAGACGGGTCTTGCCCTGGCCGCGCTCGCCCAGCAGGACGACGTCGTGGCCGGCGATGATGGCCCGCTCGAGCTGCGGGATCACCGTGTCCGCGAAGCCGTGCAGGCCGGGCCAGGGGTCCTCGCCGCGGGCCAACAGGTCGAGGAGGTTGTCGCGGAGCTCGGCGCGGAGGTGCTTGTGAACATGGCCGGTGGCACGAAGCTCGCCGACCGTGGAGATGGTGGGGGCCGGAGTGGTCACCGTCTCACGCTACTGCGACCCGCAAGCGGGCGCCGGGCCTTCCTGGTCACTAGTCTTCGAGCGTGGCGATCGTCGTGGGGATCCTCTGCGTGCTGGTGATCGCGCTGCTCGGCCTGGTGGCCGCGTTCGCGCGCGACCGGGCCGCGCTGCAGCGCCGGCTCGCCGACACCCAGGCGCATGTCGCGCAGCTCGAGGCCGACCTCGACGCGGCGCTGCGCCCGCCGCCGCCGACCAACTCGGCCGAGCGCGCCGTACGACGGGTGATCCGGACCGCCTCGAAGGTCCGCTCGCACGGCATCGCCGGCCTGATCCAGTCGACGGTCGAGGACCTGCAGACCTGGGCCAGCGACGACGAGCGCGCCGACATCCTCAACATGGCGGCCTCCGACGGCACCGTCACCCTCTTCTTCTCCGACATCGAGGACTCGACGCCCCTCAACGACCGGCTCGGCGACGCGACCTGGGTCAAGGTGCTCGCGGCGCACGACCGGGTGCTGCGCACCCGCATCGAGCAGTACCGCGGCCAGGTCGTCAAGACCGCCGGCGACGGCTTCATGGTCGCCTTCCGCGACACCGAGGCCGCCTGCCGCGCCGCCCTCGGCATTCAGCGCGACCTCCCCCGCGACGTCACGCTGCGGCGCCACGGCCCGGTCCACGTCCGGATCGGCATCCACACCGGCCAGGTCGTGGCCCGCGACGGCGACTACTTCGGGCGCAATGTCGCGATGGCGGCCCGGGTCGCGAGCGTCGCGCACGGCGGCGAGATCCTCGGCAGCGACGCCGTGCGGGAGGCGTTGGACGACGACGCGGCCGTCGTCCTCGTGGAGCGCGACGCGGTCGAGCTGAAGGGGCTCACGGGCGAGCACGTGGTGTGGGAGATCCTCCCGCCGGGCTGAGGCGTGGCCGTGGCGCTCTTGTAACTCGGTGTCCGTGCATCCACCACAGGGTCATGACACGTCACAGCACCGTGGTAGTTGCACG
>NZ_BAABAC010000014.1:33286-84245 GCF_039537225.1 Nocardioides ginsengisoli
GGATCTACCGGAGGGTCGTGACCCGTCACAGCGCCGTGGTGGATGCACGGACACCGAGTTACAAGCGAGCTCGGCGCCCGCCCCACTCACTCACCCACGAGCGAGTGTCACGACCGGACGAGCAGCCGCTCCTGCGGCGCGATCCGGGCCGCGGGCGAGGCGAGCGTGCGGAGGTGGATGTTCTCGAGCAGCCCCACCGCGAGCATCCCCGCGAACATGGACGAGCCGCCGTACGACACGAACGGCAGCGGTACGCCGGTGACGGGCATGATGCCGAGGCACATGCCGATGTTCTGGAAGGCCTGGAAGCCGAACCAGCAGGCGATGCCGGCGGCGGCGATCCGGCCGAAGACGTCGTCGGTGCGGGCGGCGATGCGCAGCGCGCGCCACAGCACCACCCCCAGCAGTACGACGAGCAGCGCGGCACCGACGAGCCCGAGCTCCTCGCCGGCGACGGTGAACACAAAGTCGGTGTGCTGCTCGGGCACGAAGCCGGACTGGGTCTGCGAGCCGTGGAAGAGCCCCTGCCCGAACAGGCCGCCGTTGCCGACCGCGATGCGCGCCTGCTCGACGTTGTAGCCGGCGCCCTTGGGGTCGAGCGCCGGGTTGGTGAACGCGAGGAAGCGGTCGACCTGGTAGGGCTTGAGCATCCCGCTCATCACGGCGACGACGGCCGCGCCGACGCCGCCGGCGGCCAGGATCCCGAGCCAGCGGCGGTGGGCGCCGGAGGCGGCGATGACGCCGAAGACGGTGGCAGTGAGGACGAGCATGGTGCCGAGGTCGGGCTGCGCGAGGATCAGTACGGCGGGTACGCCGGCCACCAGCAGCATGAGCAGCACGTCCGTGGTGCCGACCCGGTCGCGCCAGCGGCGGTCGCTGCGCTCGGCGACGACGAGGGCCATGCCGACGATCACCGCGAGCTTGGCCAGCTCGGAGGGCTGGAAGGACATCCCGCCGACGATCAGCCACGACCGTGAGCCGTTGATGGTCGAGCCCATCACCAGCACGAGCAGCAGCCCGCCGATGGCGACGAGATAGCCGATCGGGGCGAGGATCCGCACCCACCGGTGGTCGGTGACGACGACGAGCGCCATCAGGCCGAGGCCGATCACCACGTTGACCAGCTGCTTGG
Organism: Nocardioides ginsengisoli; assembly: GCF_039537225.1. Lineage (NCBI taxonomy): Bacteria > Bacillati > Actinomycetota > Actinomycetes > Propionibacteriales > Nocardioidaceae > Nocardioides > Nocardioides ginsengisoli. Next base: position 34,419 of record NZ_BAABAC010000014.1, read on the forward strand.
CGAGGAAGGCGCGGGTGTCGCCGCCGGTGAGGTCGTCGCGCTCGAGCGTCGCCGACCAGATCAGGATGCAGCCGAGCAGGGACAGCACGACGACCGCGCCGAGCAGCACGTAGTCGAGCTCGGCCCAGCGGATGAAGGACACCCGACGCGAGGCGGTCTTGCGCTGCGGTCGGCTGGCGCTCTGGATGCGGTTGCTCATCGCGTCACTCCTCGCGCGCCGGGGGCAGGATCGAGCCGTCGTCGCCGAAGATCGGCAGGCTGGTCGGAGGCGTCACGCCGGGGATCACCGAGCTCTTCGGCTTCACCTGGTCGCCGTCGACGCCGTAGAGCGCCTCCCAGATCGCGCGCACGCCCTCACCGGTCGCGCCGGATCCGGTGCCGCCCTGGCTCATCATCATCACCACGACGTAGTCCTTGGTGTAGGACGCGACCCAGCCCGTCGACTGCTTGCCGTAGACCTCGGCCGAGCCGGTCTTCGCGCGGATCTGGACCTGGTCGAGCGGGAAGCCGCCGAGCTTCCACGCCATGGTGCCCTCGGTGGCGACGCCCTTGAGCGCATTGTCGAGATAGCTCAGCACCGACGACGGGATGCTGATCCTGCGGTCCTTCTTGGGCTTGATCTCGCGGATCACCTTGCCGTCGGGCGAGACGATCGCCTTGCCCACCCGCGGCTCCCACAGCGTGCCGCCGTTGGAGAGCGCAGCATAGGCGCGGGCCAGCTGCAGCGGCGTGACGATGGTGTCGCCCTGGCCGATCGCGAAGTTGGCGGCGTCGGGGAGCCGGTACTTCCAGCCCTCGACGCAGAACTCGCGCGCGAACTTGTAGACGAAGTCGGAGGTCTTCGCGTCCTGCGGCTTCTTCGCGATGCCGCAGTAGTAGCCCTTCATCGACTCGTAGTAGTCGCGCTTCCACTTCCGGTCGGCGACCCGGCCGGACGCCTCGCCCGGGAGGTCGACGCCGGTGCGATGGCCGAAGCCGAACTTCTCGGCCTGCTCGACCAGCGGGTCCTTGGCGTCGACGTTGTCGGGGTCGGAGCCGAGGGTCTGCCAGAAGTGCATGCCCACCTGGAAGAAGAAGGTGTTGCACGAGACCTCGAGCGCCCTGGCGAAGGTGATCGGGCCGTAGCCCGCCGACTCGTGGTTGTGGAAGGCGCGGTTGCCGATCTGCACCGCCGAGGAGCAGTTGAGGATCGTGGACGGCGAGTAGCCGTGGGTCAGTGCGCCGACCGTCATGAACGGCTTCCACGTCGAGCCGGGCGCGAACTGCCCCTGGAACGACCGCGCCAGCAGCGGCGTGCCGGCCGCCTCGGAGTACAGCCGCTTGAGCTGCTTGTCGGTGATGCCGCCCACCCACACCGAGGGGTCGTACGTCGGCTGGCTGGCCATCGCGATGATCCGCCCGGTCTTCGCCTCCATCACGACCGCGGCGCCCGAGTCGGCGGCGAAGTTGCGGCCGGTGACCGGGTCACGGGTGGCGCGCTGGGTGGCGATCATCGTCGCGAGCTGCTTCTCGACGACGCTCTGCACCTTCGCGTCGATCGAGGTGACGAGCGTGTCGCCGGGCTGCGCCTCGAGACCCGAGACGTCCTCGCGCACGCGGCCCTTGGAGTCGACGGCGACCTGCTGATAGCCGGGCTGCCCGCGCAGCCACTCGTCGTACTCCTTCTCGACGCCGGCGCGGCCGACGACGGAGGCGCCGTTGACCGAGCTGTCGCCGGACTTGTCGGCGGAGTCGAGCTCGTCCTTGGTGATCGGGCTGAGGTAGCCGAGCAGGTGCGCCGCGTTGACGCCGTACGGCGCGGGGTACTGGCGCACGCTCTGTCGGTCGACGACGACGCCCGGGAAGTCCTCCGGCTGCTCCAGGATCCGCAGCGCGGCGGCCTCCTTGACGTCGAGCGCGACCGGGACCGGCTGGTAGGGCGAGCCGTTCCAGCACTGCCCCGCGACCGCGCCCGGGTCGCCGCACAGCAGCAGCTTGCCCTGGATCTTGGAGACCTTCACGCCGATCGCCTGGGCCGTGCGGTGCAGCAGCTCGGTGCGGTCGGCGAGCGACATCCGGCCGATGAGGGTCCGGTCGAGCGAGACCACCCAGATCAGCCGGTTGGTGACCAGCGGACGGCCCATGTCGTCGACGATCAGGCCGCGCTGCGGCTGGACGACGATCTGGCGCACCGACTGGGACGCCGCCTGGCCGCGGTACTCCTCGCCGGACACGACCTGCAGGTAGTAGAGCCGCGCGCCGAGGGTGGCGAGCAGCGAGAAGACGAGCGTCTGGAGGACGACGAGCCGCAGCCGGCTGCGGTGCGAGGCGGTGGACTGCGCCATCAGGCCCGGGCCCGCATCCGCTCGACCCGCTGCGAGGACGGGTCGCTGGTCAGCCGCCGGAACAGCCAGTGCACGGTGGGGATCGCGACCAGGGCGGCGATCACGTCGAGCACCAGCGCGACCAGCGCGACGGGCAGCAGCTGGCCGACCGAAGCAGCCGAGTCGCCGAGGAAGAGCCCGGTGAGGGCGAAGACGGAGGTGCCGAGGAAGGAGCCGCCGGCGGCGGCCGCGACCATGACGACGAGCGGGGAGCGTCGCACGCCCTCGCGCTCGAAGCGGCTGCCCGCGCCCAGGTCGCCGGCGTTGTCGTGGACCAGCCGCCCGACGACATAGCCGACCGCCATCAGTGCGAGCGCCCAGCGCCCGGCGATGTGATCGGCCGGCGGGGCCAGGTCGAGCAGCAGGCCGGCGAAGAAGCCGGTCAGCGTGGCGAAGCGGGTGTCGCTGGCGAGCGCGGTCGCGACCACGACGAGCAGCACCAGGTCGGGGACGACGCCCAGGTCGCCCACCGTCCAGGCGAGCGGCGGCAGCACCGTCACCTGCAGCAGCAGGGCGACCAGCGTGGCGACGAGGACGCCGACCAGGCGGCCGGTGGACCCGGGCCTCATCGGTCGAACCTCGCGCTTCCGTCGGCCTCGATCACGGTGCCCTTCGTGCCCGACGGGACGACGACGCCCACCAGGTCGAGCGCGGTGAAGTCGACACCCGGCGTGATCTCGGCGCGGTAGGAGGTCTCCCGGACCGACTCGTAGACCTTCTTCACGGTGCCGATCGGCACGCCCGCGACATACGGCGCGCCGTTCTCGCTCCCCCAGGTCACGATCTGCTGGCCCACCTTCGGGATCACCTTGCGGTCGGCGAGCTCGAGCTCGAGCCGGTCGTCGACGCCGAACGTCCCGTGGCCGCGGACCAGGCCGAGCTCGAGGTTGTCGCCGACCCGGCCGCCGACCGAGGAGTCGTTGTCGACGATGAGCAGCACGGTCGCGGTGTGCGCGGTCACCGAGGTGATCCGCCCGACCAGGCCCTTGCCGGAGACGACGGTCATGTCGGGGTGCAGGTCGGAGTCGGTGCCGGCGTCGAGGGTGACGGTGCTGGAGCCCTGGCCGAATGCGATCACCCGCGCCGGCACCAGCGCATAGCCGATGTCGCCGGCCAGCGCCTTGAGCTCCTTGAGCTCGGCGACCCGGTTGGCGTCGTAGCCGGCCTTGCCGAGCTGCGCGTCGAGCGCCTCGTTCTCGGCGGTGAGGTCCTTGACCTTCTGGCGCAGCGCGTCGTTGGTGCGCAGCGCCGCCGGGAAGGTGGTGATCGGGCGCGTCACCGTCGCGACACCCGCCTGGACGGGGCCGAGCACCTCGCCGACCACCCGTCGTACCGGCTCGATCGGCGAGTCGGCGCCGCCGGCCTTGTCGACGACCATCATCGCGGCGCTGGCGAGCACCAGCGCGACGACGAGCGAGCGCGAGGGCCGCCCGGAGTCGCGCTCGGCGTCGCGGGAGGCGCCGGTACGTCGTACCGGCGTCGTGGGGGGACGGGTGTCGAGGGCCATGCTCAGAACCGCCGGGGGTTGGTGACCAGGACCTGCTGCAGCGCCTCGAACTCCTCGACGCAGCGGCCCGCGCCCATCGCGACCGACACCAGCGGGTCGTCGGCGACGTGGACGGGCATCCCGGTCTCGTGGCGGATCCGCTCGTCGAGGCCGCGCAGCAGCGCGCCGCCGCCGGTGAGCACGATGCCGCGGTCCATGATGTCGCCGGACAGCTCGGGCGGCGTCTGGTCGAGGGTGACCCGGACGGCGTCGACGATCGCGTGCAGCGGCTCCTCCAGCGCGTGCCGGATGTCGGCGCTCGACACCTCGACGGTGCGCGGCAGGCCGGTGACCATGTCGCGGCCGCGGACCTCGCCCTGCGGCTCGCCGGGGCGCGGGAAGGCCGAGCCGAGCGTCATCTTCACGTCCTCGGCTGTGCGCTCGCCGAGCATCACGCCGTGCTCCTTCTTCATCCACGCGATGATCGCGGCGTCGAGGTCGTCGCCGGCCGTGCGGATGGAGAGCGAGGTGACGATGCCGCCGAGCGAGATGACGGCCACCTCGGTGGTGCCGCCGCCGACGTCGACGATCATGTTGCCGGTCGCCTCGTGCACCGGCAGGCCGGCGCCGATCGCCGCCGCCATGGGCTCCTCGACGACGTACACGCGGCGGGCGCCGGCCTGGTAGCCGGCTTCCTTGACCGCGCGCTGCTCGACCGGCGTGATCGAGCTGGGGACGCAGATGACCATCCGCGGCTTCGCGAAGTAGCCGCGCCGGTGCACCCGCGCGATGAAGTGGCGCAGCATGTGCTCGGTCGCCTCGAAGTCGGCGATGACGCCGTCGCGCAGCGGCCGCAGGGCGGTGATGTTGTCGGGGGTGCGGCCCAGCATCTGCTTGGCCTGGTGCCCGACGGCGATCACCTCGCCGGTGGTGTCGTTGAGCGCCACCACACTCGGCTCGTCCAAGAGGACCCCACGTCGGCGGACGTAGACGAGTGTGTTGGCGGTGCCGAGATCCACGGCCATGTCGCGGCCGACGATGGAGTTCGCCCTCACGCTTCCTCGCAAGACGTCACCGGACCGACCGGCCTGGCCGGGTCCGCTCGTGCGCATCGGGGAAGCCGGCCCGCTCCGGGGAGTGCGCCGGGGAGGACGGCGGGCGCACGGTCCGTCGGTCTCCGTCAACGAGCGTAAGCAGGGCGGGGCGCTCAGGCCGGGAGCCACGCCGGTACGGCGCGGCGCGGCCCTGGTCACGCGCGGTGAGACGGGAGGTGGCCGCCGCGGTCGCCGATGCCCTAGAGTCCGCAACGCAGGCTCGAGGAAGCCGGTGAGAGTCCGGCACAGTCGCGCTACTGTGACATCGCCTCCGTCTACGGACGAGTGCGGTGGAGTCAGACCCGAAGGCCTGCGACCTCATCACTACGTCAGGGACGCAGAATCCCTCAGGAGGCATTTCCATGTCGCAGTCGTCTGCCGCTCCGTTCGCCCCGTCCGTCGAGCTTCCGACGGTCCCCCTTCTCAAGCTCGGCACCTGGGTCGTCTTCTTCGGCCTGCTGGCGATGCTCGCGATCTTCTTCGTGAGCGCCGACCAGGGCGCGCTCTCCCTCCCGGCCGGCAACGCCGTGCACGAGTGGGTGCACGACGCGCGCCACCTCCTCGGCTACCCCTGCCACTGAGCGGGTGAATCCGCTCACTCCGGCCGCGTTCCTGCTGCGCGGCCTGGTCGCGGGCGTCATCGCGGGCCTGTTCACGTTCGGCGTTGCGTTCACCCTGGGTGAGCCGTCGGTCGACTCGGCGATCGCGCTCGAGGAGGCCCACGCGGCTGCCTCCCCCACGCCCGCCGACGACGACCACGACCAGCCCGGCATGGTCGAGGTCTCGCGGGACAACCAGAAGAGCTGGGGCCTCCTCACCGGGACCCTCGCCATCGGCGCCGCACTCGGCGGCCTCACCGCGCTCGCCGCGGCAGCCGTCGTCGGACGACTCGGGAGCCTCTCGGCGCGCGGCGCGACCGCGCTGACGGCGCTCCTCGGGTTCGTGGCGATCGCGCTGGTGCCCTTCCTCAAGTACCCCGCCACCCCACCCGCGGTCGGCAACGCCGAGACGATCAACGGCCGGACGGCGTCCTACTTCGGGATGCTGCTGATCTCGGTGCTCGCCATGATCGCCGCGGTCGTCGTCGCCCGGCGGCTGATGACCCGCTTCGCGGGCTACACCTCGGTGGTCGTCGTCGCCGTCGGCTACCTGGCCGTCGTCGGCATCGCGTCCGCGGTGCTGCCCACCGTCGACGAGCTGGGCACCTTCCCGGCCGACACGCTCTGGTACTTCCGGCGCTCGTCGCTCCTCACCCTCGCCACGCTGTGGGGGGTGATCGGGGTCGTGCTGACCGGCCTGGTCGGCCGGCTCTACGACCAGGCGAGCGCGGACGCCGAGCGCCGCGCCCTCGCCGCCAGCCTCTGACCGAGGTGGGCACCGGGCTGCTCGTCGGCCTCGCCGCGGACCGGCTCCTCGCCGATCCGCGGCGCGGCCATCCCGTCGCCGGCTTCGGCCGGATCGCCGCCGCGCTGGAGCGCAGGCTCTGGCGCGACGACCGTCGCGCCGGCACCGTGCACGTCGTGGTGCTGGTCGGGGGCGCGGTCGCGCTCGGCCTCGCCGCCGACCGCGTACGACGTCCCGTGCCGCGCACCCTGCTGACCGCGGCCGCCACCTGGGCGGTCGTCGGCGGCACCTCCCTCGACCGCGAGGCGGCGGCGGTGAGCCGGCTGCTCGCGGACGGCCGGCTGCCCGAGGCGCGGGTCCAGCTGACCCACCTGGTGGGGCGCGACACGTCGCAGCTCGACGAGTCGGAGGTGGTGCGCGCGACCCTGGAGTCGCTGGCCGAGAACACCTCCGACGCCGTCGTCGCGCCGCTCGTGTGGGGCGCGATCGCCGGGATCCCGGGTCTGCTCGGCTACCGGGCCGCCAACACCCTCGACGCGATGGTCGGCCACCGCAGCCCGCGCTACGAGCGCTTCGGCTGGGCGGCCGCGCGCTTCGACGACCTGCTCAACCTGCCCGGATCGCGGCTCACCGCGGCGCTCGCCGTCGTCCTGGGTGACGACCGTCGCGGCGCGTGGCGGGCCTGGCGCCGCGACGCCGCGGGCCACCCGAGCCCCAACGCCGGACCGGTCGAGGCGGCCTTCGCGGGCGCGCTCGGCATCCGGCTCGGCGGCACCAACGACTACGCCGGCCGGATCGAGCATCGGGCCGTCATGGGCGACGGACCGCCGCCCACCCGCGACGATCTCGACCGCGCGCGCGTCCTCGCCCGCCGGGTGGGCCTCTCGGCGGGTCTCGTCGCCTGGTTGGCCCGATCGTCCATCATGGGCCCGTGGAGCTGACCGTCGGAGTCTGTGAGGACGACCCCGCGCTGCGACGCGTCGTACGCCAGGCGCTCGAGCGCGCGGGGCACGAGGTCGTGGTCGCTCACACCGGCGCCGAGGCGATGCGGGTGTTCGGCGACTCGGACCTCGACGTCGTCGTGATGGACATCGGCCTCCCGGACGCCGACGGCCGCGACGTCTGCCAGGCGCTCCAGGCCTCCGGCCAGGACGCCCCGGTGCTCTTCCTGACCGCCCTCGACGCGATGCACCACCGGCTGGCCGGGTTCAACGCGGGCGGCGACGACTACGTGACCAAGCCGTTCGACGTCAAGGAGCTGATGGCGCGCATCGCCGTCCTCGGTCGGCGCAGCCGGCAGACCGCGCCGCGCCCCGACGGCGCCGTCCTCGAGCTCGACGCGGCCGCGCACACGCTGCGCGTCGCCGACCGCGAGACGCTGCTCTCCCCCACCGAGTTCCGGATGCTCGCGGCCATCGCGGCCCGCCCCGGCGAGGTCGTACGGCGACGCGCGGTCATCGGCGCCGCCTGGCCCGACGGCGCGGCCGTCAGCGACAACACGGTCGACTCGCTGATGCGGCGACTGCGGTCCAAGCTCGCCGAGGTCGACTGCCCGGCGACGATCGAGACCGTGCGCGGGGTCGGCTACCGGATCCTGCACCCCGAGCTGCCCGGATGACCGGGGCGGGGCGTCGTCCCGCCCGCTGGCGCGGCGCCGGCGACTCCTTCCACACCCAGCTGGTCGCCGTCAGCGCCTCGGTGACCGCGCTGGTGGTGATCGCGCTGACCATCCTGGTCCAGCTGGTGCTCGCCCAGTCGACCAACCGCAGCGTCGACCGGGTCCTCGTCGACCGCAGCGCCACCGTCGTCGCGGCCCTGACCCTCGACCCGCAGGGCCGGCCGCAGGTGCCGGCCGACGAGCTCGACGCCGGCGTGGCCGTCTACGACGACACCGGGACGCTCGTCGCCGGCAGCGTGCCGGACGCCGACCGCGACACCTATGCCGACCTGTCCCACTCCCCTCGCCCGCGCAACGTCAGCCCGAGCGACACCGACACGATCCGGCTGCGGGCCCAGCCGTTCACGTTGCGTGCCGGCGCCGGCCCGCCGGTGCGGGGCGTGGTCGTGCTGACCGAGCGGATGGCGCCGTACGAGCGCAGCGAGATGCTCGCGCTCTGGGTGTCGGTGGGGGCCGGCGTGCTGATGATCCTGCTCGCGTCGGCGCTGACCTGGTGGGTCGCGCGCCGCGCGCTCGCGCCGGTGGCGGCGATGACGCTGACCGCCGACGACTGGAGCGAGCACGACCTCGGCCAGCGCTTCGACCTCGGCCCGGGCCGCGGCGAGATCGCCGGCCTCGGCCGGACCCTCGACCGGCTGCTCGACCGGGTCGCCGCGGCGATCCGCTCCGAGCAGCGGCTCACCGCGGAGGTCGCGCACGAGCTGCGCACGCCGCTCGCCGCCGTCCAGGCGAACGCCGACCTGGCCCTCCTCGACGACGACCTCACGCCCCACCTGCGCGAGAGCCTCGACGAGATCGCGCAGGCCGCGCGCCGGATGGCGGCCGCGATCGACGACCTGCTCGACCTGGCCCGCTCGGCCGCCGGGCACGGCGCGCCCGAGTCGTGCGTGCTGCTCGACGCCGTCCGCGACGCGCTCGACGTCACCGACCTGACCACGGCCACCGTCGCCGTCGATCCGGCGTTGCGGGTCCTGCTGCCCGCGCCCCTCGTCGTCCGGGCGCTCGCGCCGGTGCTCGACAACGCCCGGCGCCTGGCCGCGAGCCGGGTCGAGGTGTCCGCGCACGTCATCCGGTCCGGGCAAGTCGCGCTGTACGTCGACGACGACGGCCCCGGCGTGCCCCCCACCGCCCGCGAGGAGATCTTCGAGCCCGGCCGCACCGGCGGCACGGGCGCGGGCCTGGGACTGCCGCTCGCGCGGCGGATCGCGCGCAGCATGGGCGGCGACGTCCTGCTCGCCGACGGGCCGCTGAGCACGCGGGTCGTGCTCACCCTGCCCGCGGCCTAGCCGGTCTGGACCGGCCGCCGGTGCTCAGGTGCATGTCAGGTTGGCTCGCCGATCCTCGACGACATGGCCAACCACCTGTCTTCGGCGGCACCTCGGGTGCCGCGTCAACTGCTGAACAAGGTCCCCGAGGTCACCATCTGGTTCTGGATCATCAAGATCCTGTGCACCACGGTGGGGGAGAGCTTCGCGGACTACATCAACGAGACGCTCGGCGTGGGCCTCTACCGGACCGCGATCCTGTTCACCGCCGTCCTCGTCGCCGTCCTCTGGGCCCAGATGCGCGCCCGGTCCTACCAGGCGCCGCTCTACTGGCTCACCGTCGTCGTGGTCAGCATCACCGGAACGCTCTACACCGACATCCTCACCGACGGGATCGGCGTGCCGCTGTGGATCAGCTCCACGGTGTTCGCCTCGCTGCTCGCCGTGGTCTTCGGCATCTGGTACGCCCGGGAGCGGACGCTGTCGATCCACAGCATCGTCAGCACCCCGCGTGAGGCGTTCTACTGGCTCGCGGTGCTCGTCACCTTCGCGCTCGGCACCGCCGTCGGCGACTGGACGCTCGACCTCACCGGCTGGGCCCCCGGCCAGGCCGTCCTGCTCCCGCTGGGCCTGATCGCCGCCGTCGCCGCCGCCTGGAAGCTCGGCGCCGGCCCGGTCCTGACCTTCTGGCTGGCCTACATCCTGACCCGGCCGCTCGGCGCCAACATCGGCGACTGGCTGGCCACCCCGACCAAGGAGCAGGGCCTCGGCCTCGGCACCGCCGGCACCAGCGTGCTCTTCCTGGCCGCGATCCTCGGCACCGTCGCGTACCTGACGGTCTCGAAGGCCGACGTCATCCCGGACGCCGACCCCGAGCCGGAGCGCGAGCTCGTCGGCTGATCGCCCGCTCGTCGCCATCGGCCCCCGTCGTACCGGACGAAACGGTCGCGAAATCGCCTGATTCGCGACCAGAACGTCCGGTACGACGGGCGACCGGGCCGCTATACCCCGATGATCTGGTCGGCGTTCCGCCCCACCCACTGCAGCAGCGGCACCAGCACCGCCGCCAGCTCCTCGCCCAGCGGCGTGAGGCTGTAGTCGACCCGCGGCGGCATCACCGGCTGCTGCTCGCGGTTGACCAGCCCGTCGCCCTCGAGCGTCTTGAGGGTCTGGGCGAGCATCTTCTCGCTGATGCCCTGGGCGCGGCGGCGCAGGTCGCTCCACCGCTGCGGGCCGTCGGTGAGCGAGACCAGGACGAGGACGCCCCACTTGCTGGTGACGTGGTCGAGCAGGACCCGGCTGGTGCAGCCGGCCGGGAAGATCCCGCCCGGGTACTGCTCGAAGATCTCCATACTTTCCGTCACGGAAGTACCTTACTTCAAAGTGCGTACTCTCCCAAGGGAAGTAACTCCCCGAAGCGCCCGTTGAAGACGATCGACAGCACGTCCTCTCCCCGCAAAGGAATCCCCATGTCGATCGTCGTCACCGGAGCCACCGGCCAGCTCGGCCGCCTCGTCGTCGAGTCCCTCCTCACCCGCGGCGTGCCCGCCGAGCAGATCGTGGCCACCGGCCGCGACCTCGCCAGGCTCGACGACCTCGCCGCCCGCGGCGTCGTCGTACGCCGCGCGGACTTCGACGACCGCGCCTCCCTCGACGCCGCCTTCGCCGGCGCCGACCGCGTCCTGCTCGTGTCGGGTCCCGCCGTCGGCAGCCGCGTCCCGCAGCACCTGAACGTCATCGACGCCGCGAAGGCAGCCGGCGTCGCGTTGCTCGCGTACACCAGCATCACCAACGCCGACCGCGGCGGCTTCCTCATCGCCGCGGAGCACAAGGCCACCGAGGAGGCGATCGTCGCGTCCGGTCTCCCCCACACCTTCCTGCGCAACGGCTGGTACCTGGAGAACTACACCGGCCAGCTCCCCGTCTACCTCGAGCACGGCGTGATCGGCAGCGCCGGCGACGGCCGGGTCAGCCCCGCCACCCGCGCCGACCTCGCCGAGGCCACCGCCGCGGCGCTGCTGCTCGACCGGCCCGCGAGCATCTACGAGCTCGGCGGCGAGGCGTTCAGCCTCAAGGAGCTGGCGGCCACCGTGGGCGACCTCGCCGGCAAGGACGTCGTCTACACCGACCTGCCTGCCGAGGACTTCGCGAAGGCGCTCGTCGGCGCCGGCCTGCCCGACGCGTTCGCGGGCGTCCTCGCCGAGGCCGACGTGGCCCTCTCCCGCGGCGAGCTGTACGCCGACCCGGCCGACCTCGCCGGTCTGCTCGGCCGCCCCGCCACCACGCTGGCCGAGGCGCTGCGCGCCGCGCTCTGAGACCGGTCGGATCGGACCGTGTGCTCCTCGTCGATCGCGGGCATCGTCGATGCATGGCGATCGATGAGGAGCACGTCCGTCCCGACGGCGTCGACGACCTGACGGTCGAGGCGCTCGGCAACATCTCCGAGGCCCTGGAGGCCGTCGAGGTCGCCCGGGGCCACCTGTACGCCTTCCACCGGATGAGCGGCACCGCCGACCTCACCCTCGGCAAGGGCGTCGCGCAGCTGCGCGAGGCCGGGCACACCGAGCTGGCCGATCGCATCGAGACCGAGCTCGTCGGCCGCAACGTGCTGCACGGCCGCTGGACGTTCCAGATCGTCGAGGAGTACGACGACGGCTACTACGCCGACTTCCGCCGGCTCGAGCAGGCCGGCCGCGACGAGCTGGTCGACGGCCGGCGCCATCTCTACGAGGCGGAGATGAAGGAGGACCGGCGCACCCACGGCCGGCCGGGCCACGAGCGCGAGCCCGGTGCTCGCGACTAGCGCGAGCGCACCCAGGCCACCGCGGCCTCGACGTCGCTCACGGTGACCACACCCTCCGGCGCCGGCGCCCGCCGTACGACGACCACCGGGATGCCCAGCTCGGCCGCGGCCTCCATCTTCGGCCAGGTGTAGGCGCCGCCGGAGTCCTTGGTGACCAGCACGTCGCGGTCGGCCATCAGCTCCCGCTCGCCGTCGAGCGTGTAGGGCCCGCGCGAGGTGAGCAGCTGCCAGCCCGCCGGTACGGCGACGTCCGGTGCGTCGACCACCCGCGCCAGCACGTCCAGCTCGCGCAGCCGCGGCACGAAGCGGGCGAGCTCCTGCCGCCCGATCGTCAGGAACGGCCGGCTGCCCAGCTCGCCGGCGACGATCGCGGCCTCGTCGTGGTTGCTCACCCAGATCCACGACGGCGTCGCGCGGTCGGCCCAGCCGGGCCGCTCCAGCCGCAGCAGCGGCGTGCCGGTGGCGGCGCAGGCGGCGGCCGCGTTGCGGCTCATCCCCTGTGCGAACGGGTGGGTCGCGTCGACCACGGCGTCGAAGTCGGCCAGCGACGCGGAGAGCCCCGCGACCCCGCCGAAGCCGCCGATCCGGACCGCGCCCACGGGCAGGCGCGGCCGGGCCACCCGCCCCGCCAGGGAGGACAGGACGGCGACGCCGTCGTCGACCAGTCGCGCAGCCAGGTCGCGCGCCTCGCCGGTGCCGCCGAGCAGCAGCACCCTCATCGGGTGAGCTCCAGGATCGCGTCGAGGTCGAGGTGCTCCTCGACCAGGTCGCCGAGCAGGTCGAGCCGCGCGGCCCGAGCGGCGGGGAAGGACGCGGCGGAGGCCACGTCGAGCGCCTCAGCGAGGTAGGCGGCGCGCGTGGCGTCGTCCTCGAGACTGCCGTGCACCATCGTCCCGCTCACGCTCCCGCTGCTCGGCTCGCCGGTGATCCGGCCGTGATGGATCTCGTAGCCCGCCGGCTCGTGCAGCGCCAGTCGCTTGGTCGCGTCGAAGCGGGTGGTCAGGTCGAGCAGTCCGAGCCCCTCGACCCGCGCTCCCACGGTGCCCTCGATGCCGTCGGGGTCGTCGATCACCCGGCCGAGCATCTGGCAGCCGCCGCAGATCCCCAGCACCGGCCGACCCGCCTGCGCATGCCGTTGGATCGCCACGTCGAGGCCGCGCTCGCGCAGCCAGGCCAGGTCGGCGATGGTCGCGCGGGTGCCGGGCAGCACCACCAGGTCGGCGTCCGCGAGCCGGGCCGGGTCGGACACGAACTCGACGTCGAGCCCCGGCTCCAGGCCGAGCGCGTCGACGTCGGTGAAGTTGCTGATCCGCGGCAGCCGGACGACGGCCACCCGGCGCGTGCCCGCCCCCACCGCGGCCCGCCGGCCGACCAGGTCGAGCGCGTCCTCGGAGTCGAGCCACAGGTCGGGATGCCACGGCAGCACGCCGTACGTCGGCCGGCCGGTGCGCTGCTCGAGGTCGGCCAGCCCCGGGCGGAGCAGCGCGACCTCGCCGCGGAAGCGGTTGACGACGTACCCCTTGATCAGGGCCTGGTCGTCGGCGTCGAGCAGCATCAGCGTCCCGTACGCCGACGCGAACCACCCGCCGCGGTCGATGTCGCCCACCACGATCGTCGGGACGTCGCCGTGCCGCGCCAGCCCCATGTTGACGTAGTCGCTCGAGCGCAGGTTGATCTCGGCGGGGCTGCCCGCACCCTCCGCGACGACCAGCTCGAAGCGCGAGCGCAGGTCGTCGAACGCGGCGAAGGCGGTCTCGGCGAGGCGGGCCCGCCCGTCGTGCCAGTTGCGCGCGGACACCTCGCCGTCCGGCCGGCCCATCCGCACCACATGGCTGCGGCGGTCGCTGCCGGGCTTGAGCAGCACCGGGTTCATCGCCACCTCGGGCGTCGCGCCGGCGGCCAGCGCCTGCACCCACTGCGCCCGCCCGATCTCGCCCGGGTCACCGTCGAAGCCGGTGACGACCATCGAGTTGTTCGACATGTTCTGCGCCTTGTAGGGCGCCACCCGGATCCCGCGCCGCGCGAACGCCCGGCACAGACCGGTGGTCAGGACGCTCTTGCCGGCGTCGGAGGTCATGCCCGCGACGAGCAGCACGCCGCTCATCGGGGGCTCCGGAGGTGCAGGAATCCCCGCTTAACCGGGGATTCCTGCGCTTCCTGACGGTTGCAACCGTCAGGAAGCGCCAGTTTTCGGCAGGAAGTACGACGCCCCGCCCCCGACCAGACCACGACACTCATCCCCGCTTCCCCCGGAAGACGTGCCGCTGCAGGGACGCCGGCACCGGCCCGCCCTCGCGGACCCAGTCGACGACCGCCTCGGTGGAGGCGTCGGACAGCACGCCGCCGAGCCAGAAGTCCTTCGGCCGCCGCCCGCCCGGGAACCAGGTGAAGTCGCGCACCAGCACCACATTCGACCGGTCGCACTCGTCGAGGCAGTCGACCACGCGGACCCGTACCCGCGGCCCGCGCCGCCCGGCCGGGTCGTCGAGCGCCTCGATCTCGTCGCGCTGGGCACGGTGATCGACGCCGGGGTGCTTCTTCGCGGTGCCGCAGCAGCAGTCGCGGCACAGCAGCACGTCGCGCTCAGGCAGCGCCATCGGCACTCCCCTCGGCCGGTGCGCGCAGCAGGAAGAGGTCCATCACCCAGCCGGCCTCGGCCTTCGCCGCCGCCCGCGCCGCGACGATCTCCGCGACGACGTCGCGCACGGGGCCGGCGACCAGCTGCTCCCCCGCGCCGCCGAGGTTGGCGCCCCACCAGATCGTCCAGTCCTCGAAGCCGGACAGGTCGACGCCGCCGGTCAGCATCACCACGACATTGCGCTGACCCTCGGCCACGTCGGCGCGCAGCCGGCGCGCGGTGGTCACGTGGACCGGCCGGCCCACCTCGTGCAGCACCACGCCGTGGCGGGCGGCGAGCATCTGCGGCGCGCTGATGCCGGGCAGGACGTCGTAGTCGACCCCGAGCGACTGCACGATCCGGATCGTGCCGTCGTAGAGCGACGGGTCGCCCCACACCAGGAAGGCGCAGGTGCCGCCGCGCTCCTCGAGCACGCCTCGGTAGGCGGCCAGGCGGGCGGCGTACCAGTCGGCGACCGCACCCTCGTAGCCCGCGCGGTCGAGGCCCGGCGAGCGGTCCCGCTCCGGATCCCGGACGACGACCAGCTCGACGCCGTGGGCCGCGGCCACCGCCCGGCGCACCTCGAGCAGCGGGTCGTCGTCGCCCTTCTGTACGGCGAGCGCGTAGTCGCACTCCCGCAGCGCCCGGGCGACCTCCGGCGTCACGTGCTGCGGCCCCATCCCGAAGCCGAGAACCCGGACCCTCATCGGTCCTCCAGGTCGCCCTCGACCTCGAGGTAGGCGGCCTGCAGCCCGGCCATCACCTCCGGGTCCGGCGACTCCCACAGCCCGCGGTCGGCCGCCTCGTGCAGCCGCTCCACGATGCTCCGCAGCGCCCACGGGTTCGACCTGCGCAGGAACTCCTGGTTGGCCTCGTCGAGCACGTAGGACTTCGCGAGCGACTCGTACATCCAGTCGTGCACGACACCCGCCGTCGCGTCGAAGCCGAACAGGTAGTCGACCGTCGCCGCCAGCTCGAAGGCGCCCTTGTAGCCGTGCCGCTGCATCGCGCCGATCCAGCGCGGATTGACCACGCGGGCGCGGAAGACCCGGTTGGTCTCCTCCTGCAGCGACCGGGTCCGTACTGCGTCCGGCGTCGTCGAGTCGCCGACGTACGCCCGCGGGTCGGCGCCCGTCAGCGCGCGGATCGTCGCGACCATCCCGCCGTGGTACTGGAAGTAGTCGTCGCTGTCGGCGATGTCGTGCTCGCGGGTGTCGATGTTCTTGGCGGCGACCTTGATCCGCCTGTAGTTGGCGCGCATGTCGTCGGCCGCCGGGACGCCGTCGAGGTCGCGGCCGTAGGCGAAGCCGCCCCAGGCGGTGTAGACCTCGGCGAGGTCGGCGTCGTCGCGCCAGGTGCCGGACTCGACCGCCTGCAGGATGCCCGCTCCGTAGGAGCCCGGCTTGGAGCCGAAGATCCGGGTGCGGGCACGGCGCTCGTCGCCGTGCCCGGCGAGGTCGGCCTGCGTGTGGGCGCGCACGAAGTTCTGGTCGAGCGGCTCGTCGAGCTCGGCGACCAGACGCACCGCGTCGTCGAGCATCGCCACGACGTGCGGGAAGGCGTCGCGGAAGAAGCCGGAGATCCGCACCGTCACGTCGATCCGCGGCCGGCCCAGCTCAGCGAGCGGTACCACGGCGAGGTCGTGGACGCGACGCGACGCCTCGTCCCACGTGGGCCGGACGCCGAGCAGTGCCAGCACCTCGGCGATGTCGTCGCCCGACGTACGCATCGCCGACGTGCCCCACACCGAGAGGCCCACCGACTCGGGGTAGCGCCCCTCCTCCTCGACATAGCGCGCGACCAGCGACTCGGCCATCGCCTGACCGGTCTGCCAGGCCAGCCGGGACGGGACGGCGCGCGGGTCGACGGTGTAGAAGTTGCGGCCGGTCGGCAGCACGTTGACCAGGCCGCGCAGCGGCGAGCCCGAGGGGCCGGCCGGCACGTAGCCGCCGTCGAGCGCGTGCAGCGTGTGGTCGAGCTCGTCGGTCGTCCTCGCCAGCCGCGGCACCACCTCGGTGGCCGCGAAGGTCAGCACCGAGCGCACCTCGGGCGAGGAGTGCAGGTCGGCGACCCGCTCGGGGTCCCAGCCCGCCTTCTCCATCGCCTCGACCAGCTCGCGGGCCTCCGCCTCGACCCGGTCGACCTCGGCCGTCGGCGCCTCGGGCGCAAGGCCGAGGGCCGTCCGGAGCCCCGGTACGGCGTGCGCCTGGCCGCCCCACACCTGCGCCGCGCGCAGGATCGCGAGCACCAGGTTGACCCGCGCCTCGCCGACCGGCGGCTGGCCCAGGATGTGCAGCCCGTCGCGGATCTGGACGTCCTTGATCTCGCACAGCCAGCCGTCGACGTGGAGCAGGAAGTCGTCGAAATCGTCGTCCTCGGGACGCTCGTCGAGACCGAGGTCGCGGTGCAGCTCGGCGGCGTGCATCAGCTGCCAGATCTCGCCGCGGATGGCCGCGAGCTTGCTCGGGTCCATCGCCGAGATCTTGTCGTACTCCTCGAGCAGCCCCTCGAGCCGCGCGATGTCGCCGTAGCTCTCGGCCCGGGCCATCGGCGGCACCAGGTGGTCGATGATCGTCGCGCGCGCCCGGCGCTTGGCCTGCGCTCCCTCTCCCGGGTCGTTGACGAGGAAGGGATAGATCAGCGGCATGCTGCCGATCGCCGCGTCGGTCGCGCAGGACGCCGACAGCGCGGCGTTCTTGCCTGGCAGCCACTCCATCGAGCCGTGCTTGCCGAGGTGGACGACGGCGTGCGCGCCGAAGCCGTGCTCGACCCACCGGTAGGCGGCGAGGTAGTGGTGCGACGGCGCCAGGTCGGGGTCGTGGTAGATCGCGACCGGGTTCTCACCGAAGCCGCGCGGCGGCTGGATCAGCAGCACCACGTTGCCGGCCTGCAGCGTCGCGAGCACGATCTCGTTGCTGTCGTTGACGAACAGCCGCCCGGGCGCCGGGCCCCACGCCTCGACCATCGCCTCGCGCAGGTCGTCGGGCAGGTCGGCCGTCCATGCCGCGTAGTCGTCGGCGGAGACGCGCACGTGGGCGTCGGTCAGCTGCGCCGACGTCAGCCACTCCTCGTCCTGCCCGCCCGCGGCGATCAGCGCGTGGATCAGGGTGTCGCCCGCGACCGTGTCGTCGTCGAGGTCGAGCACGCCGAAGCCGTCGCCGACGTCGTAGCCGGCGTCCCGCAGCCGGCGCAGCATCCGGACCGCGGACACCGGGGTGTCGAGGCCGACCGCGTTGCCGATCCGGGAGTGCTTGGTGGGGTAGGCGCTCAGCATGAGCGCGATCCGCTTCTCGGCGTTCGGCACCCGCCGCAGCCGCGCGTAGTTGACCGCGAGGCCGGCCACGCGCGCCGCCCGCTCCGGGTCCGCGACGTACGACGGCAGGCCGGCGTCGTCGAGCTCCTTGAACGAGAACGGCGCGGTGCTGATCCGCCCGTCGAACTCGGGGATCGCGATCTGGTTGGCGTAGTCGAGCGGCGTGACGCCGTCGTCCGACTCCTCCCACTCGTCGCGGCTGACGGTCAGGCACAGCCCCTGCAGGACCGGGATGTCGAGGGCGGCCATCCGCTCGACGTCCCACGTCTCGTCCTCGCCGCCGGCGCTGACCGAGGCGGGCGTGGAGCCACCGGCCGCCAGCACGGTCACGACCAGCGCGTCGAGCTCGCCGAGGGCGGTGAACAGGTCGTCGGGGGCGGAGCGCAGCGAGCCGGCGAAGATCGGGACGCCGACGGCCTCGCCCGTCGCGTCGATCGCGTCGCACAGCGCGTGGGCGAAGGCCGTGTTGCCGCTGGCCTGGTGCGCGCGGTAGAAGAGCACGCCGACCTTGGCGCGCGACGCGGCGTCGGCGAGCGCCGGACGCTCGACCAGCCCCCAGGCCGGGATCACCTCCGGGGGCTCGAAGCCCTCGCCGGTGAGCAGCACGGTGTCGGACAGGAACCGGTGCAGCTGCTCCAGGTTCCGCGGCCCGCCCTCGGCGAGATAGCGGTGCGCCTCGGCGGCGACGCCGACGGGGACGGTCGACGTCTCCATCAGCTCGGCGCTGGGCGTCTGCTCGCCACCGAGGACGACGAGCGGCCGGCCGGCGCCGCGCAGGGCGGCGAGCTCGGCGTCGTACTGCTGCGGCGAGCCGAGCAGCCGCACGACGACCAGGTCGGCCTCGCCGGCGAGCGTCGCGAGCGCCGGCAGGTCGGCGCGGTTGGGGTTGGCCCATCCGTAGTCGGCGCCGCTCGCGCGGGCCGAGAGCAGGTCGGTGTCGGACGTGGAAAGCAGCGCGATGCGCACGGTTCCTCCTCGGGGTTCTCGCCCCTCATCGGTCGGACATCGCGTGCTCAGTGTCTGGCTCTCCCCCGCGCCGCCCGACGTGCGGACGAGCAAGGGATCACAGTGGCGGAACCGCCCCGGTCTCGCACCGGGTTCCTGCGTCACGGATGTGTGGGGGCTCAGCCTACGGTGGTCCCGTGAGCACGCAGCAGGCACCCGGCATCCAGGTCGCGGTGCACGGTCATCCGAACCTCGACACCCTCCTCCTCTGGCACCCCGCGGTCCGCACCGAGCCGGACGCCGTCGGCGCGCTCGCCAGCCGGATCGCGACGCGCAGCGGCGTCCGGGTCGTGGTGCCGACGTGGGCCGACGGCGGTGACCTGCTGCGCTCGATCCGCTATGCGCGGGCGTCGTCGGTGCACCCGCCCGACCAGCTCTCCGTCGTCGGCTACGGCGAGGCCGGCATCGCCGCGCTGAGCCTGGCCCTGCACCAACGCCGGCTCGGCATCGGGCTGCGCCGGGTCACCTGCGTCGACGGCGCGGCCGACCTGCTCGACCCGGTCAGCGGCCAGCCGCTGGCGGCGCCGACGCCCGCCTCGGTCGAGACGGCGGTCGACGTCGTCGAGTCCGACGGCGACTGGGCGCAGACGACGGTGACGGCGTGGCAGGCCGCCCAGTGGGCCGCCACGCTCGTCCCGTCGGCTCAGTTCACCTGGCGGGTGTAGCCCTCCCAGTAGGGCGCGCGCAGCTTGAACTTCTGCAGCTTGCCGGTCGCCGTGCGCGCCAGCTCGTCGCGGAACTCCACCGACGTCGGCGACTTGTAGCCCGCCAGCCGGTCCTTGCACCAACGGATCAGCTCGGCCTCCATGTCGGGGCCGGCGGTCGCGTCGCCGGTGAGGACGACGAGCGCCTTGATCGTCTCGCCCCACTTCTCGCTGGGGACGCCGATCACGGCGACCTCGGCGACGGCGGGGTGGGAGAAGAGGGTGTCCTCGACCTCGATCGAGGTGACGTTCTCGCCGCCGGTGATGATGACGTCCTTCTTGCGGTCGGCGATCGTGAGATAGCCGTCGTCGCCGAGGTAGCCGCCGTCACCGGTGTGGAACCAGCCGTCCTTGAGCGCGGCGGCGCTCTCCTCGGGCTGCTCCCAGTAGCCCTCGAGGATGACGTTGGAGCGGGCCAGCACCTCGCCGGCGCCCTCCTCGGACTCGTCGATCGCCAGCCGGACGCCGATCGCGGGCGCGCCCGCCCGGGTCAGCCGGGCCGCCCGCTCCTCGGCGGACAGGTCGTCCCACTCGGCGCGGGTGCGGTTGAGCGTCAGCAGCGGCGAGGTCTCGGTGAGGCCGTAGATCTGGATGAACTCCCAGCCGAGCTCCTCCTGGACCCGGATCACGGTCTTCGTCGGCGGCGGCGCGCCGGCCATGATGATCCGCACCCGGTCCCGCCCGGGGATCTCGCCCTCCCACGTCTGCGCTGCCTCCAGGACGGCGGCCGCGACCGCCGGCGCCGCACACATCACGGTCACCCCGTGGTCGCGGACCCGGCGCAGGATCTCGGCGCCGTCGATCTTGCGCAGCACGATGTGCTGCGCACCGATGCCGGTCATCGCGAACGGCATGCCCCAGCCGTTGGCGTGGAACATCGGCAGCGTGTGCAGGTAGACGTCGCGGTCGCTGATGCCGGCGTGCAGGCCGAAGGTGAGCGCGTTGACCCAGATGTTGCGGTGGGTGATCTGGACGCCCTTGGGCCGCGCGGTCGTGCCGGAGGTGTAGTTGATGGTCGCGGTCGCGCCCTCGTCGTACTCCCACGCCTTGGGCTCGGCGCCCGGCGCGGCGTAGAGCGCGTCGTCGTCGCCGATGAGGAACTTCTGCTCGCAGGTCACGCCCGCCAGCGACTCCTGGAGCTCGGGGTCGACGTACAGCACCCGGGCCCCGGAGTGGTCGACGATGTACTGCACCTCGTCGGGGCTGAGCCGGAAGTTCACCGGCACCAGGACCCGCCCCCAGCCGCTCACGCCGAAGAAGGAGGTCAGCAGCCGGCTGCTGTTGTGGCTGACGATCGCGACCCGCTCGCCGACGCCGATCCCCAGCTCGTCGAGCTTGGCGGCCTGCCGGCGGGCGAGCTCGCCGATCTGCGTATAGGTCAGCTCGCCCTGGCTGGGCGCGGGCTGCATCGGCTCGTCGACGACGCCTACCCGCTCGCCGTAGACGGTGACGGCGCGGTCGAGGAAGTCATTGACGCTGAAGGGGACGAACACGCGGGGCCTCCCTGGGCACGAGCACGGGTTGTGACACACACCACCCTAGGCCCGCGAGCCGAGGTCGTGCCCCCTCCAAAGTGGGCACTCCCCCGGCTTTCGAGGGTGCTCAGCCGTGGCGCAGCTTCGGCGACATCTTGCCCATGCTGTACTGCGAGACGCCCTCGCGCAGCGCGTCGTCGTCGTAGGTGATGAAGTCCTCGGAGAACATGTCGACCGTCGAGAGCGTCATGCTGAACCGCACCCACTCAGGGTTGCCGATGCACGAGCGCGGGACCTTGATCGTCATCACGGTGCGGCTCTTGTCGAACGTCCGCGCCAGACCGCGGCAACGGACCTCCGGGTCGCGCTTCTTGGTGAAGTCGAGCAGCATCGTCTGGTTGCCCATCTGCGGCATCCGGGAGGTCATCAGCATCAGTCGCTTGCGCGGCGTGCGGATCATGCTGGTCGCGCCCAGGGGGCCCGTCATCTTCGCCTTGGTCCGCACCTTGATGGTCAGGAACCGGCCGTGGTGGTTGCCCACGATCCGGGTCACGTCGACGTTCGCCTTCTCCGGCGCCGGCGTCGTGGTCCCGTCCTCCAGCGACTGCTTCACCACGTCGCCCACGGCGTCGTCGTAGGTCCACTTCGCGGCGTTGGCCGGCGCGGCGAGCGCGGCGCTCGAGCCGATGAGCGCGGTGGACAGGGTCAGGGCGGCGACGGAACGTCGTACAACGGACTGCATGCGGGCCACCTTGACAGATGACCGCCAGACTTTCGGCAGAACCAGTCAGATTCGGCAAAATCTCGCCAGAAACCGGGACCAAGGTCCGCGCGATGTGCTCGCCGTGCCGGGTGGGCGCAACAGGGATCGAACCTGTGACCACTTCGTTGTAAGCGAAGGGCTCTACCGCTGAGCTATACGCCCCAGAAACCGGGACAGCGTAGCGGAGCATCGTCCGCGCGCCCGAAACGCCGGATCCGACCGGCCGCACCCCCGACCCTCACCGGGCGCGGGAACACGGGTGGAAAAAGAGCTGAACCGCTGGCGTCTCGGGTCACCAGCGGTTCAACAAGTGGAACAGTACCGGTCACCTCGGGCCCTTCCAACCGTTCCCGGGAAACTGGTTGAAAAATGACTCAAAAGGACTAGGCGCCCGGGCCTCGCGGGCTACGAGCGCGCCGGGAGTCCCGGGGTGTCAGACCGCCGCGCGCAACGCCGCGAGCAGCTCGTCCATGCTCCGCGCCGCCGGCTTGGGGTGGTGCACCGACCAGGCCACGCGCCCCGCCCGGTCGATGACGTACGACGACCGCTCGGCCGAGCCGCCCCGCTCGTCGAAGACGCCGTAGGCGCGAGCGACCTCGCCGTGCGGCCAGAAGTCGCTGAGCAGCGGGAAGTTCAGGCCGTCGGCGTCACTGAAGGCGCGCAGCGCGTAGACCGGGTCGCACGAGATGGCGAGCACCTCGGTGTCGAAGGTCAAGAACTCGTCGAGCCGCGCCCGCAGGCCGCCCATCTCGCCGGTGCAGACGCCGCTGAAGGCGAACGGGTAGAAGACCAGGGCGACCGCCTTGACGCCCCGGAAGGACGACAGCGTGGTGTCCTGCCCGAACTGGTCGCGCAGCGTGAAGTCGGGGGCCGTCTGGCCGAGCGGGATGCCGGTGGCGACGCTGGGCGGGCCTGCCACGTCGGGCCTCACGCGTCCGGCTCGATCGTCGCGAGGTCGCGCTTGAGCACCTTGCCGGTGGCGTTGCGGGGCAGCTCGTCGAGGAAGACGATCTCGCGCGGCACCTTGTAGCGGGCCAGGTTCTGCTTCACCAGGTCCTTGAGCTCGTCGGCGCTGACCGGCTCACTGCCCGGCACCCGGACGACGAAGGCGCGCAGCCGCTTGCCGAAGTCGTCGTCGTCGACGCCGATGGCGGCGACCTCGGCGACCCGCTCGTGGCCGGCGAGGCAGTCCTCGACCTCCTTGGGGAAGACGTTCTCACCGCCCGACACGATCATCTCGTCGTCGCGGCCCTCGACGTAGAGCCGGCCCTGGGCGTCGAAGCGGCCGATGTCGCCGGACGACATCAGCCCGTCGACCATCTCCTTGCCGCCCCCGCCGGTGTAGCCCTCGATCTGCAGGCTGTTGCCGACGAAGATCCGCCCGGTCTCGCCCTGCGGCACCTCACGGCCCGCCTCGTCGAGGATCCGGACGACGGTCTGGTGCGGCAGCCGCCCGGCCGTGCCCGGCGCCTCGCGCAGGTCCTGGGGCGACGCGATCGACGCCCAGGCGACCTCGGTGGAGCCGTAGATCGAGTAGAGGTTGTCGCCGTAGCGGTCCATCCAGCGCGTCGGCAGGTCGCCGGGCAGCGCGGAGCCGGACGACGCGACGGCCTTCAGGTGCGGCAGCGGGTAGCGGTCGAGCACCTCCTCGGGCAGGGCGAGGATCCGCTGCAGCATCACCGGGATGACCGCGAACGAGTCGCACTCCTGCTCGTGCAGCAGCCGCAGCGCGTCCTCGGGGTCGAACTTGCGGGTCAGCACGAGCGTCGTGCCGAGCATCATCGAGAGCTGGTAGTGCGCGAAGCCCCAGGTGTGGAACAGCGGCGCGGCCACGTGGCATTTCCAGCCGCTGCGCAGCGGCATCCGCGACAGCAGCGAGATCGCCGCCGGCAGGCCGCCCTGCGGACGCGGTGCGCCCTTCGGCGTACCGGTCGTGCCCGAGGTCAGGATGATCGTGCGGCCCTTGCTCGCCGGCGGGGCGAGGTCGTCGGCCTTGCCGGCGGCCACCGCGGCCGCGATGAGGCCCTCGATGCTGTCGTCGCCCGGCACGCCGTCGGTCCAGCCGAGCACGCGGTCGGCGATCTCGGCGCCGGAGAGCAGCCCGGTGAACTCCTCGTCGTGGACGACGACGCGCGGCTTCTCGCGCTCCAGGACGTCGGCCAGCTGGGGGCCCGCGAAGGCGGTGTTGAGGTAGAGGACGTCGGCGCCCAGCTTGCTGATCGCGATCGACGCCTCGACGAAGCCACGGTGGTTGCGGCACATCACGGCCACGCCGTCGCCGGCCTGCACGCCGCGCTCGCGCAGCCCGTGGGCCAGCGCGTTGGTGCGGGTCTGCAGCTCACCGAAGGTGAGCGAGCCCCGCTCGTCGACGATCGCGACCTGCTCGGGCATCCGCAGCGCGATGGTCTTGAACCCGCCGGCCGGCGTGGTGCTCCACTGCCGCAGCGCGTTCGCCATGCCGGCGAGGACCAGCGGGGAGTAGGGACGCACGATCCCCGACTCGGTCAGGATCTTGAGGCTGGTGCCGGTGTCCTTGACCCGCCCGGCGACGCGGTTCGCGATCTTCCCCATGGGCCTATTGTCGTGCCCGAGACTCAGGCGATCGACTTCGGGGCCACCAGCCGGGTCGCCGCCCAGTCCTTGCTGACGCTCGCCGCGCTGGTCTGCGCGAGGCCGGCGACGGGCGCCGCCTCGGCGATGTCGGCGGCGTCGACGGCGCCGGGCCGGCCGATCTTGGGGGTGAGCAGCCAGATCACGCCGCCTCCCACCAGGTCGGTCAGCGCGTCGACGAGACCGTCGACCAGGTCGCCGTCGTCCTCACGCCACCAGAGCAGGACGGCGTCGACCACGTTGCCGTAGTCGCCGTCGACCATGTCGCCGTCGATCGCGTCCTCGAGCGCGACGCGGAGGGCGTCATCGGTGTCGTTGTCCCAGCCGAGTTCCTGGAGCACCATGCCCGCCTTGAGGCCCATCCGCTCGGCGGGTCCGGTCGGGGTGGTGCCGCCAGGGGCGGTCGAAGTCACGGTGAGTCCTCCAGTGGCTCGGGGGTACGACGATGTTCCCGCGCAGGTGCGGGTTGAGGAGTAGTCCAGCGGAGTCAGGTGCCCGGGCGCAACCCTCGCGCCCAAGACCCGGCTCCCTCAGGCGTACCCACGGGTAGATTTTCAGCCCTGGGAGGAGGTGCAACGATGGGCGACGTGACCTCCGACACCACCCCCGACGGCCCCACCCCGGCTGCGCGCGTGGGCTCGGCGCCCTCGGTCATCCACGAGGGCCTGCCGACCCAGCTCCCCGACATCGACCCCGACGAGACCCAGGACTGGATCGACTCGTTCAACGCGCTCATCGACGAGCGCGGCCGCGAGCGGGCCCGCTACGTCATGCTGCGCCTGCTCGAGCGGGCGCGCGAGGCCGCGGTCGGCGTCCCGGCACTGCGCAGCACCGACTACATCAACACGATCCCGCCCGAGCGCGAGCCGTGGTTCCCCGGCGACGAGGACACCGAGCGCCGGATCCGCGCGTTCATCCGCTGGAACGCCGCGGTCATGGTGTCCAGTGCCAACCGCAAGGGCCTCGAGGTCGGCGGTCACATCGCGACCTACCAGTCGAGCGCGAGCCTCTACGAGGTCGGCTTCAACCACTTCTTCCGCGGCAAGGACCACCCGGGCGGCGGCGACCAGCTGTTCATCCAGGGGCACGCCTCCCCCGGCATCTACGCCCGCGCCTTCCTCGAGGGCCGGCTGAGCGAGGAGCAGCTGTTCCGCTTCCGCCAGGAGGTCCAGCACGGCCGGGGCGCCGGCCTGCCGTCGTACCCCCACCCGCGTCTGATGCCGGACTTCTGGGAGTTCCCGACGGTCTCGATGGGCCTGACCGGCATCAACTCGATCTACCAGGCGCGGTTCAACCGCTACCTCGCCAACCGCGGCATCAAGGACACCAGCGACCAGCACGTGTGGGCCTTCCTCGGCGACGGCGAGATGGCCGAGCCCGAGTCGCTGGGCGCGATCCGGATCGCGGCCCGCGAGGAGCTCGACAACCTCACGTGGGTCATCAACTGCAACCTCCAGCAGCTCGACGGCCCGGTCACCGGCAACGGCAAGATCATCCAGGAGCTCGAGGCCAACTTCCGCGGCGCGGGCTGGAACGTCATCAAGGTCGTCTGGGGCCGTGAGTGGGACGCCCTGCTCGCCCGCGACGTCGACGGCGTCCTGGTCAACAAGATGAACTCCACGCCCGACGGCGCCTTCCAGACCTTCTCGGTCGAGTCCGGCGCCTACAACCGCGAGCACTTCTTCGGCCCCGACCCGCGGCTGCGCGCGATGGTGGCCCACATGACCGACCGGCAGATCGAGAAGCTGCCGCGCGGCGGCCACGACTACCGCAAGGTCTATGCCGCCTTCGAGGCCGCCACCAAGCACGTCGGCCAGCCGACCGTGATCTTGGCGCACACCGTCAAGGGCTGGACGATCGACGCCCTCGAGGGCAAGAACGCCACCCACCAGATGAAGAAGCTCACCCAGGACGACCTGAAGAAGTTCCGCGACCGGCTCTACCTGCCGATCAGCGACCGCGACCTCGAGGCGGCCTACCAGGCCACCGGAACGGCGCCCTTCTTCCACCCGGGCGCCGACTCGCCGGAGATCGAGTACATGATGGAGCGCCGGCGCCAGCTCGGCGGCTCGCTCCCCCGGCGCGTGATCCGGTCCAAGCCCCTCACCCTGCCCGGCGACGCGATGTACGCCGACCTGAAGAAGGGTGCCGGCAAGAACAAGGTCGCCACCACGATGGCCGCCGTCCGGCTCCTCAAGGACTGGATGAAGGACCCCGAGATCGGCAAGCGACTGGTCCCGATCGCGCCCGACGAGTACCGCACCTTCGGCATGGACGCGATGTTCCCCTCGGCCAAGGTCTACGACCCGCACGGCCAGCAGTTCGAGTCGGTCGACCGCAACATGCTGCTGTCCTACAAGATGTCGCCGCAGGGCCAGATGCTCCACGAGGGCATCTCCGAGGCGGGCGCGATGGCGTCGGCGATCGCGGCGGGCTCGTCGTACGCCACCCACGGGCAGCCGATGATCCCGTTCTACATCTTCTACTCGATGTTCGGCTTCCAGCGCACCGGCGACTCGATCTGGGCGATGGCCGACCAGCTCTCCCGCGGCTTCCTCATCGGCGCCACCGCCGGCCGCACGACGCTCACCGGCGAGGGCCTGCAGCACGCCGACGGCCACTCCCCGCTGCTCGCCTCGACCAACCCGGCCGTCGTCCACTACGACCCGGCGTTCGCCTACGAGGTCGGGCACATCATGCGCAGCGGCATCGAGCGGATGTACGGCGTCAGCGCCGAGCATCCCCTCGGCGAGGACCTGATCTTCTACCTCACCGTCTACAACGAGCCGGTCGCCCAGCCCGCCGAGCCCGAGGGCCTCGACGTCGCGGGCCTGCTCAAGGGCATGTACAAGGTCGCCGACTCCCCCGCCCCCGACGGCCCGCAGGTCCGCCTGCTCGCCTCCGGCGTCGGCTTCCCGTGGATCGAGGACGCCAAGCGGATCCTCGCCGAGGACTGGGGCGTCCACGCCGAGACCTGGTCGGTCACCTCGTGGAACGAGCTCGCCCGCGAGGGCATCGCCACCGAGAAGTGGAACCTCCTCCACCCCGACGAGGCCCACCGCACGCCGTACGTCACGGCGGCGCTGGGCGACGGCCCCCGCGCCAACGCCCCGGTCGTCGCGGTGTCCGACTACATGACCGCCGTCCCGCTGCAGATCGCGCAGTGGGTCCCGGCCGACTACCGCGTCCTCGGCGCCGACGGCTTCGGCTTCGCCGACACCCGCCCCGCCGCCCGGCGCTTCTTCCAGGTCGACGCGCAGTCGGTCGTCGTCCAGGCCCTCGCCGCGCTCGCCGACGCCGGCGAGATCGACCCGGGCCGGGTCAAGGAGGCCGTCGAGCGCTACCGCATCGACGACCCGACCGCCGTCGCCGGTGTCCTCCAGGAGGGCGGCGACGCCTGAGCGGACCACCGGCACCACCATCCGTGCGGGGCGGCCTCGAATCGAGGCCGTCCCGCACGGTCGTTGTGCGAGCTCAGCGAAGTAGCCGGCCGGGCCGTCCCGAAGAGGCAGGCAGGAGCAGGTCAGCTCTGGCCGATCGCGTCGAAGTGCTCGTCCACTGCCCGCATCGCCCGCGCGGGGTCGCCGGCAAGGATCGCGTCGTAGATCCGCGTGTGGTGGTCGACCAGCAACGCCTGCCGTGACGTGCTGAGCGGCTCGTTGCTGAGCCGTTCGCTGCGGTCGGCGAGGTCCTGGGTGAGGACGCTCGAGAGCGCCTCGGCGAAGAACGTGAGGGACGGGTTGCCGGCCGCACGCAGCAGCGACTGGTGGAAGGCTCGGTCCGCTGCCAGTACGTCGGCCTGCAGCTCGGTCGCCGCCATCGTGTCGATGGCGCGCTTCATGTAGGCGATGAGCACCGGGTCGGCGCGTCGCGCTGCCTCGGCGGCGGCCTGACGCTCCAGCGCGATCCGCACCGACTCCAGGGAGCCGAGCGGCAGGTGCGAGGAGCTGATCGCCAGATTCAGCGCGAAGGCGAGGGCGTCGGGGCGCAGCGTCTCGACGAACGTTCCTGCTCCCGTACGACGGCGCAGCACCCCGAGTCCCTCGAGCATGCCGAGCCGGTCGCGCAGTGCCGTCCGGCTGACGTCCAGCTGGACGGCGAGGTCGCGCTCGCTGGGCAGCTTGTCGCCCGGGCGCATCTGCTGGATCAGCGCCGCGAGAGATCCGGACAGGGGGTCGTCGGCGAACAGCTCACTGAGCGAGGAGCCGGCGTCGTGCTCGATCGACATGCGGAAGACCTTTCCTGCTGGGGCGCAGCGACTGTAGCCGCAGCCTGATCCAGCGAACCTCTTGACAGCCGATGGTGCGCCAGATCACTATTCACTCAATTGGTAGTACCACTTTCTAAAGCGGTAGCACCACTTTAGCAACCCATCCCCCCGACCGAAAGGACATCGGTGAGCACTTCCGTCTCGATCACAGAGCTGGGCGACGGCGTCGAGGAGGCGGTCCTGGCGACCTGGCTGTGCGCGGTGGGCGACACCGTGGACGCCGGCCAGCCGATCGCCGAGGTGATGACCGACAAGGTCAACCTCGAGATCGAGGCCCCGGTCGCCGGCGTCGTGGCCGCACTGCATGGCGAGCCCGAGGACACCGTCCGCATCGGCCAGGTGATCGCGGAGATCGGCGCGCCGGCATGAGCGTCACCGAGACCGCCCTCTGGCACGCCATGGTCGAGGCCCGCGCCTTCGACCAGGCGATGTGCCGCCACAACGGCCACTGGCACGAGGCCCGCGGAGAGGAGGCCGTCTTCGTCGGCGCGTATGCCGACCTCAGCCCCGACGACGTCGTCGCGCCCCACTTCCGCGGCACCTGCGCGGTCGCGCTCCAGCGCGGCGCCTCCCCCGACGTCCTCGCTGCCGGCGTCTTCGGTGTCCGCGGCAGCGGGTCCGGCGGCCACTGGCGCGGTGACATCTGCCCGACCCCCGGCCCGCGCTCGATCGGCATGTTCTCCGGCTCGCTCGGCACGTCGGTCGCCTACGCCACCGGCGCGGCCCTCCACCTACGGCGCACCAGCCCCGGCGCGGTCGCCGTCTGCGGCTTCGGCGATGGCACGGCCAACAGCGGCATCGTCGCCGAGTCGCTCAACCTCGCCGCCATGCTCGGGCTGCCGATCGTCTACGTCTGCCAGGACAACCAGTACGCCACCTCCCTGCCGTCGGCCGTCGCACTCGCCGGCGAACGGGTCTCCGACCGGGCCCGCGCGCTCGGCATCGCCGCCGACGACGTCGACGGCAACGACCTCCGCGCCGTCCGTACGGCGGTCGGCGCCGCCGTCGCCCGCGCTCGCGAGGACGGCGGTCCGTCATTCGTGCACGCGCTGACCTATCGCATGGGCGGCCACTACATGAACGACCCCGAGACCTATCGCACGTCCGAGGAGGTCGCGACCTGGGCCGAGCGCGACCCGATCGCCCGCTTCCAGGCGCTCCTCGTCGCCGAGGGCGCGCTCGACGCAGACGAGGCCGCGCGCCGCAGTGACGAGATCCACGCCCGCATGGAGGAGATCGTCACCGAGGCCAAGTCCCGTGGCGACGACGACATCACCCCGAGCACCAGCGCGTTCGCCGAGGACGCCTGGACCGACCTGAGGAGCGCCTCGTGACCAGGATGACCATGAGCGAGGCGATCGTCGCCGCGGTCGCCGCGGAGATGACGGCCGACGAGTCGGTCTACCTCATCGGCCAGGACATCGGTGTCTTCGGCGGTCCGATGCAGTCGGCCAAGGGCCTGTGGGACGCCTTCGGCGCCCAGGGTCGGATCATCGACGCTCCCATCTCGGAGGCCGCCATGGTCGGCACGGCCGTCGGCGCAGCGATGGCCGGCAGCCGCCCGATCGTCGACCTGATGTTCGCCGAGTTCCTTGCGCTGACCATGACGCCGCTCGCCCTGGAGGGCGCGTCGGTCGCGTTCCGCACCCGCGGGGAGGTCACCGTCCCGCTGGTGGTCCGCGCCAAGTGCGGCGTCGGCCCCCACCGCGGCCACGCCGAGAGCTGCGCCGGGATGCTGATGTCCTTCCCCGGACTCAAGGTCGCGATGCCGACCACGCCCCAGGACGCCTACTCGCTGATGCGCTCGGCGATCCGCGACGACAACCCGGTCGTCGTCCTCGAGCACATGAGCCTGCTCCACGGCGCCCGCGCGGAGGTCGACCCGACGATCGAGGTCCGCCTCGGCCGCGCCGCCGTACGACGCGACGGCGCCGACCTCACCGTCGTGGCCTCCGGCCTGATGGTCCAGCGCGCGCTGCGGGCCGCGTCCGAGCTCGCCGCCGACGGAATCGAGGCCGAGGTCGTCGACCTGCGCTCACTGGCACCGCTCGACGTCGACCTGGTCCGCGCCAGCGCCGAGCGCACCGGCGCGCTGCTCGTCGTCGAGGAGTCCTGGCCCGGGTCCGGCCCCGCCGCCGCGCTGTGCGCCGGCCTGCTCGACACCCCCGAGGGCCGCACCGGGTTCCCGGTCCGGCTGCTCCAGCCGCCCGCGACGCCGGTGCCCTTCGCCGCGTCGCTGGAGACGGCCTTCGTCCCGTCCGTCGCCGACATCGCCCACGCCGCGCGCACGTTGCGCTCGTCCCTGAGAGGAACCGTGACCGCATGAGCACCTCACCGGCCAGCCAGGTCTTCCACCGCGACCTGCTGCACCCCGCCCCCGCGGTCGATCGCGCCTCCGGCGTCCACGTCTGGGACGTCGACGGCAACCGCTACCTCGACGCCTCCTCGGGCGGCAATATCGTCATCAGCATCGGCTACGGCGTCCAGGACGTCCTCGACGCGATGGCCGAGCAGGCCGCCAAGGTCAGCTTCTGCGGCCAGTTCACCAGTGAGCCGCAGGAGCAGCTCGCCCGCGAGCTCGCCGACTTCGCCCCCGAGGGCATGGACTACGTCCGGTTCACCTCCGGCGGCTCCGAGGCCAACGAGACCGCGATCAAGCTCGCGCGCCACTACTTCGTCGAGTCCGGCAAGCCGTCGAAGCACAAGATCGTCGGCCGCTGGCGCAGCTACCACGGCAACACCCTCGGCGCGCTCTCCGCGACCGGACACGTCATGCGCCGCGTCAGCTACGCACCGATGCTGCTGCCGTTCGCGCACGCAGCGCCGCCGTACCGCTACCGGTGCACTCTCTGCGCCCAGAGCGACGCCTGCACCCTGTCGTGCGCGGACGACGTCGAGCGTGTCATCCTCAACGAGGGACCCGAGCACGTCGCGGCATTCATCGCCGAGCCCGTCGTCGGGGCAGCGGCGATGGGCATGGTGCCGCCCGAGGGCTACTTCGAGCGGGTCCGCGAGATCTGCGACGAGTACGACGTCCTGCTGATCGTCGACGAGGTGCTCAGCGGCATGGGCCGCACGGGGCGCAACTTCGCGATCGAGCACTTCGGTGTCGTCCCGGATCTGATCACCTGCGGCAAGGGCATCAGCAGCGGCTACTCGCCGCTCGGCGCGGTGATCGCGCGCAACGAGATCTACGACGCCGTCGCCGCCGGCAGCGGCATGTTCGAGCACGGCTTCACCTACGGCGGCAATCCATTGTCGTGCGCGGTCGGGCTCGCCGTGCTGCGCCACATCGAGAAGCACGACCTGGTCGCGCGCGCCGGCGACGTCGGCGGCTACCTGATCGACGAGATCCGCGCGGCGATCGGTGACCATCCGCTGATCGGCGAGGTCAGTGGCCTCGGCATGCTCGCGGGCATCGAGGTCGTGAGCGACCGCACCACCAAGGAGCCGTTCCCGTACGAGCTCGGCGTGAGCAAGCGGATCGCCCGCAAGTGCCAGGAGCGCGGCGTCTTGATCAACCCGTCGTTCAGCGGCAACGCCGACGGCTACCGCGGCGACCGTTTCGGTGTGTGCCCGCCGTACATCTTCGAGCGCGCGGACGTCGACCACACGGTCGCCGTCCTCGCGGAGGCCGTGGCCGACGTGGCCGCGGAGCTCGCATGACCACCCCGGCCCGCGCAGGCCGTCTCTCGGGTTCCACCCACCACCAAGGAGTCCCTGTGAAGCGCACCTACCTCGTCCTCGCCGCCTCTGCTCTGACCTGCGCGGCGCTCGCCGGTTGCAGCGAGGGCGGCGGCGGGAGCGCGAAGGACGCCGCCGATGCCAAGGTCTGCGTCGACCAGTACGCCACGGCGACCGTCATCGACGACCTGCTGGCCGGCATCAAGAGCGGGCTGAAGGGCGCGATGGCCGACGGCCTGAAGCTGGACGTGCAGAACCCCAACGCCGACGCCGCCACCGAGCAGACGCTCGCCCAGAAGTTCATCTCCGGCGGGTGTGACGTGATCGTCCCGGTCGGTACCTCGGCCTCACAGCTGATGGCCACCGCGACCAGGGACATCCCGATCGTCTTCGCCGCCTCATCGACCCCGGTGGAGGCCAAGCTGGTCGCGTCGATGGACAAGCCCGGAGGCAATGTCACCGGTGTCGCCGACGTCATCGACCCCGTGCCGGACATCGACGCGATGACCAAGCTGATCCCGGGCCTCCACAAGGTGGGCTTGATCTGGAAGCTCGGCGACCCCGCCGGTGACGCCCAGGCTGCCAAGGTTCGCAAGCACCTCGACGAGATCGGCATCGGCTACGTCACCGCCACGATCAGCAACGGCTCCGACATCACCCAGGCTGCGCAGAGCCTGGTCGGCAAGGTCGACGCCATCGAGATCCCGGGCGACACGACCACGATCAGCGCCGTCGAGGGACTGATGAAGGTCGCCGACGACGCGAACATCCCGGTCTACGGGGGCACCAGCGAGGCCGTCGACGCCGGCGGTGTCATCTCGTCCTCCTACGACTACAAGGTGGTCGGCGAGGAGGTCGCGAAGGTCGTGCTGAAGGTGATCGACGGCGCCGACCCGGCGACCACCCCGGTCGTCGTCCCCGAGACCGGCGGCTTCGACCTCAACCTGACCAAGCTCAAGGCGCTCGGCATCAAGGTCCCCGCCGAGATCCGCGACGCCGCGCTCACGACGCGCTGAGGAGGAACCACACCATGATCTGGAATCTCGTCGAGATCGCCGTCCAGGTGGGACTCCTCTATGTCCCACTGGTGCTCGGCATCTACCTTGCGATGGGGGTGATGAGCCTCCCCGACCTGACCCTGCAGGGCTCGTTCGGCGTCGGCGGGTCGACCGCGGCGGTCCTCGCCGTCCACGGCCACGACCCCGTGGTCTCGCTCGCGCTCGCCATGGTGGCGGGCGCCGCGACCGGCCTGGTCACCGCGGTGCTGCACATGAAGCTGAAGCTCAACGTGCTGCTCGCGAGCATCCTCGTCGCCACCGCGGCGTACTCCATGTGCCTGGTCATCATGAGCTCCGGCAACGTCTCCCTGTTCGGTACGACGACCGCGTTCTCCTGGGCCGCGGACGCCGGCCTGACCTACCGCGCGGGCACGATCATCACCGGCGGCGTCATCGCCGCGCTGCTCGTCATGGCGCTGCTCTGGTTCCTGCGCACCGACTACGGGCTCTCCCTCGTCGCCACCGGCCAGAACATCCAGACCGCCCGCGGGCTCGGCGTCCGGACCGAGCTGCGCCAGGCCGTCGGCCTCGCGGTCGCCAACGCGCTCGCGGCGCTGTCCGGCGGGCTTGTCGTCCACAACCAGGGCTTCATGGACGTCACCATCCAGAACGGCGTCATCGTGATCGGACTCGCCGGCATGATGCTCGGCCTCAGCTTCACCCGCTCCGCGCGGGTGCTGCCGATCCTGCTGGCGCTCGTCGCGGGCGTGGTCGTCTACCGCTTCGCGGTCGCCACCTCGCTGCAGATCGGGCTCGACCCCAACCTGCTCCAGCTGCTGACCGCCGGCGTGGTGGTCGTCGTCATCGCCGTGCGCAGCCAGGGCCGCAGCTGGCTGAGCGCACTCACCGCGAGCGGCCGGCGTCAGCGCCGGATCGCCCGCACCCGGTACTACGAGGAGGACCGCGTTGCTAGCTTCATCTGACCTCAACCCCGACCTGCTGATGAGCGGGTGCACCAAGCGCTTCCTGGCGCCGGGCCGCGAGCTCGTCACGGCGGTCGACGACCTGAGCCTCGAGGTCGCCGCGGGCACCTTCGTCTCGATCATCGGCTCCAACGGCGCCGGCAAGTCGACGACGCTCGCCATGATCGCCGGCAACCTGCTGGCCGACGAGGGCCAGGTCCTCGTCCGCGGCCAGGACGTCACCACGCTGCCGTCGTGGCGCCGGATCGGCCTGGTCTCGCGGGTCCGGCAGAACCCGCAGGACAACATGGTGTCCAACCTGACGATCGAGGAGAACTTCGCGCTCGCCATGGCCGGACGACGCGGCCGGTTCCCGCTGCGTCGTACGTCGTCGGCCAAGGTGCGCGCCGCTGCGCAGGAGCTGCTCGAGCCGCTCGGCATGGGCCTGGAGAACCGGCTCGGCGCCGTCTCCGGGTCACTGTCCGGCGGACAGCGGCAGGCCATCGCCGTCGCCATGGCCTGCCTCGGCTCGCCCGCGCTGATGCTGCTCGACGAGCACGTCGCCGCGCTCGACCCGAACAGCGCGGCCCGCGTCAACGCCGCCACCGAGCGCCTCGTCCGCGAGCGCCGGATCACCACGCTCATGGTCACCCACGACATGAAACACGCGCTCGACCACGCCGACCGGCTGCTGATGATGCACCAGGGCCGGATCGTCGTCGACGTCTGCGGCGAGCAGCTGACCGACCTGACGCCGCGCGACCTGCAGCAGCGCTTCGCGGCGCTGTCCGGCGGCAGTCTGTCCGACTCGACCCTGCTCGCCGAGAGCAGTCCGACGTGAGCGCGCCCACGGTCACCCGAACGCCGCTGGTCGGGATCCGCAAGGCGATCGCCGAGCGGATGGCTCAGTCGCACGCACAGATCCCCGGTGTCCACGTCGTCGAGGAGTGCGATGTCACCCGGGTCGACATGCGGCTCCTGCTCGCCCACGTGTGCCGGGCGGTCGCTCGGCTGGCCGCGGATCATCCGCTGTTCAACGCGCACGTCGTCGACGACGAGATCCTCACGTACGACGAGGTGGCCGTCGGGTTCGCCGTCGACACGCCCCGTGGGCTCGTCGTACCGGTGCTGCGGGACCCGCTCGCCCACTCCCCCGAGGAGCTGACCGCCCAGGTCGCCGAGCGCGCCGAGCGCGCCCGGGCGGGCCGGATCGCGGCCCGCGACATCAGCGGCGCGACCGTCACGGTCACCAGCCCGGGCAGGAGCGGCGGCATCCTCGCGACGCCGCTCATCAACCCGCCGCAGACCGCGATCATCGGGCTGCACCGCGCGACCGACCGGGTCGTCGCGGTCGCCGGAGGCGTCGCCGTCCGCCGGATGCTCAACCTCACCGTCACCTTCGACCACCGGGTGATCGACGGAGCCGAGGCCGGCCGGTACGCCCGCGAGCTGCGGGCCCTCCTCGAGCCGGAGGCCTGATGGCCGACGAATCCATCCGGCCGGAGGGACGCAGGCTTCTCCGGCTGGAGGTCCGCAACGCGGAGACCCCGATCGAGCGGAAGCCTTCCTGGATCAAGACCAAGGCGAAGATGGGCCCGGAGTACACCGCCCTCCACAAGCTGGTGAAGTCCGAGGGACTCCACACCGTCTGCCAGGAAGCCGGCTGCCCCAACATCTTCGAGTGCTGGGAGGACAAGGAGGCCACCTTCCTCATCGGCGGCGACCAGTGCACCCGCCGCTGCGACTTCTGCCAGATCGACACCGGCAAGCCCCAGCCGCTCGACCGCGACGAGCCCCGGCGGGTCGCGGAGTCGGTGCGGACGATGGGCCTGAAGTACGCCACCATCACCGGCGTCGCGCGTGACGACCTCGCCGACGGCGGCGCCTGGCTGTACGCCGAGACGGTCCGCGCGATCCACGACCTCAATCCCGGCACTGGTGTCGAGAACCTGATCCCCGACTTCAACGGCCGGGCGGAGCTGCTGGCCGAGGTGTTCGCGTCGCGGCCCGAGGTGCTGGCGCACAACGTGGAGACGGTGCCGCGGATCTTCAAGCGGATCCGCCCCGGCTTCCGCTACGAGCGCTCGCTCGA
This sequence comes from Nocardioides ginsengisoli, assembly GCF_039537225.1. Classification (NCBI taxonomy): domain Bacteria; kingdom Bacillati; phylum Actinomycetota; class Actinomycetes; order Propionibacteriales; family Nocardioidaceae; genus Nocardioides; species Nocardioides ginsengisoli. Next base: position 70,945 of record NZ_BAABAC010000014.1, read on the forward strand.
CGTCCTCACCCAGGCCCGCGCCTTCGGCCTGGTCACCAAGTCGAACCTGATCCTCGGCATGGGCGAGACCCGCGAGGAGATCTCCCAGGCCCTCCAGGACCTCCACGACGCCGGCTGCGAGCTGGTCACCATCACCCAGTACCTCCGCCCGAGCGTGCGCCACCACCCGGTCGAGCGGTGGGTCAAGCCCGAGGAGTTCGTCGAGCTGGCCGAGGAGGCCGAGGACATCGGCTTCGCCGGCGTCCTGTCCGGACCGCTGGTCCGGTCGTCGTACCGAGCGGGTCGGCTCTACGACACCGCCCGCCGCGCCCGCCGTGCCCTCCCGGCCCCGCTCGAGGAGGTCCGATGACCCTCACCGCCCGCCCCTGGCTGACCGAGCTCGAGCCGTACGCACCGGGCGCCAAGGCTCCGTCGGCCGACGGGTCACTGTCGTCCAACGAGTGCGCCCTGGGCGCGAGCCCGTACGTCGTCGACGCGGTGCTGCGCGAGGCGCGGCGGTCGCACCGCTACCCCGACGCGATGGCCGCCGACCTGCGCGCGGCGCTGGCCGAGCAGCACGGCGTGCTGGTCGAGCAGGTGCTGGTCGGGAACGGCTCCGACGAGCTGATCTTCCTGCTGGCGCTCGCCTTCCTCGCCGGCGGCGGGACCGCCGTCTGCGCCTCCCCCGCCTATCGCGTCGACGAGATCAGCACCCAGGTGGTCGGCGGCTCGGTCGTCTCGGTGCCGCTCGTCAACGACCGGCACGACCTCACCGCGATGGCCGAGGTCGCCGCCGACATCGCGCACGTCGTCAACCCGCACAACCCGACGGGCACCCTCGTGGCCCGCGACGAGATCCGCCGCTTCCGCGAGCGCTCGCGCGCCGGGCTGGTCGTCGTCGACGAGGCGTACGTCGACTTCGCCCCCGACCCGGCCGCCGCGACCGCCGTACCGCTCGTCGCCGACGGCGGGCTCGCCGTCCTGCGAACGTTCTCCAAGGCCCACGGCCTGGCCGGGCTGCGGGTGGGCTACCTGATCGCTCCGGCCGACGTGATCGCGACACTCAGCAGCATCCGCGCCCCCTTCTCCGTCAACCGGCTCGCCCAGGCGGCGGCGCTCGCCGCGCTGCGCGATCGCGAGCACCACGAGGCGGTCAGAGTCCACACGATCGACATGCGAGGCCGCGTGGGCGACCTCCTGACCCGCCACGGGTACGACGTGGTCCCCTCGCACGCGAACTTCGTGCTGGCGCGCGTGCCCGACGAAGCCGCCGCCGTACGACGTCTCGCTGACGCCGGCATCGCGGTCCGCCCGGGCAGCGCGCTCGGCGCCCCGGGCGCGATCCGGATCTCGGTCCCTGGCGAGGACGGCTGGCACCGGCTCCGGCAGGCTGTCGAGGCCTCACGCGGTTTGAGACCGGCTGGTCACACGCCCTGACCCGCGACCACGCTTGTAACTCGGTGTTCGTGCAACTACCACGGCGCTGTGACCCGTCATGACCCCGTGGTGGATGCACGGACACCGCGTTACATGGGCGGGCCGCCGACGCCTATGCGTCACGACGCGATGGGGCCGGGTTCACGCGCCCTGACCCGCGATCACCCTAGTAACTCGGTGTTCGTGCAACTACCACGGCGCTGTGACCCGTCATGACCCCGGGGTGGATGCACGGACACCGAGTTACATGGGCCGCCCGCGACCCCGTCCCGCCGCTCAGGCAGGAGCAGCGGCCGCCGGCTCAGCAGCAGCCGTGCCCGGCTCGGCCCCGGCCGCCGCCGCGGCGGCCGCAGCCAGGGGCCCCAGCGGCGCCGAGGCGCCGGCTTTGAGCATCCGCCGGAAGCGCGCCCGGTTGTAGGTCGCCGGCTCGGTCGTGGAGATGAAGTCGTCGAGCAGGCGCACGAACCGCTCCGGGTGGGTCTTGTGCGGGAAGTGGCCGGCATCGGGCAGCACCTCGACCCGGACGTCGGGCGCCAGCGCGGCCGCGTTCGACGCGTGCCGGACCGGGATCACCTGGTCATCACGGCCCCAGACGACGGCCATCGGCATCGCCTCGGAGAGATAGGCCCGGTCGGACATGGTCACGATCTGGCCGCGCCAGTCGATGACCGCGCGGACCAGGTGGCGGATCGCGAAGCGGGTACGCCGGTCCTTCCAGGACTCGACGATGTCGGCGACCTCGTCGAGGTCGCGGGTGTACTTGCGCAGCGGGCCGAGGTCGCCGTACCGGGCGGCGGCGCGCAGCGCCAGGGTCTCGGCGTGCCGGATGCCCGGCAGCGTCAGCATCCCCATCACCCGGAACCAGCCGGGCACCTGGATCAGCCGGATCATCGGCGTCACCTCGGGCCCGAGGCCACCCGTCGCGACGAGCATCACCCGCTGGGTGCGCTCGGGGAACTGGTAGGCGAACTGCATCGCGACGCCGCCGCCGAAGCTGTGGCCGACGACGGTCACCTTGTCGATGCCGAGGACGGTGAGCAGGTCGCGCATGCCGTTGGCGTAGCCGCCGAGGGTGTAGTCGGCGCGCGGCTTGTCGGACAGCCCGTGGCCGAGCAGGTCGGGCGCGATCACGGTGTAGCGCTGCGCGAGGTCGTCGATCACCGGCGACCACGTGGTGTGGTCGCACGCGAGGCCGTGGAGCAGCAGGAGCGCGGGGCCCTTGCCCTTCAGCACGTACGCGCGCCGCTTGCCGTGCAGGGTGACGTACTGGACGTCGTCCGTCGTCGCCATGGCCTCTCCTGTCTGGACGGCTCGTCGCGCTAACAGGTGCGAACTCCTGCTAGCAACCAGTCAACGATTCAACCATGCACGCCGACGGGCCGACACCCCGAACTCTCCGGACCACCGCGTTCTAGGCTGGGTGCATGTCCCCCATGGGCCGCTCGTCCCGGTCTGACGCCACCCAGCAGCTGCGTGCCGCCTCGGGCTCGCTGGGCACCGCCGCGATCGCCCGGATGGACGCCGATCTGCCGTGGTTCCGCGAGCTCACCGCCGAGGAGCGCTCCTGGGTCGGGATGATCGTCCAGGCGGGCGTCAAGGGCTTCGTCGACTGGTTCGCCGACGGCGGCGGCACCGACCCGCAGGACGACGAGGTGGTGCTGCACGTCTTCGGCGTGGCCCCGCGCGCGATGGCCGGCGTCATCGACCTCCACCAGACCGTCGACCTGATCAAGCTCACCATCGACGAGGTCGAGCGCAGCGTCGAGCGCCTCCTCGACCCGTCGGTGCTGCCCGACGTCCACGCCGCCGTGCTGCGCTACGGCCGCGAGGTCGCCTTCGCCACCGCCGAGGTCTACGCCCGCGCCGCCGAGGTCCGCGGCCGCTGGGACGCCCGCCTCGAGGCCCTCGCCGTCGACGCCGTCCTGCGCGCCGAGACCGACGAGTCGGTCCTGTCACGGGCCAGCGCCGTCGGCTGGTCCTCGCGCGGCGAGGTCGCCGTCGTCGTCGGTCCCGCCCCCGCCGAGGCCAATGGCGCCCAGAACGGGGTCTTCGAGGAGGTCCGCCGCGCCGCGGCCGACCAGGGCCTCGACGCACTGAGCGCCGTCCAGGGCCACCTGCTCGTCGTCATCCTCGGCGGCGTCACGGTGCCGGAGAAGGACGCCGCGGCCGTCGTCCACCTCTTCGGCGAGGGCGCCGTCGTCGTCGGCCCCGCCGCCTCCGACCTGGCCCAGGCCCACCGCTCCGCGAGCGTCGCCCTCGGCGCGCTGCGCGCCGCCGTCGGCTGGCCCGACGCCCCGCGCCCCGTCTCCGCCCACGACCTGCTCCCCGAGCGGATCCTCGCCGGCGACGACGTCGCCCGCGCCGAGGCGGTCGACGACATCTTCCGCCCGCTCAGCGTCGCCCGCGGCGAGCTGGTCGAGACCCTGGTCGCCTACTTCGCCAACGGCGCCGGCATCGAGGCCACCGCGCGTGCGCTGTTCGTCCACGCCAACACGGTCCGCTACCGCCTGGGACAGATCGCCGACCTGACCGGGCTCACGCCCGCCGTGCCGCGGGACGCATTGACGCTGCAGCTCGCTCTCATCCTAGGTCGACAAAACGGGGTCTGATCGGGTCGGTCGCCTACAGGCGCCGATGGGGCAGGAACCGCACGTCAGCGGGCAGAAACGTTGCGGTTTGGTCCCCAACCGCAATACCTCTTCCATCCACCGGAAGCCCAGCGGCCCCCACCCGACACCCCGGCTTGTGGGACCCCTACAAAGGCGCGCCGACAAGTTCGTGGACGGCGCAGGCGCGTTCCGACGCCCCCGCCCGGCACTCTGGACGTGTGCTCGTGATCGTGGCCCCCGGACAAGGCGCGCAGACCCCAGGCTTCCTCAGCCCCTGGCTGGAGGACCCGACGTTCGCCGCGCGGATCGACTGGCTCTCTGCCGTGGCGGGGCTCGACCTCGCCCACTACGGCACCGAGGCGGACGAGGACACCATCCGCGACACCAAGATCGCCCAGCCGCTGCTGGTCGCGTCCGGTCTGGTCGCGGCGCTGCAGCTCTACCCGCATCCCGCGGACGCCTACCGCGGCCTCGGCGCGGTCGCCGGTCACAGCGTCGGTGAGATCACCGCCGCCGTCGGCGCCCGCGTGATCACCGCCGAGCAGGCGATGGTCCTGGTCCGCGAGCGCGGCAACGCGATGGCCGCGGCCGCCGCGGTGACGCCGACCGGCATGACCGCCGTCCTCGGCGGCGACCGCGACGAGGTCCTCGCCGCGATCGAGGCGCAGGGCCTGACCGCCGCCAACGACAACGGCCCCGGCCAGATCGTCGCCGCCGGTACGACGGAGCAGCTCGCCGCCTTCGCCGAGGACGCGCCCAAGGGCGCCCGCCTGCGCCAGCTCTCGGTCGCCGGCGCCTTCCACTCGAAGCACATGGCGCCCGCCGTCGACCACGTGGCCAACCTGGCCCGCTCGGTCTCCACGCACGACCCGCGCACGCGCTTCATCACCAACTCCGACGGCACCGTCGTCCACGACGGCCGCGACGTGCTGACCCGGATCGTCGGTCAGATCGCGCGCCCGGTCCGCTGGGACCTGTGCCTCGAGACGATGGCCGACATCGGCGTCACCGGCATCCTCGAGATGCCGCCGGCCGGCACCCTGACCGGCATCGCCAAGCGCTACTTCAAGGGCCGTGGCATGGACGTCGAGACGTTCGCGCTCACCGGACCCGAGCAGCTCGACGAGGCCCGCGCGTTCTGCGGCCGCCACGCCGAGGCGTCCCTCATCGACAGCGCGCCCACGTGGCGGATGGTCGTCTCCCCCGCCAAGGGGCTGTTCCACCGCGACCAGGCCGCCGCCGACGCCGACCTCCTCGCCGCCGGTACGACGATCGGCGAGGTCGCCAGCCTGCGCGACCGGATCACGGTGACCGCCGCCCACGGCGGCCAGGTCGTCGAGTGGCTCGTCGAGGACGGCGACCCGGTCGCACCCGGCCAGCCCCTGCTCCGCCTGCACCCCGAGGTCGTCCCCGCATGAGCGCGACCCTGCGCACCGAGACCGGCGCCGCGCACGCCGCGATCCTCGGCGTCGGCGCCTACCGCCCGCGCCGCGTCGTCCCCAACGCCGAGATCATCGACGCGATCGACTCCAGCGACGAGTGGATCCAGCAGCGCTCGGGCATCAAGACCCGCCGCTTCGCCTCCGACGACGAGACCGTCGTCTCGATGAGCGTCTCGGCCTCCCAGGACGCGCTCGCCGCGGCCGGGATCGACGCCCGCCAGATCGACTGCGTCATCGTCGCCACGGTCAGCCACCTGCTGCAGACCCCGTCGGCCGCGACCATGATCGCCCACCAGCTCGGCACCGAGCAGGCGGCGGCCTTCGACATCTCCGCCGCGTGTGCGGGCTTCTGCCACGGCATCGCCCTCGCCAACGACATGGTGCGCGGCGGCAGCGCCGGCTACGCGCTGGTCATCGGCGTCGAGCGGCTCTCCGACATCACCGACCCCACCGACCGCGGTACGGCGTTCATCTTCGCCGACGGCGCCGGCGCGGTCGTGGTGGGCCCGTCCGAGACGCCGGGCATCGGCCCGGTCGTCTGGGGCTCCGACGGCGAGCACTACGACCACATCCGCACGCCCGACTGGCGCGACGTCCTCGCCTCCGGCGAGCCGACCATGCCGTGCCTGTCGATGAAGGGCAACGAGGTCTTCCGCTGGGCGTCGTACGGGATGGCCAAGGTCGCCCAGCAGGCCCTCGACAGCGCCGGCATCACCGCCGACCAGCTCGACTGCTTCGTGCCCCACCAGGCCAACAACCGGATCACCGACGCGATGGCCCGCTCGCTGCGGCTGCCGCCCTCGGTCCGGATCGCCCGCGACATCATCGACGCCGGCAACACCTCCGCCGCCTCGGTCCCGATGGCGCTCCAGCGGATGATCGAGGACGGCGACGCGAAGTCCGGCGACGTCGCCCTGCTCATCGCCTTCGGCGCCGGCCTGGCGTACGCCGCCCAGGTCGTCGTCGTCCCCTGACGGGCCGCGCGCCCGCCCACGATTCAGCACCACCCAGCACCATCTCACAACACGGGAGAAACCAAGAATGAGCACCGAAGAGATCCGCGCCGCCCTCGCCGAGATCGTCAACGAGGTCGCCGGCATCCCGGCCGACAGCGTTCAGCTGGACAAGTCCTTCAGCGACGACCTCGACGTCGACTCGCTCTCCATGGTCGAGGTCGTCGTCGAGGCCGAGGAGAAGTTCGGCGTCACCATCCCCGACGACGAGGTCAAGAACCTCAAGACCGTCGGCGACGCCGTCGCCTACATCGAGCGCAACCGCGCCGCCTGATCACGAACCGGTAGGAGACCAACAGCCATGTCCCGCACTCGTGTCGTCGTCACCGGCCTGGGCACCACCAGCCCGCTCGGCGGCGATGTCGCCAGCACCTGGGAGGGCCTGATCGCCGGTCGTTCGGGGGTACGTCCCCTCGGCGACATGGCTGAGGGTCTCCCCGTCAAGATCGCCGGTACGGCCGCCGTCGACCCCGCCGAGGTCCTCGACCGCGTCGTTGCCCGTCGCCTCGACCGCTCCTCGCAGCTCGCCCTCGTGGCGGCGCTCGAGGCGTGGGCCGACTCCGGGCTCGACGCCGTCAAGGAGGCAGGCGAGCTCGACGGCGACCGTTTCGGCGTCGCCTTCGCCTCGGGCATCGGCGGCGTCCACACGCTACTGTCCAACCACGAGGTCCTCCTCGAGAAGGGGCCGCGCCGGGTCTCCCCGATCGCGGTGCCCATGCTCATGGCCAACGCCCCGGCCGCGACCATCAGCCTCAAGCTCGGCGCCCGCGGCCCGGTCAACACGCCGGTCTCCGCCTGCGCGTCCGGCAACGAGGCGGTCTCGCTGGCCGCCGACCAGATCCGGCTCGGCCGGGTCGACGTCGCCATCGCCGGCGGCACCGAGGCGGCCATCCACCCGCTGCCGATCGCTGCCTTCGCGAACATGATGGCCCTGTCGAAGAACGACGGCGACCCGACCACCGTGTCGCGCCCGTTCGACACCGCCCGCGACGGCTTCGTGCTCGGTGAGGGCGCCGGCGCCCTCGTCCTCGAGTCCCTCGCGCACGCCCAGGCGCGGGGCGCCCGGATCTACGGCGAGGTCCTCGGCACCGGCATCACCGCCGACGCCCACGACATCGCCCAGCCCGACCCCGCCGGTCGTGGCGGCGCCCGCGCGATCCGCGCCGCCGTCCAGGACGCCGGCGTCAGCCCGAGCGACATCGTCCACGTCAACGCGCACGCGACCTCCACCCCGCAGGGTGACGTCGCCGAGTCGCTGATGCTGCACGCCGTCCTCGGCTCGGCCGCCAACGACCTCGTCGTGTCGGCCACCAAGTCGATGACCGGTCACCTGCTCGGTGGCGCCGGTGCGCTCGAGGCGGTCGCCACCGTGCTGGCGATCCACCACCGCACCGCTCCCCCGACCATCAACCTCGACGAGCAGGACCCCCGGGTCGAGCTCGACGTCGCGACGAAGCCGCGGGACCTCCCGCTCGGCGACATCGCGGCGATCAACAACTCCTTCGGCTTCGGCGGCGCCAACGTCGCCGTCGTCTTCGGCTCGGTGAGCTGACCTTGGCGTCAGCCCCGACCGCAACCAGCGCCGCGAAGCCGGCCCGAGAGGACGACCCCCGTCACCCTCTCCGTCGGCTGAGCGCGCTCCTCGATCCAGGGTCGCTGGAACTCCTCCCGTCCGGCGACCCTGACTGCGGGATGATGGCCGCGACCGGCACGGTCGACGGCGCCCGCGTGGTGGCGTTCTGCTCGGACGCGACCGTCATGGGTGGCGCGATGGGCAACGACGGCTGCACCGTGGTCGTCGATGCCTACCACCGCGCACTCACCGACCGCATCCCGATCATCGGGCTGTGGCACTCCGGTGGTGCGCGTCTTGCCGAGGGCGTGCTCTCCCTGCACGCCGTCGGCCGGATCTTCGAGGTGATGACCCGGGCCTCCGGCGTCATCCCCCAGATCTCGGTGGTGCTCGGCCCGGCCGCCGGTGGCGCGGCGTACGGCCCGGCCCTGACCGACGTCGTGATCCTCGGCCCCGAGGGCCGGATCTTCGTCACCGGTCCCGAGGTCGTCCGCTCGGTGACGGGCGAGGCGGTCGACATGCTGCGCCTGGGCGGCCCCGAGCCGCACGGCCGCCGCTCCGGCGTCGTCCACGTCGTCACCACCTCCGAGGAGCAGGCGCTCGGCAAGGCCCGCTCGGTCGCCGCGCTCGTCGGCGCACAGGGTCGTCTCGACGCGACCGCCGTCCCCGACCAGGACCTCGGCGCCCTGCTCCCCGACAACCGCAAGCGCGCCTACGACGTGCACCCGCTCGTCGAGGGCATCCTCGACGCCGACACGACGGTCGAGCTGCACGCCGGCTGGGCGCCGAATATCGTCACCGCCCTGGGGCGCCTCGGCGGCCGCACGGTCGGCGTCGTCGCCAACAACCCGCTGCGTCTCGGCGGCTGCCTCGACTCCCCGTCCGCAGAGAAGGCCGCCCGCTTCGTGCGGATGTGCGACGCCTTCGGCATCCCACTGGTCGTCGTGGTCGACGTCCCCGGCTACCTGCCCGGCGTCGGCCAGGAGTGGGACGGCGTCGTCCGCCGCGGCGCCAAGCTGCTCCACGCCTTCGCCGAGTGCGAGGTCCCCCGCGTCACGCTGGTGACCCGCAAGTCGTACGGCGGCGCCTACATCGCGATGAACTCCCGCTCGCTCGGCGCCACCAAGGTGTTCGCCTGGCCGGGCGCCGAGATCGCCGTCATGGGCCCGCTCGCCGCCATCCGGATCCTGCACCGCCGCCGGCTCGCCGAGGTGGCCCCGGAGCTGCGCGACCAGGTCGAGGCCGAGCTCGCCGAGGAGCACGAGCGGATCGCCGGCGGCGTCGAGCGCGCCGTCGAGATCGGCGTCGTCGACGAGATCGTCGACCCGGCCAGCACCCGCTCCGCGCTCGCGGCCGCCCTCGTCGAGGCGGTCCACGCGCAGGGCGTGCGCCGTGGCGCGCACGGCAACATCCCGCTCTGACGCACCCGCAACGCACAAGCGCCCCGGCTCGATCATTCGAGCCGGGGCGCTTGCCTTGGTTCCAGGGGCGGGTCAGACGACCTGGTGCAGCCAGCGGACCGGCGCACCCTCTCCGGCGTGCCGGAAGGTCTCCAGCTCGTCGTCCCACTGCTTGCCGAGCAGCTTGTCGATCTCGTTCTCGAGGGTGACCTCACCGAGCGCCGAGCGCACCACGGCCGCCTTGAGCCGGTCCTCGGGGATCATGATGTCCCCGTGGATGCCGGTCACTGCGTGGAAGACGCCGAGATCAGGCGTGTACGAGTAGCGGGCGCCCTCGGTGGAGGACGTCGGCTCCTCGGTGATCTCGAAGCGCAGGTGGTTCCAGCCGCGCAGCGCGGAGGCCATCTCGGCCGCCGCTCCCGCCTTGCCGGTCCAGGAGAACTCGCACCGATAGCTGCCCGACTGCGCCGGCTGGGGTGTCCAGTCCGGGCTCACGGGTACGCCGAGCACACCGCCCACAGCCCACTCGATGTGCGGGCACAGCGCGGACGGCGCGGAGTGGACGTAGAAGACGCCCCTGGTTGCACTCATGCTTCCGGACACCACGAACTCCTCGACTCTCCCTACCTCCGGCGCGAGATACGCCTTCCCCAGCGGTCTCTTCGGAGGTCCTCGTCGTCTCGGAGCCGGTCGACCAGCGCCTGAGTGACGCATGTGCGGTTGTGTTGCCCATTGTGGCGCATGGGACGCCCTGTTTCCAGCGTATCCGGGCGTGTTCTGAGGCTACTGCCCCAGCGCGAGGAGCTCCTCCATCACCTTCTGGGCGATCCCGAGACCACCGAGGTGGCTCTCGCCGTCGATCACGGTCATCGTGGCGGTCGGGAGCCGGTCGACGCAATGCTGACCGTGCCGGAACGGGACGATGTGGTCGTCGTCCCCGTGCCACCAGCGGACGGGGACCTTCACCTCGTCGAGCCGGAAGCCCCACTCCCGGGTGAACAGCAGCAGGTCGGCCAGCGGAGCCGAGGTCTGGAACCGGCTTCCGTTGAGCAGGTCGTCGAGGAACATCGCCTTGAACTCCGGGCGCCCGAGCAGGTTCTTGTCGCCGGGCGGCTGGACGGCGGCGTAGAGGTCGAGCGCCGGCCCCGCCAGCGGCTTCACGGTGCGGATCGCGCCGGTCAGCGCCACGCCCAGCGGCACCCGGGTCGCGGCGAGCAGCGGCGCCGCGTGGACGGCGAGCTGGATGATGCCGCCCTCGGCGGCGTCCGGCCCCCGCGTCGGCGCCACGCCGCCCAGGACGCCCACGCCGTGCACCCGGTCCGGCATTGCTGCCCCCGCTGCCAGGGCGTACGGCCCACCGCCGGACAGCCCGATCACCCGCAGCGTGTCGATCGCCAGCGCGTCGAGCAGGAGCAACAGGTCCTCGGTCCAGTCCAGGATGCTCGGATAGAGGTACGGCGACGACGAGCCGATGCCCGGCCGGTCGATCCCGATGATCCGGACGCCGGCCTCCGCGGCGTACTCCCGCGCGTCGACCGGGATCTGCCGCCGCGCTCCCGGCGTCCCGTGCATCCACACGATCGCGGGCCCCCGGGGCGACCCGTACTCCGCGAAGCTGATCCGCCTGCCGTCGCGGACCGCGACACTGCCCTCCAGCGTCGGCCGCTTGGGCTGCTCGGGGATCCGCACTCCGGGGAACGTCATGCGCAGGAGTGTGACAGGTTCTAGAACCATCCGATGGGGCATCCCGCGGATGCCCTAGGGTGCGGGCATGACTGAGGGGGGCTCCACCCGCGGTACTACGTCCGTGCCCGGCAAACGCAAGGCCGAGCGCCCCAAGCGGGGACGCCGCCCGAGCGAGCCCGGCCCTCCGCCGGTGAGCCGACGGCCGGGCGCCCGCGCCACCGCGAAGACAGGCGGCGCGCTCAGCTCCCCGCCGCTCCCCCGCCCGTCGTTCTCGGCGAAGACCTGGCGCTACCTCGCGCTCGGCGTCGCGGTCGTCCTCGGCATCGGCTGGCTGGTCTGGTACGCGCTGACCCCCGACAGGCTCCCGACGACCACCAAGACGGTCAACGCCAGTGGAGTCGTGGGCCAGCCCCTCTACATCGGCATGTTCGCGCCCACCAAGGACTTCGACCGCACCATCCGGATCTCCGGCGTCCGGGTGCACACGACCGCCGACGTGAAGCTGAAGGTCACTCCCCTGCTGTGCCGGCGCGGCACGGTCGGGGTGACGACGAAGCCCGAGCAGTTCTGTGCCGAGCTGGTCAACCCCGAGGGCCAGCGCTTCACGGCCGGCGACTCGATCGTCGTACGGGTCGACTCGGACGTCGCGGCGCTCGCGGTCATCGACCGGATCAAGATCGCCTATCGCGAGGACATCCGGTGGGACACCCAGCCCGCCGGCTACCAGCAGGCGCTGGTGACCGTCGCCGGACGCCCGGAGGCGACCGGCGACGGCCAGTAGCTCGGGAGCTCGGGAGCTCAGTCCTCCGCGCTGCGGTCGACCCGCTTCTCGAGGGACTCCGCGCGCTCGGCCGCGTCGGTGTACTCCTCCGCGTCGATCGCGTTCGTCTTGTGGAACCAGGTAAGCGCGTCGCTGAGGCGGCCCGCGGCCTCGAGCGTGTCGGCGTACGCATAGCGCAGCCGGACTACCCACGCCTCACGGCTCTTGCTGTTGATCGGCGACACCTCGAGGGTGCGCAGCGCGGCGTCCATCTGACCGAGGTCGCGGCGGGCGCCGGCCTCGACGATGGTCATCTCCGCCTTGGCCGCCGGCACGAACCGGACCACGGCCGGGCTCTTCGCCAGCTCCAGGGCGCGCGTCGGGTTGCCGAGCGCCCGGTGGCAGTCGGCCATGATCGGCAGGTACGCCGTCGCGCCGTTCATCCGCTTCGCCGCGCGCAGCTCGGCGAGCGCCTCGGCGTAGTGACCGGCCGCGTAGGCCGCCTCGCCGACAGCCTCACGCACCACGGCGATCCGCGACGCCCGCGCCTTGGCGGCCAGCGCGTGCTGGTAGGCCGTCTCCGGCTCGTCGTCGACGAGCTGGCCAGCAGCGGCCAGGTGGCGCGCCACGCGGGACGCGAGCTTCTCGGGGAGGCCCTTGAGGTGGGCACGCACCGACGCGCTCAGCTCGGCGCCGGTGATGTCGTCGGGCAGCGGCGGGCCGTCGTAGATGGCCTGCGCCTCGGACCGGTCCATCCGCTCGGCGCGCTCGAAGCGCTCCGCGCGGTCGCGGGGCCCTCGGCGCTCGCCGTCACGGGGACCCTTGCGCTCGCCGTCGCGGGGACCCTTGTCCCAGGCTCCCTTGCGATCCGACGCGGCGCGCGGCGCGCGCTTCTTGTCGTCACCGGGCTTGCCGCTGCGGCCGGCGCTCGAGGCGCCCGGCTTGCGGTCACGGTCATAGGGCTTGCGATCGCGATCGCCGGGCTTGCGATCGCGATCGCCGGGCTTGCGATCGCGATCGCCGGGCTTGCGATCGCGATCGCCGGGCTTGCCGTCGCGCTCGTACGGCTTGCGGTCGCGGTCGTAGGGCTTGCCGCTGCTGCTCCGGCTGTCGGAGCTCTTGCGGGCACCACCACCACTCTGGGGGCGACCGCTGCTCTGGGGACGGCCGCTTCCGCTGCCCTGACGGGGCCCGCCCTTGCGGGGGGCCGGTGAGCCGTCGCCACGGCCTCGCTGGTCTGCCACGTCAGTCTCCTCCGACGTCGTCGAATCGCTATTGAAAAGTACAGGTACAAAACAGAGTAGAGGCCACCCGAAGGTGGCCTCTACCTGAAAGTATGTCCGGCGGCGTCCTACTCTCCCACATCCTCTCGGTTGCAGTACCATCGGCGCTGGCAGGCTTA